>JBGSYQ010000088.1:0-20874 GCA_041750795.1 Pirellulales bacterium | reverse complement strand
GGCGGCGGGATCGCCAGCGGCCCGCAAGGAACCGTGCAACCCGGCCGCGACCATTGGCCGCACGCCAACTCGATGATCTGGGCCGGCGGCGGCATCGCCACCGGGCAGGTCATCGGCGCTACCGATCGCCGCGGTGAGCAGGTGGTCGAGCGACGCGTTGGGCCGCAGGACTTTCTGGCCACGATCTATCACCACCTGGGCATCGATTATCAGCGCGTCACCCTGCCCGACCACAAGGGCCGCCCCACGCCGATCGTCACCGATGGCCACGCAATTCCCGAGTTGCTTCCCAGGGCCTGATGGGGCGTGACGGGCGGGCGGGGCCACTACCAACCGGCGCCACGCGCAGCCCGCTTCACGCAAACCGCGTCTTGAGCCGCAACAGTCGCTTCTCGAGCAAGTGCCAGCTCGCTACGGCGCACGCTGTGGTCGCGGCCGACATGATGCCGATGTACGCCATTCGGCCCCAGAACACCGAGCCCAGCTCCGCGCACGTGCCCTCGGCCGTAATCAACGGCGCCATCAGAACAATGAGCGGTAATTGAACGACGTACATCGCGTAACTGTACTTGCCGAAGAATGCCAGCACCGGCGAGCGCCAAAGTTTGCCCCACCGGGTCGACGGCCGCGAAGCAACGGCCAACACCAGCATCCCGACGTAGAACGCGGCCACGATGGTCCAACGCAGCCCCAACAAGCGGCGTTCGCCCGGGGTAATGACAATCAACAACAGCCCGCAGACGACCGTGGCGACGAGCGCCCAGCGAACCAAAGGCGCGATGCCGCCCGGGCCGCGTGCCCACAGCGCCGCCAACGCGCCAAGCGCCAGCCCATCGAGCCGGAAGAACGTAAACAGTTCGACGGCCACGTCGTTTCCTCCCATCCGCAGCCATACGATCCTGCCAACGATCGAAATACCCAATGCCACCAGCGACGCGACGATGGCCTGTCGCCGCGAGCAAAAGAAGATCACCAGCGGCCACACGAGGTAAAAGTGCTCCTCGATGGCCAGGCTCCAGAAGTGTTCGAAGCTGCCCAGGCACCAGGCGCCGCGGATACCCATCAGGAAGTTCGCTGCGTACAGCCATAGCCACGCCTGGTCGGCCCGGGCCTCGGGGAACAGGTTCCAGCGGCTGCCCAGAATCGCCGGCAGCGCGACCAGCATTGCGAACAGGAAGCCGTAGTACAGTGGAAAGATCCGCAGCGCGCGCCTGGCATAAAAGTTGCGAAAGTAGCGCGACTGCTGTTTGGCGTCGTACAGGATACCCGTGATCAGAAAACCCGAGAGCACGAAGAACAGGTCGACGCCCAGGTATCCGAACTTAAGCGCGCCAAACAACGCGCCGCCGATGCCGTCGTGGTACGCCGGACCGATGTTGAATCGGTACAGCGTGACCAGAATGATGGCCAGCCCGCGGATGCCATCGAGCGCGGGGATACGTCTCGACAGTGCCGGACCATCCCAAAGTTGCTGCTGCGGTTGATCGAGTTGAGTATCGATCAGCATGTCGACATACCAGGCCAGGCCAACGGTGCCGTCTGAGGACTGCGGCCACGACCAGGCAGTCCGCGCGCCGCGGTCCAAGTATAGGTCGGCCGGCGCCGATGCGGGGGGCTCGCACGGTCAGCTTGGGCTGCTTCGCGCGATCGTAGCGGCCGGGCGCCGCCCCATGCTGCACGGTGCTGTGCAGTACCGCTGAGCACAACCACCAGTGAACAGCCAGCGGGAGGCTGGCGAAAAACCCGGAAAAAAACCAGGCTCTTGCCAAGCGTTTCGGCCGGCCCTTGGTTAGAATAACAGGCACCCCAACCCCGATGCGGTTTTCGGCGCACCCCGACCAAGAGGTGGCGGCTTTGGCTTGTGATGGCCCCGGCCGCGGCTTCTTCCTTCCTCAACAAGTACAGCTCGCCATGGGCGAACTTCCGATGCGCTTGTTCGATCGATCCCGGCACTGGCTGCCGGCGGCGTGCCTGGCGTTGGCAACGTGCCAGGTGCTGGGCTGCGGCCGCGCTGATCCCGGGCTGGGGGCTTCCGACAGTTCAAGCTCAAGCGCCGACGAACCGGAGGTACACGTCGTCGAGGTCGGGCTGCAATCGTGGCCGCGCACGGTGCGAGTGCAAGGAACGCTGATCGAGGATGAATATGCGCTGTTGGGCGTGAAAGTGGCCGGACGAGTCAAAGCGGTGCGGGTCGACATTGGCACGCCGGTAACCGCGGGCCAGGTGGTCGCCGAATTGGAGACCGACGAGTTCGAACTGCGCGTGCAGCAAGCCGAGGCGCAAGTGTCGCAGGCCCGGGCCAGCGTGGGTCTGAAGCCGGGCGTGCCCGATGAGGATCTCGATCCTACGAAGGCGCCACCCGTCCAACAGGAACAAGCGCTGCTCGATGAAGCGCGTCTGAACGTCCAGCGCGTCAAGAGCCTGGCGGGCAGAGGCGTGGTGACGCAAGAGGAAATCCAATCGCGCGAAGCGGCGCTGCGCGTGGCGGAGGCGCGCTACCGATCGTCGCTCAACAGCGTGCAGGAGCAAATCGCACTGCTGAAGTTGCGCCGCTCGGAACTTGCCCTGGCCAACCAGAATCTGCAGGACGCCGTGCTCAAGGCACCCTTCGACGGCGCGATCCAGGAAACGCGCGTGGCGCCGGGCAGCTACGTCAACGTCGGCCAGCCGGTCGCCGCGCTGGTCCGCACGTCGCCGCTTCGTTTCCGCGCGGGTGTGCCGGAGCGCAGCGCCATCGGCGTGATGGTGGGCCAGCCGGTCCAGATTATGTTGGAGGGCGTTTCGCGGCCATTGGTGGCCCCCATCGCGCGGATCAGCCCGGCGCTGGACGTCAGCAGCCGCGCGCTGATCATCGAGGCCGATCTCGAAAACGAAGACAATCGTCTCCGCACCGGCTTGTTTGCCGAGGCCGAAATCCTGGTGGACGACGGCGGCCAGGCGCTGGCCATTCCCGCAAGTTGCATCACCGCCTTCGGCGGCGTGGAAAAAGTGTGGGTCGTCGCCGACCAGCAAGCGCGGCCGCAGGCGGTGCGCATCGGACGCCGCGACAATCGCCGCGTGGAGATACTGTCGGGCTTGGAACCAGGCCAAACCGTGATCACCCACGGCGACCAGGGGCGCGAAGGCCTGGTCCGAGCGATTCAAGATCCGCCGGCGCAGGCCGGCGGCGCCGGAGCCCAACTGGGCGGCTGAGCCAGCTGCGCCAACGACCGCGGCCGGGCCGATGATAACGAAGGAGTTGACACTTGCAGTGGCTGGCAGAAATCTGTGTCCGCAGGCCGGTGTTCGCCTTGATGCTGGTGATGGCCATGATCGTCGCCGGTGTGGCGGCCTACCAGCAGTTGGGGATCGATCGCTTTCCCAAGATGGACTTGCCCACCGTCTTCGTCTTCACCTACTATCCGGGCGCGGCGCCCGAGGAAATCGAGACCGAAGTCACGCAGCTATTGGAAGACGCGGTGGCGACCGTGGCGGGCATCGACGAATTGCGGTCGCTCTCGCGTGATGGCCAGTCGTTGCTGATCATCACGTTTAATCTCAATCGCGACATCGACGCCGCCTCGTCCGACGTGCGCGACGCGGTGGCCAGCGTGGGCAATCGTCTGCCGCCCGGCATCGATCCGCCAGTGGTCGACAAGGCCGACATGGACTATTCGCCCATCATGTCGCTGGCCATTTCGGGCAATCGCAGCAGTCGAGAGTTGTTCGTGCTGGCCGACCGCGCGGTCAAGAACGTGCTCGAAAGCGTCCACGGCGTGGGCGAGGTGTTCATCGCCGGAGCCACGGATCGCGCGATCAACGTCAACATCGAGGCGCGGCGGCTGGCCGCCTACCAGCTTTCGATCATGCAGGTGCGCGACGCACTGGCGCGGCAGAACATCGATATCCCCGCCGGACGCGTCGACACCGGAGCGCGCGAGTTGTCGCTGCGCACGCTGGGACGCGTGCAGCAGCCGGGCGACTTCCTCGACCTTGTCGTGGCCAGCTCGGGCGGCACGCCGGTCCGCCTGCGCGATCTGGGCGACGTCGTCGACGGTTCCAAGGAGGTCCGCACCCTGGCTCGGCTCGACGGCCAGCCCGCCGTCATCGTCTCCATTCAGCGCCAGTCCGGCACCAACACCGTCGAAGTGATCGAAGCCGTCAAGAGCCGCTTCGACCGCTGTCGCAGCTTGCTGCCCGACGACGTTGAATTGACCGTCATTCAAGACCAGTCGCGTTACATCACCGCCGCGCTGCACGAGATTCAAGGCCACCTGATCACCGGCAGCATCCTGGCCTCGGTCGTGGTGCTGTTGTTCATGCGATCCTGGCGCTCGACGTTGATCGCGGCCGTGGCGATACCCGGCTCGATCATCTCTACCTTTGCCGTGATGCGGTTTCTCGACTTCACGATGAACAACGTCACCATGCTGGCCCTGGTGCTGATGGTGGGCGTGGTGATCGACGACGCCATCGTGGTGCTGGAAAACGTCTTTCGACTGATGGAAGAGAAGGGCATGCCGCCGATGAAGGCGGCCGTCGAAGGCACCCGCGAAATCGGCCTGGCCGTGCTGGCCACCACGCTGTCGCTGGTGATCGTGTTTTTGCCGGTCTCGTTCCTTTCCAGCGTTACCGGGCGGATGCTCTATGAATTCGGCATGACGGCGGTGGCGGCCATCATGATCTCGATGCTGATCAGCTTTTCGCTCACGCCCATGATGTGCTCGCGGCTGCTGCGCCCGTCCAAGCAGACCGCTGGCGACGCACCGCGGTCGCGCCGCGGCTTCTACCATCTGATCGAAGTTGCTTACGTCGGCACGCTGGCATTTTCCATGCGGCACCGCTGGTTGGTCTGCCTGGTGGCGATCGCCGTCATCGCCGCTAATGTGCCCTTGTATCGCATGGTACACCAGGACTATGTGCCCACCAACGTCGACGAATCGGAATTCGAAATCGACGTCACCGCGCGCGAGGGGGCGTCGCTGGCCACGATGGATTCCACCACTCGCGCCGTCGAAGCCGAACTGGAACAGATCAGGGGCATCGAGCACGTGCTGGTGCGGGTAGGCGGGCGCAGCGCGGCCACGCTCAATCGGGCCGATTTTTACGTGCGGCTCAACGACATCGAGCAGCGCACCTTCAGTCTCTCGCGGCTGTGGCGCGAGCTGCGCAACGGGCAGCCGTCGGCCGCCTGGACCGGAAATTATTCGCAGCGCCAGGTGATGGAGCAGGTGCGCGCACGACTGAGCCGCTTGCCCGAACTGATCATCAGCGTGCGCAACATGACCAGCTTGCGGCAAGGCGCCCCGGTCGACGTCGACTTCGTGATCGAAGGCCCCGACATCGATACCCTGGCCGAGCTCAGCGAGGAACTGCGACAACGCGTGGCCCGATTGCCCGGCATCGTCGATACCTTCACCACGCTGCGGATGGACAAGCCCGAGCTGCGCGTGGAAATCGATCGCGAGCGCGCGGCCGCGCTGGGCGTGGAAGTTCACGAAATCGCCGAGACGCTGCGGATTGCCGTCGGCGGCGACGAACGCGTCTCGCGCTATCACGACAAAAGCGCCGACGACACCTACGACGTTGAGTTGCGGCTGGTGGGCATCGACCGCGGCAGCCGCGACGCGATCAGCCAGCTTTACGTCCGCACTCGGCCACAGGCCTGGGCCAACACGGCGGCCAGCGCCGCGCTGGCCAATCCGCGCAATCCCGCCAATCCGGCCGCCATGCGGGATGAGAATCCCACGCTGTCGCGACTCGACAACGTCGTGCGTTTCATCGACGCCGAGTCTTCGCCGCGCATCGACCGCGTCGATCGCCAGCGCATGGCCGCGGTGCGCGCCAACTTGGCGCCTGGTTTCGCGCTGGCCGACCGTATCGAAGCGTTCCGCCAGGAAGCCGATGCCATGGGCCTGCCGCCCGGCTACGTGACTCGCGTCTCGGGCCGCGGCCGCGAATTGGAGCGCACGTTCAAGGATTTCATGTGGACGTTCGCACTGTCGTTCATCTTCATGTACCTGGTGCTGGCCGCCCAGTTCGAGCATCTGATCCACCCGCTGACGATCCTCATCTCGCTGCCACTGGCCGTTCCGTTTGGGCTTTTGAGCCTGCTGCTGGGGGGCGAAACGCTGAACCTCTACTCGGCGCTGGGCATCCTGGTGCTGTTCGGCGTGGTCAAGAAGAACTCGATTCTGCAGGTCGACCACACGAACCAGCTCCGCGCGCAAGGCATCGATCGCACCACCGCCATCCTGCAAGCCAATCGCGATCGCCTTCGCCCGATCTTGATGACCACCATCAGCTTCGTCGCCGGTTTGCTCCCCTTGTTGATCGCCGTAGGGCCGGGAGCCGAAGAGCGCCGCTCGATCGCCGTGCTGGCCGTTGGCGGTCAGACGCTCTCACTGTTGCTCACGCTGCTGGCCACCCCGGTGATCTATTCGATCTTCGACGATATCTCCGGAATGTTCGTGCGGCGGCAGCCGGTGCAGGCCGTGGCGCATCGGTCCGAGCCGGCAATCCCGCAGCCAGCGAAAACGCCCCAGCCCGCCGAGGTGCTCGGTCGTACGGCGTTGGAGACATAGCTCACTGCGCGATACAGCAAACGAACGGCGCCGCACCATCGGCACGCATAGCAGCCCGTTGAATTTTTCAACAGGCTGCGACGACGTCAACGCGCCAGCACGTTCAGCCGCACTTGCGAGCCTTGCTCGGGTCCGCGATACACGCGCTGCGTCGCTTTGCGGAAATCGTCCGCCTTGGCGTTGGCGATCGTCATGAACTGCTGCGGATTGCGATCGACCAGCGGGAACCACGAGCTCTGCACGTGAACCATGATGCGGTGCCCCCGGCGAAACGTGTGGTAGGCGTCGGGCATGACGTATTCGACTTTCGTCACTTTGCCGGGCTCGAACGGCTGCGGCGTCTCGAAGCTGTCGCGAAACTTGCCGCGCATCGCCTCGCCCCGCACCAACTGCTGATAGCCGCCCATCTGCACGCCTGCCGGGTTCGGCTGCGGGTTGGGAAAATCGCCCGAGTAGACGTCGATCAGCTTCACCACCCAATCCGAATCGGTGCCGGTGGTCGAGACAAACAGCCGCGACGTGATCGGACCGGCAATTGTCACGTCCTCCTCCAGCGGATCGGTGGCATACACCAGCACGTCGGTGCGCGACGAAGCAAATCGCTGATCGTCCAGCATGTGCTCCCTGGTCATGCCAATGGCGACGTTTGGAATGAACGGCACGGGCTTGGCCGGGTCGCTGACGTACTCGTCGAACGCTGCGCCGTCGGAGCTGACCGGCGGCTCGAAGCTGAGCCGTCCGCCCGCGTGAAAGTACAACGATTTGGCGGTTGTGTTGCTGGGAGGCCACTGGTCGTACTGGCGCCACTGGTTGGTGCCGGTCTCGAAGACGTATGCCTCGGGCAGCTTGGGATCGTCGGCGGCCTTGAGAAAGTGCTTGAGAAACGGCAGCTCGATCTGGTTGCGATAGAACACGGCCGACTTCTGATGGAACGCCAGGTTGCCCAGTGACTCTCCGTCGCCGCTGTGCCAGCCGCCGTGCGCCCAGGGGCCCATCACCAGCGTGTTGTACGCGCCCGGCGATTGCTCCTCGGTGGCTCGATAGACTTGCAGCGGTCCGTACAAGTCCTCGGCGTCGAACCATCCGCCCACGGTCATCACGGCCGGACGAATGTTTTTCAGATGCGGCGTAATCGTCCGCTCCTTCCAAAACGCGTCGTAGGTATCGTGCTTGAGCAACTCGTCCCAAAAAATGACGCCCTTTTCGAAGTACTTCGGCTCCACCTCGTCCAGGGGGCCCAAGTTCAGATAGAACTCATATCCATCGGGCGTCTCGTAGTCGAACGGCGGCGCACTCTGCCGCGTCGGCTTCTTCAGCGGCTGGCCGAAGAGCGACAGGAAGCGAAACGAATGGGCCAGGTACAACGCCCCGTTGTGGCGGAAGTCGTCGCCGATGAACCAATCGGTGACCGGCGCCTGCGGCGACACGCACTTCAATGCCGGATGCGCGTCGATCATGCCGGCCGCCGAATAGAAGCCCGGGTACGAGATGCCCAGCAGGCCGACGTTGCCGTTGTTCTGCGGCGCGTGCGTCACCAGGAACTCGATCGTGTCATAGGTGTCCGTGCTTTCGTCGACGTCGTTGGGCCCCTTGTTGGCAATGTGCGGCCTGACGTGGACGAATTCCCCTTCCGATGCGTTGCGTCCGCGCACGTCCTGATAGGCGAAGATGAACCGCTCGTTGGCGTAGTGCTTCAACGGCCCGCGCGGCGAGTCGGGAAAGTTGCTCTCACCATACGGGCGTAGTCCGTACGGCGTCCGCGTGAGCAGGATCGGATACTGCTGCGAGGCATCCTTCGGCACGTAGATCGCGGTGAACAGCTTCACCCCGTCGCGCATCGGGATCTGATACTCGTATTTCGTGTAGTGCTCTTTGACATAGGCCTGGTTGGCCGCAAACACCTCTTCGGCAATGGCCGACTTGCCGCTCGCGATGCCAACCGCCAACACCAGCAGCGCGACCGACCACGCCTGTCGTTGAATTCGCCAGACTCGAGCCGTGCGCCGTTGCACCTCACTTCGCAAGTCCGCATCTGCGCAGCCAAACCGCAAGCAAAGCATCACCGTTCTCCCAGGGTTGTCTCTATGGCATCCATCTGGCGGGCCGTCACCCCCGCGGGGCTCGCCCCAGTATAGTTGCCGCTCAGCACCGCTAAAACATCCCAAAGCGCTGCCGCCGCTCGGCAATGCTTGCGCGCTCAAATCGCACACCAGGATTGCATCTGCCGTGCCGATCTATCGGTGCGCCGACTGACATTGCCAGCGCTCCCCCTGTATCGAGTAGAATCCCGCTTGCTCGATCGCGCAGCCGTTTCGTGCCGCGTTGGTGTCCAGGGAGTAGGAATTGAAGCTGTCGGACGTTCAATTCGTTGCGAAACTCGTTGGCAGGCCGCTCTGGGCCAGCACGCGCGATCTGCTGCCCATCATTCTCGTGGTGGTGGTGTTCCAATTCTTTGTCTTCCGCCAGCCGCTCGACAACGTCGGCCGCTTGCTGATGGGTGTGGCTTTGGTCATCAGCGGGCTGACGTTGTTCGTCGCGGGACTGGAGTTGGGACTGTTTCCGTTGGGCGAGGCCATGGCCCACGATTTCGCCCGCAAGGGGAGCCTGCCTTGGATGATCGCATTCGCGTTCGCCCTGGGTTTCGGCACCACCTTCGCGGAGCCCGCGTTGATCGCCATTGCCGGCAAGGCCGCGACTCTGGCCGTGGTCGAGGCCCCGCTCGAGCAGCAAGACGCTTTGCGAGAGGATTACGCCTTTACGTTGCGCACCACCGTTGCTTTGTCGGTGGGCTTTGCCTTGGCGGTGGGCGTGGTGCGCATCATCATGGGCTGGCCGATTCACTACCTGATCATCGCGGGCTATGCCCTGGTCATGCTGCTCACTCCCTTTGCGCCGAGCCACGTCATCGCCGTGGCCTACGATGCCGGAGGCGTCACCACGTCCACCGTCACCGTTCCGCTCACCGCGGCGCTGGGAGTGGGGCTGGCGTCGAGCATCAAGGGGCGCAGCCCTTTGATCGACGGTTTCGGCCTGATCGCGTTTGCCTCGCTAACGCCCATTTTATTCGTTTTGTTGTTGGGGATCCTGTTTTGATCGGCAAACTATCAAGTCGTAGAATGCGAACCCCAACCGCCCGTCTGTGCGGGGCTTTTGCCGGTCGGCCCTTGACCTTGTTCAACGCAGGACTCCGTTGGCCGTGACGCTGCTGGTCGCCTTACTTTCGTCGTTGACCTCGACGTTGCGAGACGTGCTGCCGATCGCGGCGGTGATCATTGCGTTTCAAGTGTTCGTGCTGCGCAGGCCGATTGCCAATTGGCGCCGCGTCGCCTGCGGGTTCCTGTTCGTCACGCTGGGACTGGCCGTGTTCCTGGTCGGGCTGGAGACCGCGCTGTTTCCCTTGGGTGAGACGATGGCCCGGCAACTAGCCTCCGGCCCCATCGTCGGCCAAGAGCCCGGGGCGCAGCCTGACGTGGTTCTGCCGTGGTTTCGCTATCACTGGGCCTATCTGTTCGCCTTTGCCATCGGCTTTAGCGCCACCATTGCCGAGCCGGCGCTGTTGGCGGTGGCGATCAAGGCCCACCAGGTATCTGGCGGCACGATTCACGTCTGGGGCTTGCGCGTCGCTGTAGCTATTGGCTCGGGCATCGGGGTCACGCTGGGCACGCTGCGTATCGTCACCGGGCTGCCGCTGCCCTATTTCATCATGGCCGGCTATTTGATCGTGGTGGTGCAAACCTTCTTCGCGCCGCGCCAAATCGTCCCGCTCGCCTATGATTCAGGTGGCGTCACCACCTCCACCGTCACGGTGCCGCTGGTGGTGGCGTTAGGGTTGGGGC
This sequence comes from Pirellulales bacterium, assembly GCA_041750795.1. Classification (GTDB taxonomy): domain Bacteria; phylum Planctomycetota; class Planctomycetia; order Pirellulales; family PALSA-1355; genus JTS-RE94. Next base: position 10,475 of record JBGSYQ010000088.1, on the reverse strand, counting down.
TGGCTGCGCAGATTCCCGGCCGCGATCCCCTGGCCGAGGGTTTCGGCATGATCGCTTTGGCGGTGCTGTTCCCTATGATTACCGTCATGGGATATGCCCAATTGGCCCAATGGTCCAACGCACGCGCAGCGGGCAACCGCCTCGCGCCTGCCAACCTACCCACGAATACGTCCGGATGACCTCGTTGCGGAGCCGAATACCATGCACTTCAAATTGATCGTTGCCTTTGTCGACGGAGACAAGACGGAAGACGTCGTGGCCGCTGCGCGCGAGGCGGGCGCCACCGGCGCCACCGTCATCGGCAACGCGCGCGGAGAGGGGCTGCGACCGGCCAAGACCTTTCTCGGCCTGTCGCTGGAAACGCAGCGCGACGTGCTGTTGTTTCTCGTCGAGCAACATTTGAGTCGCCACATCCTGGAAACCATTTGCGAGACGGCTCGGTTCGATACCACGCCCGGCACGGGCATCGCCGTTCAGCTTGACGTGGAAGACGCCGTCGGCGTAAGTCACCAGATTCGAAGGCTCTCGGAAATCGTAGAGGAGAAACTATGACTGCGCGGAAAATCGTGCGCGTCGGCGACGTGATGAAGCGCGACTTCGATCTCGTCGACGGAAAGCTTACCGTCAAGGAAGCGCTGTTGGCCATGAAGCACGCCGAAACGCGGGCACTCATCGTCGACAAACGCCACGCCGACGACGAGTTCGGCCTGGTGCTGGTTTCCGACATTGCCAAGAAAGTGCTGGGCGCCGACCGTGCACCCGACCGGGTCAACCTGTACGAGATCATGGCCAAACCCGTCTTGAGCGTACCCCCGGAAATGGACATCCGCTACTGCGCCCGCCTGCTGGAGCGCTTCGGCATCATGCGCGCCCCCGTCATCACCAACGGCCAGGTCGTCGGCATCGTCAGCTTCAACGACCTGGTACTGAGAGGTTTGATGGAGATGGTGAAAGAGTAGAGCCCCGCGCGAGATACGTACCCGTGCCAAGTGCGAAGCAATGCTCCGCCGAGTATCGCAGAATTACTTCTCTCGCGATTCTGCCATCGCATCCGTGCGATGTCGCGGCCCGTCCAATTCTCAAACGGGCCGCTACGCGCTCAGGCTGGCGAGTGCTGCTTCGAGCGGGCTGATCTCGAATTCGTCGGTTGGCGCCTCGTCGCCGTCGTCGAGCCAGGAGAGTTCGGCGAAGATCAACTCGACCGAGCCGTTGTCGAGCAGCGGGAGCAGCGGCGCGCTGGCGGTGGCCAGGACAACCGGAAGCACCACGTCCGCCGCGCCCTGTGAACTGGCCGGTGTGGACAGTCCGGCAACGACGGCATTGAAGTCTTCGCTCGGTGCGACGTTCGTGCTGTCGTCGGAGCTTGCGACGCTGGGGCCGACCGTCATCGGGCTGACTAAGGGAATGACGTCGTTCGTGGGCATGTAGAAGGGCCATGGCGTCAGCGCCAGCGGGCTCTTCACGCGCACTTCGGTCGTGAACACATGAGGCACGCCCGGAATGCCGCTGGGGAAGGTCAGCTCGATCATGAAGGCCGTGGCGCCCGTAGCTGGCACGGGCACGTCGCCGGCGTAGACGCCGCCACCTTGATCGGTCAGCAGCGTGCTGGTCCAGTTGATGCCGGGATTGAAGCTGCGGCGAAAATCGCGCGCGGCCGGATTGGTCGCCTGCCACAACCTTACCGATGACGGCGCCGTGACCGTTTGCACGTGCAGCGAACCGTCCGGCTCGGCCGTCCACGAGAACTCGGGGAGCGCAAAACCGTTCAAGTACGCATCGAGAAACGTGTACGTGCTTTCGACCGCCCGCACGTCGAGCCCGTGCCCCGTGTTGGGAATGTAGCGCACGTAAGCCGGTCCGGGTAGATCGTTCAGATAGAACTGGCCGGAGTCGGGCACGAAGAACTCGTCTCCGGTCGAGTTGAGCAACAGCTTGGGAATGTTGGTCAGATTGCTGTTGAACAGGTAGCGATAGGGATCGACGATGCGGCCAAGCTCCTGGTTCTCCTCCACGAAGATGTTTTCGATCAGGTTGAAGTCCTGGTAGTCGTGGACGTGGGGCGCAAAGGCGCCGTTGTAGAAACCATAGTGATGCTGCATCGACTCATCCATGTTCAACATGTCGATCACGCCGGGAATGACGGCCTTGACGCGGCTGTCGACGGCGCCGGTGAGCCAGGTGGTCCAGCCACGCTTGGAATAACCGGTGACGACGAACTCGTTAATCGCCTGTCCGCCGCTGACGGTGGGGACAAACGACTGAGTCGCGTCCATGGCCCGCACCGCGCTTTTCACCATCGGCAAGAGCAGGGGCCAGGTTTCGTTGCCAGGCTGTCCGATGTTGTTGACGTACTGATCGAACGTGTAGGCGATGATTTCGTCTTCGTTGCGCCACGGAGTGCCCGGCTCGTCGAAGAAGTAGACTTTCTGATTCGGCACGATGCGCAATTCGACAGTGACGGCGCCGGTCAGCAGCGCCAGGTCGCGCAAGGTCGAATCGGGCGAGGTGGGCATGGGGTCGGTATTGCTGCCACCCGTGATATACAGCAGCGCGGTATCGCCCAGCGCGCCATTGGGAACGACGATCTTGACCCAATGATCCCAGTACGGATCGTTGACGTCGCCGAGGCGCCAGGTCTGGCTGCGCATGTCGAGCACGTAATAGGTGTATCCGGCGCCCACGCTGGAATGGACCGGCGAATACGAGTAGGACGCGTCCGGAGCGTTCACGTAGTCGTACAGCGCGGTGCTGCCCAGCGTATCGATCTTGAGCGACGACAACGGGCTGATGCCTTCATTGCCGGCGACGTCCGTCACGCGGGCGCGCAGTTGCACCAAGTACGGGCCATCGATTGGATCGGTGGCAGGCAGCGCCGGCGTGAGTTCGAAGTAGGTTCCGCCGTCGAAAAGTGTCGACAGCGTGCGCCCCAGCTCACCGGGGTCGTCGAAATCGCCATCGTTGTTGATGTCGACGTCAAGGATCACTTGCGTGCCGTTGGCCAGGCCAAGGCCGCCAAACGCCGTGACCGTCACGTGGGGCGTCAGGTCGTCGCTGAACGTGACAAACGTTGTGACCTCGACCGTGGGGGCCACGGTTTGAATAGTAAGCGTCAGCGGATTCGAAAGCATGCTGACGTTGCCGGCGCCGTCGACCGCCTGGGCCGTGACGGAATAGACGCCGTCGGCCAAGGGGTCGAGCGTGAACTGCGCCACCGGTCCGGCCACTTGCTGCCCGGCGGGCGAGCCGTCGACATAGAGGGTCACCGTCGATCCGAGCTCGGCCGTGACTTCGATGATGGGCGTGGTGACGTTGGTGATGTTGTCGGTGTCACTGACGCCGGAGTCGCTGGCAGCGGTGAGGTCGGGAGTCTCCGTGAGCCTTGGACTGATGCGGGGGAGTATGGCCGTACCCGCACTCAGGATGGGGCCGCCATCGGCGGCGACCGTGACGGAATTGCTCTTGTTGATATCGAAGCGGTTTTCGATCCCGACGTTGATTTGAGTGCCGCCGGATAAAATCGGACCACGGTCGGCGGCGACGGTGCGTGCAAAAGAGCCTGCGGGAGTCACACCAGCCGTTTCACCCAGCAGATTGCCCCAGAAGAATACCTCTCTTTCCGCAAGGCCGGTTTGCTCGGTCGCCAAGATTTGCACGGCAAGATAGGTGTCTCGGATGGCGCCATCGGCCCAGGTGATTGCCACGCGATCTGAGCCGCTGATACCTGCGCCCGCTCGCACGCTGATGGCAGAGGGAGTTGGCGCCGGCGTCCACGAATCAGGATTGTTGTTGGCACCGATGCTGAAGACAAAATTATTAGCCGCATTGGCTAAGGTGAGCCCGGAGTGGTCAATGTCGTTGGTCAGGTCGATCATGATGCCATTGATGCCACGCGTGTAGTTCGTGATGTTGGACAGCGTGGCCTGCCCTGACCCTGGCAACAGCGCAGACTTGTCGGTAGCGGTGGCGAGATCGTCACTGGCATTAATGGACAGATTATTGCCGTCGTACGCCGAATTGTTGTAGAAGATCTCATGACCGACCACCGCCGTGAGCAAGTTGCGCTGCTCGAGCGTTTCCAGTTGCGGGTGAAAATAGCTGGTCGCAGCCGAGCGGCTGTGCAAAGTCCGTCGATGAAGCCGGCGGCTTCGGTGGTGCGATGGGACGCGCGATCGGTGCATGCTAACTCCTCCGCCCGTTGATGTGCCGGCAGCGATCGACCGACCGCGGGCTGAACGCCGCAGGCCGGGCTACCCTCCGTGCCGACAGGAATAAGGGACCACGCTGGCGGCAGTATAACCACAGCAACCGGGCCATGCCACTCGGCGGCAGCCCCGCGAGGAAAGGTTTCCGCTTCGCTTCCCCCTCCGCAGAGTACGATCGGCTGCATGCTCGACCGCATCACGACCACAGGTTGCGGTCGAGCATGCGGTAATTGATGGCCTCGCTGATGTGCTCCAGGCCGATGGAGTCGCGTGCATCGAGATCGGCAATCGTGCGGGCCAGCCGCAGAATTTTGTCGTGCGCTCTGGCCGAAAGGCCCAGCTCGGTCATCGTCGAGCGCAGCAGGTTCATGCCGGCCTCGTCCAACTGGCAGTGGGTGCGGATCTGCTTGTGCGTCATGCGGCCGTTATGACGGGTCGCAGTGCCTGCGAACCGTTCGGCCTGAATGCCCCGCGCCGCCACCACGCGCTCGCGCATCTCGGCGCTTGACGTGCCCGGCGTCGTGGCCGACAGCTCGCGGAACGGCACGGCCGGCACTTCGATGTGTATGTCGATGCGGTCCAGCAGCGGGCCCGATATCTTGGACATATAACGTTCGATCTGCGGCACGGTGCAATGACAATCGCGGCGCGGATCGTTGCGATAGCCGCACGGGCACGGATTCAATGCCGCGATGAGCATGAAGTTGGCCGGAAACGTGGTGCTGGCCAACGCCCGCGAGATCGTCACCGTGCCGTCCTCCAACGGCTGGCGCAAGACCTCCAGCGTGCGGCGATTGAATTCGGGCAATTCATCGAGGAACAACACGCCGTTGTGCGACATGCTGATCTCGCCGGGCGTGGGGGTCGAGCCACCGCCGACGAGTCCGGGCTCGCTGATCGTGTGATGCGGCGCACGATACGGCCGCGTGGCCACCAGCGGCTGGCCCGCTTGCAGCAGGCCCATCGCGCTATAAATGCTATGGGATTCACCGGGCACCCCTCATTTCTGCGGGGTTTGCGCTAGTTTTTGTTGCTCGCCCGGGGCACTGTTACCCGAAGTGTTACCGTTTCCGTATTGCGCCCAGATCGTGCGGGCCGTGGTCTGGGCATTCCGGCCGACGTAGAAGTTCAACGTGGTTTCGATGCTCTCGTGACGCATCAATTCCTTCAGCACTTGCGGCATGACGCGGCTGGCCCAGCGTTCCCCAAAGCTGCGCCGCAGGTCGTGGGCACTGGCGAACTTCACCGATTCCTTGCCCAGCTTCGTGGTCGTGTTCACCTTGATGCCAGCCGCCTTGCCCATGGCGCAGATGATGACGCCCATCTGGTGCTTCGTGACGCGCCAGCCCCGCTTAGACAGCGGGTTGAACACGTGCCCCTTCCGTTGATCCTTGGGCACCTTCAGCAGCAGTTCGGCGAAGTCTGGGGTGATCGGCAGGTGCCGGTGCTTGTGCCCCTTCTCCATCTCGGCCGGGATGCGCATCATCGGGAACTCGCCCGACAGGTCCACGTGCAGCCCGTGGCGCTCTTCCCAGCCCAGGGCGTGGGCCTCGGACAGCCGCAAGCCAGACAGCCACAGGCCGCGTAGCAGGTGGCACCAGTGCTCGGCAACCTTGTCTCCTACGATGCTCGGCACCTTGGCAAGCAGCCGGTCGAATTCTTCGCCGGTGATCGGTCGCCCCTTCATGGTCTGGATTGCCCGGTGAGGCTTCACCAGCTTCGGCACCTTATGAATCAGCCCTAAGTCAGCCGCCCAACGGAGCGCGGCTTTCAGGTGGCATACGTGGGCCGCGATCGTATTTTCGGCCAGCCCCCGCGTACGTAGCTCGGCAAAGTGATATGACAGCCTGTCGGCCGTCACGTCGGCGAGCCGTTGGGGATTGATCGACTTCTCCATGGCATCAAACACGCCCTCCACGCGCCAGGCCGTGGCCTCTGCCAGCCCGGATAGCTTTTCATTGGCGTAGCGATCGCGGAACCCCTGCCAGGACATCTTCGATTTGGGCTGATACGTGCCTTCGCGCAACTGCTTTTCCCAAGTGCCGGCCTCACGCTCGGCAGCAGCCCGGGCACGCTTCGAGCCGTCACGATCGACGCCGCTGCTCTTGGTTTTCTTGCGCCCAGTGATCGGGTCGCGGTATTGGAGTTGGTAACAACTGCGGTCACCGAACTCGACAACTGAAACTTTGATTTCGTCGCTCATTGTCTCCCTCACTTGAAAATGGTTCGCCAGGATCGCTCACAACGAGCGCTCGCGGCTTGGGTCGATACTTTACTCATGGCGTTGTGCCGTGCGTCTACGGGCCTCTCTCGCGTTCATTGCTCAACTGTCAACCGTTGACAGTTCAAACACCCCGCCCCGGCGCGCCGGTGACAATCAACGCGCCAGGGGCAGGGGTCGGCGGGTCAGCCTATGCCCTTTGGTCCCTCGATTCGTGGCGGTTGTGGTTTCTGCCGTTGCACGATGCTCGCGTCAATGTAGTTGCGGTCCGCCAGCCCGCTCGTGCGGTGCCCCAAAAACGCCTTAGCAGCCCCAGGAGAGACGATCTCGATATGCGTGGCCGCAGACCGCCGCAGCCACCTCGACGTGCCTTCCTTGAGCCCAGCCGCATGCACAAGCCGCCTGAAGTGTTCCATGACGTGCGAGCGGTTCAACAGGTCACCAAAGACGCGTGGCTTGCCGCTGGCCTTGAGCGGGCCGATTGCCGCCAGCACCTCCATAGGCAACTGGTGGTTCACAATGTCGCCCGTCTTGTGCATCGTGATCGTGAGCATGCCATTCTCGGCAATGTCGATCCATCGCAACGCCAGTACATCGCCCAGCCGCAAGCCGGTGTGATATTTCAAAAGAACGAAGCCGCGCCAGAAGTTCGCCCGGCGAATCTCGGGGTAGTTCTTGAAACATCCTCGCATCGTGCCCGCCGTTTCGACCAGCTTCACCAGTTGCGGCATCGTCCAGCACCGCGGCGGTTTTGCGGGGCACTTGACCTTGCGAACGCGCAGCGGCAGTTGATCTACATACATATGCTCGAACATCGACCGCCACAGAGTCAGCAAGTCTTTGCGATGCCCCTTGACGTTCACCGGCGATAGCCCCTCTTGCAACAGGGCATGCAAAAACAGGTTCATCTCGCCGTCGTTGAAGTCGGCGTACTCCGCCGGCCGGCCTAGATATTTCTCGAATCGGTTCAACCTGTAGTGCAACTGGCCGAACGAATTCTGCTCCAGACCACGCTCGAGCGCGTAGACCCCGATAAACGCCCGCGGGGTTTCGGGTTTCTTTCGTACTGTTGGCACCGGCACCAGTGCGTCAAGCCGGGGCACCGTGGGAACGGTCGCCTTTGGCACCTTCGGCAGATTGCTGGCGTGCCAGTACGGGCAGGGCGGTTCCGTGGCCGCGATGCCCGCGAGATGCGCAGCGCGCCAAAGCGTACGAATTCGCTGCAACGTGCTGCGCTGTGTGTCCCGCTTGAACATGCCACAGTCCGCCAGCCAGGTCTTGAACCGCTTATAGACTTCCTCATTCAGGTCGCCGAACGTCGGCTCGTGGTCAAGAAACAGCCACAATCTTTGCGTCGCGTTGCGATAGGTCCGCCGCACGTCCTTAGAGCGACCGCGAAAATACTTGGCGATGAATTCGCCGTTGCAGAATTCCATGAGGTTGTTGGTGTGTTGCGTCATGCCGCACCGCCTTGCAAGATGCGGATGGTGGCCTCGAAACCAAAAACGCACGTCACCACCACGGCCCACAACTGGACCGACTTGCCCGGCTTCATTTTCCGCAGAGCGGCACTGTTGAACTCGCGTGCATCGGCCAGCACGGGTGCCAGGGTCCGCCGCGGAAAGAAGACGTCAGCCTTTCCCAAGTGCATCGGAGGGATGCAATCGAGCGAACGGGGTCGCCACTTGGAACGCTTGGGCGGCTTGTACAGCATGATCGCGTAGCAGTGCTCGCCGTTGGCGACTGGCGGCGTCATACACTCGCGCATCTCGGGTGTCTCGGCTTTCGACCAACTAAAGGGAACGATCGATGGAGGGATAACTGGAGCGACCATGACGAAACCACCCTTCCCGCGCCGGCTCGTGCCGACGCCAACGACGCGCCCGGGGTGGCAACTTGGCTGGCAACCGAAGAAGGCCACCACACGGACGCGCCTGGATTGTTTGGGAATGGCTGCCAGCCAGGCCCCACCATACGAATTCACATGGCCATCGTCAACATGCGAATTCGCATGGTTTCTATGGCTTTTTTGTGAGCTAGACTTGTGGATGGCAGCGAAAATCGACGACGCACTGCGCCGTGCAATTTCGGATAGCGGCATCTCGGCAAGCGAGTTGGCCCGCAAAACCGGCATTCCTCAGCCGACGATAACCCGCTTCCTGGCCGGCGCGGACATGCGGATGTCCAAGGCTGCCGCCATCGCAGCCTATCTTGGGCTGTCGCTCAAAAAGTCCTAGCCGTTGTTGCTGTCGTGGCGTACCCCACGCTATCGTGGCAGCATGGCAATCGAATCCAAGGGCAAGCCGCTCACAGTCGAATTCACCCCTGAAGAGCGCAAGTACCTTGAGGGCGTGGCCACGATCCGCGGCGTCAGCGTCGAGCAGGTCGTCCGCGATGCGATTACGGCACTCGCCGGCCAGCCACGACGGCAGCTCTTGACCGGCACCGACTCGCCGCCGCTCGAATCGAGGAGACAGCGCAAGCCACCGGCACCCAACGGCCCGCAGTTTTACTTCTACGTTGCTGGAATCGATGGAGCAGCCGCCAAGGTCGATCCCGTCGCACGTGTGTTGAATGATGGCCTGGCTGTTGCTCTTGTCACTCCCGAGAACACCATCGCACTCGGCCGGCTTGGCATCGGTGACAGACTGTTTCTCTACATCAATCGCGTGGGCGTTGTCGCTGTCGGTGACGTGCGGGAACTTTGGAACCGAACGAAGTACAAGTCGCGGGGGTCGAGCCAGCACGAGTATCGTTTGGCCGTCCAGTGGCGCCAGTTCGCCAAGCCTATCTCGCCGGCCGAACTTCGGCAACACGTGGGCTATGCGCCGGTGCGGACGATCCAGAGAATCACCGTCGAGGTGGGCCGTGTTGAGCGGATGCTGAAAGTAGCGCAGGCGTGAATATGGCCAGCACTCGCACGCCGATCGACCGCGCCCACAAGCTGCTTCGCATTCTCGGCTGGTCCTTTGGCGACGTTTCCGACAGTCGCAGCAATTGGACGGTCTACGCGCATCGTGACGAGCAACGCATCGTCGTGCGGGCCAGCGGGCAAGCGCAGGCGTGGGATGAGGCATTGCGGCAGGCGGGCATCGTGCAGCGCAGTGCTGGCTAGCGCAATCGTGCCCCTTTCCTGTCCTTCCGCTCGATTCGCCGCCGTCATGAAATGGCGGGATGCACTCGCGCGATTTGAGCCCCGAGCAACTGCGATTCATTGAAGCGCGGATTCAACCACTGCTGGGCTACTTGTCGCGTCTAGACCGCCGCATGGAGTCGGAGGGATTCCCGCTCGACGATCGGCTGTACAAACTCACGCGAGAGGCGCAGGAGGCGGTGCAACTGCTGTTCGTCGAGTTGTACTATCGGTCGGCGTCGGGAGTGTGGGTGCGGTAGAAGCGCGGAATCTAACGAACCTGCATCACCGATTTTGGCAATCCAATTATAAACGCTGCGCCCTTGTGGTTCTCAATGATCTTCACGGCGGGCGTGCCAGAAAACGTTTGGGTCATGCAGTGGTGAATGGCCAACACCGAGTCTTGCAACTCCTGGTCCGCCTCAAGGTCGAAGATTTTTAGTCCAATAGCCTTGCACTTTTCCGCTGACAGATGCCGATCATGTGACTTCGTGAGTGCATGGTCGCCGAGTTCCTTAATAACTCGTGCGGCCATGCTGGCCCGCCGCTTTTGACCCTTGAACATGCCACTGGTCAGCCAATCCGCAACCATTTCATTTGACCATTTGATTGCCTTTTCGCACTCGCCAACCATCGTGGGAAAGTAGCGGGAAATGATGGGCTGCCATACGTGGATCGCTGCATGGTCCTTTCGTACTTCATTCTTAGCGCGCTCAAATTCTTCAACAATTCCGTGGGCCGGCAATCCGCCAAACTGAGGATCAATCGGACCAAGGCTTGACCACCCCTTTCAACATGCATTAGCCGTACTTGTCGAGGACACGTTTGGTGGAGAGGTGTCGGATGTTGGTGCAGTTGGGGGTTCGGCGTTTCTTCTTCGGCCCCCGTCGGGATTTGCTGAGCAGAGTCAGGTTGGCGT
>JBGSYQ010000087.1:0-1606 GCA_041750795.1 Pirellulales bacterium | reverse complement strand
CGGCCGCTGCACCAGCAGATCGATGCGTTCACCGCCGGCGCCAGCCTGGGGCCTGCTGCGCCGCTGGCCGGCGATGCCGATTTCCTGCGGCGGGTATACCTGGATCTCGTGGGCACGATTCCCGACGCGGCCACTGCGCGTGCGTTCCTGGCGGATGCTGCGCCGGACAAGCGAGCCGTACTCATCGACCGGCTGCTGGCCGATCCGCGGTTTGCGCGGCACATGGCCACGACCTTTGACGTGATGCTGATGGAACGGCGGCGGCAGCGCGCCTTGCCGGGGCGCGAGTGGACCATCTCCGATGAAGCGTGGCGCGAGTACCTGCGCCAGAGCTTTGCCGATAACAAGCCGCTCAATCAATTGGCGCAAGAGATCCTCTCCGCCGACGGCGTCGACCCGGCGCTGCGCCCGGCCGTAAAGTTCTATTTCGATCGCGACGGTGATCCGGATTTGCTGGCGCGCGACATCGGCCGGCTGTTCTTCGGCCGCGATCTGCAATGCGCCCAGTGCCACGATCATCCGCTAGTGGCCGACTATTTGCAGGCCGACTATTACGGACTGAAGGCGTTCGTCAATCGCGGCGTGCTGTTTGACGACAAGAAAGAGAAGAAGCTGTTCTATGCCGAGAACGCCGACGGCGAAGTGACCTTCAAGAGCGTGTTCACCGGCGAGGGGCGCGACTATGTTTTTCCCAAGCTGCCGCAGCAGCCGCCGGTGAGCGAGCCGGTGCTGGTCGCGGCCGAGGCGTACGTGGTGGCGCCCGCCAAGGACGTGCGGCCGATACCCAAGTACAGCCGCCGCGCGCAACTGGCGTCGCTTGCCGCCGACGGCAGCAACGACGCATTCAATCGCAACCTGGCCAATCGTATGTGGGCGGTGATGATGGGGCGAGGGCTGGTGCATCCGCTCGACATGGTGCACAGCGACAACCCGGCCGTCGAGTCGAAGTTGCTGGCGGTGTTGGCCGAAGAGCTGGTGAAGATGAAGTTCGACGTGCGGGCCTTCCTCCGTGAAGTGGCGTTGTCCGACACGTATCAGCGAGCCAGCGAAATGCCCACACCGTCCGACTTGCCCGTCGACGCGGCCACCGCCGCCGCGACGATGGCGGCATGGCAATCGCAGGCCGACAAGCTTGCGACCGAGCTTCCCGGCATGGAAGCATCGGCCAAGTCCACAGCGGATGCTTTCGACGCGGCGTACGAGAAGTTCTCGGCCAGCGCCGCGGCGCGGGAAGCGGCCCAGAAGGCCCACGGAGAGTCCAAGAAGGCCTCCGACGAAGTCTCGGCAGCGCTGGCTACCGCGGTAAAGGACGCAGCCGCCAAGGACGACGTGCTGAAGGCGCTGGTCGAGGCGCGCGTAAAGGCCGACGCCGCGGTGGCAAAGTTGCCCGACGACAAGCCGTTGGCCGAGGCCGCCGCGCAGTTCAAGAACCGGGCCAACGAAGTGAACACGCAGCTAGCCGAGCTGCGCAAGCTGATCCATGAAAAGCAGCCGCAAGTGCAGGCCGCCTCGCTCAAGCTGGCCGAAGCCGACCAGGTGTTGCAGCAGGCCGCGGCCGAGTTGACTGTGGCCCGCACCGCGCTCGACACGGCCGAGACGGCGGCAC
>JBGSYQ010000086.1:0-12519 GCA_041750795.1 Pirellulales bacterium | reverse complement strand
ATGCCCACCGACTCGGCCACGAGCGCCGCCTGTTTCTTATCGCGGGCAGGCGATCTTGCCCTCGCCGCAACCGCGGCGTCCGCCCTTGGACTCAGCTCGTCGACGAGGACCGCAGCGAGCCATTCGGCGAGTGAGACTGTCGAGCGCAAGGGCGCGGCGCCGCGTTGCTCGGCCAAGAGCGTCGCCCACAGGGCGAAAGCCGCGTCGCGCTCCAGTGCCGCTTGCAGTCGCTGAGCCGATATCGCAGACGCCGGCGCGCCTTCGCCCTGCAGCAGCGCTTCGACGATCTGTTCGGCCGTGCGGCCCGACAGCGGCAAGTGGAGCGGTCCGGCGGCAGAGAGCAACGAAGGAAAAGCGAGCATGCGCCTCGTGGTCGGGCCGCCGAGGACCGTGCGATCGGCTTGTGGAGCGTCAACCCGCCGTTGCTGGATGACGCGGAACGACTGGCGAACGCGCGAGCGGTTCGCCGGCAAACAACAACATGCACACCGGAAAACGCCCCATCAACTCGACGTTGACCCAGCACCACGTCGCGCCGGCGCACGCTCCAGCCGAATGGATTGCAGGCGCAAGCGCGTGCTGGCCGACGGCCTGGTGCTGCGTCAAACCCAAAACCGGGGGTGACGCAGCACGCCCACCAAACACGCAAGCGGGTCGGTGGCAAGCAAATACCTGGTGCTCTCGAGATGCGATCACTCGCATTTCAAGCGTTGACTAAGCACTAGCGGGACGTTACCGCTTCAATATCCAGTAGCCCGCACATCCGCTCGATGAGCGTTTCGACTTCAAACGGCTTGTGCAGGAATTCGTTGGCGCCGGCGGCCTTAAGATCTTCGATCTTGTCCTCTTCGACCATGCCGGAGATGCAAATGATCCGCACGTCGTCCATCGTCTTGTCGGTGCGCACCCGCTGGCAGACTTCCTTGCCGTTGATGTCCGGCAGCATGACGTCCAGCACGATCAGGTCGGGATGATACTCTTTGACCATCATGCCGGCGTCGAAGCCGTTGTTGACGGTGCGAATCTCGAAGCGGCCGTCCTTTTCCAGGACATCCACGATCAACTCCACCAGTTCCTGGTCGTCGTCGACGATCAGCACCTTGCGCTTGCCGCTCTCCAGGGCATCGGTGGGGATGCCATTGTCGCGCATGAACGCGTAAAGCTGCTCGCGCGGGATGCGGCGGAACCGGCTTCCCGGCACGCGGAAGCCCTTGAGTTGACCCGAATCAAAACAGCGAATAATGGTTTGCTGGCTAACCTTGCAGATCTTGGCCGCTTCACCGGTCGTGAACACAGTTTTCATAGACGCTAACCACCCCTCTCCCTAGCCGATGGTAAGGCTAGTCAAAGCGGGACTCCCGAAGTGGATTCTCAACCTAAGAAACCTCCGGAAGCTCCTAATCCTCCATGTCGCGCTCGACGGAACCTAGCCCTTTAGCTTACTGCGTCCCTAAATGTTTGACCAAACGGTGACTCTTAAGTCGGCAGTACGTTCGTACGGTTCCTTCCCGGATTACCGAATTTGCCATTGGAGCCCATTATAGCCCCGGCGGGGAGTGAGTCAAGATCGATCTGGCGCTCTTAAGTGCAACAATAAAAGCGGCTTAGGACAATGCGAGTCCGCGGCCGCAAAAATCGCACGCCCCGCCTTTTGCATGCCTCCCAGAGTGCGCACGAGGATTCTTCGCGCGTGGATTGCCACGCGGAGAACACCGCAAACTAGCGGCGATCGACGCGCGCGACGGCACCGCTTAGCGCCCGCGCAAGTGAATCATCAGCAGCGCCAAGTCGGCCGGCGTGATGCCGCTGATACGGCTGGCCTGCGCCATGGTTTGCGGGCGAACGCGCACCAGTTTTTCCCGCGCCTCGGCACGCAAATGCGTGATGGCCGCAAAGTCGAACGCCGGCGGAATACGCTTCTGGGCCAGCCGATCGTGCCGTTCGATCTCGACTTCCTGCCGTGCGATGTAGCCGGCGTACTTCACATCGTAGGTCACCTGCGTTGCCACTTCGGCCGAAAACGCCCCGAGCGCCGGCTCGCGGGCCACCAGATCGCCCCAAGTCGTCTCGGGACGTCGCAGCAGCTTGCCCAAGGTCACGTCGTTGCCGCGTGTCGTTTCCAACCGTGCCATGGCCTGAGCGATCTCCGCTTCCTTGCGCGCCAGCCGCTGGTGACGCTCCGCACCGACCGCGCCCAGCGCGTGGGCCAGCGGAGTGAGCCGCCGATCGGCGTTGTCTTGGCGCAGCAGCAGCCGGTACTCGGCCCGGCTGGTGAACATTCGATACGGCTCATCGACGCCCTTGGTCACCAGGTCGTCGATCAGCACTCCGATATAGGCCTGATTACGATCGAGCACCAGCGGGTCGTCGCCGCGCAGCGCCAACGCCGCGTTGAGTCCGGCCATCAGTCCTTGCGCGCCTGCCTCTTCATAGCCGGTCGTGCCGTTGATCTGTCCGGCGAAGTACAAGCCGGCCACGCGCTTGGTTTCCAGCGACGTCTGCAATTGCTCGGGCGGAGCATAGTCGTACTCCACCGCATAGCCGTAGCGCATGATCTCGGCCCGTTCCAGCCCGGGCACCAGCCGCATGATGGCGTCCTGCACGTCGCGCGGCAGGCTGGTGGAGATACCGTTGACGTAGACCTCGCGCGTGTTGCGTCCCTCGGGCTCGAGGAACAGTTGGTGCTGCTGTTTGTCGGCGAAGCGCACCACCTTGTCTTCGATCGACGGGCAGTAACGCGGCCCGCTCGATTGGATCTGCCCGCTGTACATCGGCGCGCGATGCAAGTTGGCGCGGATCAGCTCGTGAACGGCCTCGTTTGTGTAAGTGATCCAGCAGGGAAGCTGCTGGCAGTCGATCGCGTCGGTCAAGAACGAAAAGGGCTGCGGCTCGTCGTCGCCCGGCTGGAGCTCGACTTGCGAGTAGTCGATGGTGCGGCCATTGAGCCGCGGCGGCGTGCCCGTCTTGAAGCGCGCCAATTCGAAGCCGAGTCGTTGTAGCGCGCCGCTGATGCCAACGGTGGTGCCTTCGCCCGCACGTCCGCCGGGCGTCTTGGCCTCGCCGGTGTGCATCAGCGCTTGCAAGAACGTGCCGGTGGTGAGAATGACCGCGCGGGCACGATACACGGCATCGCCGCGCACGCGCACGCCGCTGATACGCACCTGCCCATCGCGCTCTTCGGCCAGCAGGTCTTCGACGACCTCTTGCCGCAGGGTGAGATTCTCTTGCTCTTCGACCAGTCGCTTGATTTCGAGCTGATAGGCTTTCTTGTCGGCCTGCGCGCGAGGGCTGTGCATGGCCGGGCCTTTGCGGCGATTGAGCAGGCGGAACTGGATGCCGGTGGCATCGATGGCGCGGCCCATGGCGCCGCCCAAGGCGTCGATCTCGCGGACGATCTGCCCCTTGGCCACGCCGCCGATCGCCGGGTTGCAGCTCATCTGCCCGACGGTATCGCAGTTGATCGTCAACAGCGCCGTCTTCGCCCCCAACCGCGCAGCCGCCAGCGCCGCCTCCGTGCCGGCATGGCCGGCGCCGATGACAAGAACGTCGAAGTCGTAGTGGGAAGTGGGCATGAGGTTCATGATAGCCGGGCAGGGGAGGGCGGGGGAGGTGCGGGATATCGTTGGCGACCGTGCAACGGTTTGCCGAGCGCGCGGTGCATCTGGTTGACACGGTCCACATGGACCATCAAGATCCCCCGTTAGAAGAGTACGCCTCCTGCGATATTGGAACCCGGTCGCAGGCATCGAAATGGCAGGGCAACGTGGGGTGCAATGAGAAGCACCCAAGCGTTGGCTCTGTTTTGTTATGCGCCGTCTTCACGAAAGAGACGGCTTCCATTTCACGGTTCCGATCTAATATACACAGCCTCAACGGATGCTCAGTCGATCGACCGCTCGCTCAGTTTTTCCAAGTGCCAGCCGGCGCCGCGAAGTTGCGCAATGAAATCGCGAAGGTTCTCCGCCAACTCAACAGTCAGTCCGTCATACTCTAGGCAGATCGCCCCGGATTCTTTCATTACGCCGACGGTGGTCAATTCATCCTCGGCGTGGATACCTATGATTGTCCACGCGTAGAGCTCGTTGGGCGGCCAAAAGAATTCCGGCGCCGATAGGGGCGGCTCGCCCTGCGCCTGCCGCCGCTGCGCTTCGATCAAGTACCGCTCGTACGCGGCGCGCTCGTCGTCGCTCAGCCCGAGCCGTCGCCAACCACTTCGCCGGCCAAAAAGCCCCCTCACTCCTCCCCAGGGCGTGAACGGTTACGTCTGTTGAGGCCTGTCGACACACGTTTTACGCGCTATCAGTCTGTATAGTTGTAATACACTTCTTCGTTCTCCGCATCGATCCACACTCGTGCCATGTGGCTACCAACTTCGCCCGCTATGAATCCCTTCCGTATATCCTGAGGCGAGAACCACGGTGCCGAAACAGGATCCGTAATTGGCACGGGCAATAGAACGCGGGCAGCATCCGTGCCGTTGCTGATCTCCTTCAGGCCGCGACCTCCCTGGTTCTGGACAACTGCCTGCGCAAACGCAACGCAGTCTTCAAGTGGTGCTCTGAACCTTACAAGCTCGATGACAGCCTGCCGATCACGGTACTGTGCGAATTGCACATTGGTAGCGTCCGTCGGGTACGGCAACACTAATACCTCGCGCGCCTCCTCGATCGACACAGGCTCCTTACTCTGATGAATCACCGGTGCGCTCTGAAGTCCCATATCACATCCAGCAATAAGGCAAATACCTGCTACCTCCGCAAGCCAATGGAGTTTCAGGGCGCTACGCGCTTGCAGCAAGATTGGCACTAGTAGGATCCGCGAAACGTGGAACTAGCTGGACTTGCACCAGACAGCGGTGTCACCGTGAATCCATCCCTAAACTCCATCTCACCATACACATTAAATCCCTTGGCTCCGCCATACTCTTGCCATAGCCAATAAAGATCGTCGGTTGTACTCTGGAGTCCTGGTATCGGATGCCACTTGCGATCTACGAACTCATACCGATCAGAGACATGAACATGTATAGTCCCGTCCCACTCGTTCTTGCCATCGCGCCTGCGAGCCTTGCCGACAAAATATACATCGGCGTAAATGTTATGAAACGAATAGAACATATCCGCGTCCCACGATCTATCGACGAGTGACGAGGGCTTGGGATAAGTGATTACTTGTCGGCCGCTTTTCCAGTTGAAGGGAGTGTATTGTGTCGTAAGAGTTGCACCAACCAAGTGTCCCTTGAAGCGAACGGTCACGTTGCCCTTCATCTCTTTGAACTTACTCGATACCATAACTCGTCCGAGATCGCTTCCAGTCAGAACATAGTCGGTTCCAGTGCCATCTGCGAAGTGAGCGAGTAACTTAGAAGCGAGCGGTGTGCCGAATGTCATCAGCCATTTTGCCTGCCGCTCTGCCTCTGCTATGGCATCGCCTACTTCGTCCCCGGTCATCCCGGGGGGGAGCTCTTGAAAGTCCTTCAATCCACTCGGATCCGTCCCATTCGTCGGCCGATTGCCCGCGTGCGGCTTGATGTTGCTCGGATCCCCCGCAAGCTCCACTGGTTCCTTGCTCAACTCGCCGCCCGCTTGCGAGTCGTGTTGCCAGTCTCGATTGTACTGCGAGCCGGTCGTGGCGTCGAATTCTCCGCCTGAGGCTGGATCAGCAGGTCTGAGTTCTTGAACCTTGGAGTGCGCTCTTTCCCGAGTTTCGAATCGCGCGAACTTCTCTTGATAGAATTTCGGCGCCGATAGGGACGGCTCGCCCTGCGCCTGCCGCCGCTGTGCTTCGATCAAGTACCGCTCGTATGCGGCGCCCTCGTCATCGCTCAGCCCAAGCCGTTGCTGCTCGTGCGCAGCCACCTCGCGCGCAATCCGCCGGAACTCGTGGTCCAGTGCTTCCTCTTTGGACGGCTCTTTCTTCGCGTTCACTGGCGGCGCAGGCGCCGACTGTTGTTCTAAGCGCGATGCCCGGTGCAGAAAAGCCTCACCGGCTCGGCACAGATCATTGTGCTTCGCGCAACATAGACAGCAATTTATCTTTGGCGGGCTCAAACTCGTCGAACCAGTGCTTATAGCCCATTTGGAATCCCTCGTCGTCAAGTACTTCGTCGACGCCGAAGCCGTTCTCCTTGGGATGGTAGGCGAGGACAAAGCCACGATTGCCGATGCCCACATCCAAGAAGGTCAAACCGCTCGGCACACTGCGCACAAAGATTTGCAGTGGAGTAGGCCAATTGCGCAGCTCCGAGGCCAACTCCACGATCTGAGCGTTACTGCACATGTGATGTCCTCGCTCCAGGTTGGTGAAACTGGATTTGATCAGTCCGAGTAATGCGAATTGTAATGGAACCCTCACTTCCAAGCAGAATCTTGTGACGGCGAGTTTCAGCAATTATGCTTCCGTCACGTTGACGCATGATGAAATCTGACTGAGGCGGATACATTCGGCCATCCGTCATGTCTATCGGTGGCGGTGGAACTTTCTTGGGTATGCCGCTGTACAAATCCTCCACGTCGTCAAGCGTGCGATTGATGCGACGCAACGCATCATCGGCGTTGGACGATGGCCTCTGCGCGCCCAAGCGACGGTAAAACTCTTGCAAGCGTTGTGGAATCGACGAGGCGCGAGGCCGTTGCGCCGCGGCGGCGGCCGGTCGGTCAAGCAGCGGCCCCGCGGCAACCAGCACAGCCAGCACGAACGCTTCGGCTGCGTGATGGATGCCTTCATCGGTGCGTCCGTCTGCAATCGCTTCTTGCGCAGCGCGAAGCTTTGCGCCGGCGACCACGGCTCCCAGGCCTTGCGCGGCATAGGCCGCGACCTCGGCCCCGGTCGGCGAGTATGCTGCGAATGCCCGTGCAATGGGACCGAGAATCGCTCCGCCCGCGACCAGCAGCGCCGCGGCTTCCGCCGCGGTGACGGCAACGGCCGCGGCCAGCTTCGTGGCGTTGGCTGCCGCCGATCGATCGATGCCGAGTTCATGAAACGCCTCGTCCCTCGCCGCAATATCCGTAGGACTCCGGGTAGTCGCGGCGCGCAAGGCCATCAGTCCCGCCACGAACCCATCTACGAAACTATGAACCACGGACAAGCGCCGTTCCACTCGCGCTTCGGCCAACAACTTCCGGCGCAGTTGATCGCCCAACGCCTCGCGCAAGCGAAGCACCTGGTCGGTCCGCTCCCGCGAGACCTCCTCCATGAGTTGACGTTGCAGGGTCTCCCATGCCTCTGCGGCCGCGATCCGCGCGGTGGTCGGGTAATCATCGGGCAAGCGAATGAAGCCGTGTTCGGGTGGCTCGCCGACAGGATCGTTGCGCTTGGCAGCCGTACCATCCGTCTGCTGGTTCGCCCGGTCCATCGGCTCTAAGAGCGACGCCCTCGATGGAACAGTGTCTTGCCTGTTGCTCACCGCCAGGACCCTGCGGTCCTGGTCTCGCAACAGGATCTCTTCCTCCAGCACCCAGAGGTTTTCGGGCTCGATGCGATAGCCCTTGGGCTCTTGCTCGGCCAGGTACTCGTTGAGCTGCTCGCGCCAGTTGGGCGCCAGAGGCTCTTGCAGCAGTTGGTCCATCCATGCTTCCAGCGGCGTGACGAACTGCTGCAAGTCCGCGTCGCAACGGCGGCAGCCGTCTTCGTACGCCTCTTGCAGAAGCTTGCGCGAATAATCGTCGTCTTTCATGGCACGCGGCTCCTGGCAAGCGGATCAATGCGGGCCGAAAATGGCACGGTCCTGGCAGTACTGCACCCACTGTTCGTGCTCGATCTCCTGCCTGGCGATCTCGCGCGCTCGGGCTTCGAACAGCGGCATGCGCTCGTCCAGCGCGTCTGCATAGTGCTTGTAGGCGCGAGAGATCGTGACCAAAAGCGGCGTGCGCGAACTGCCCAGTTCCCGCTGCGCTTCGGCGGCGTCCTGGGACGGTGAACTTGTCGGGCTTGCTTCCGTGCGCTGGGATGCGAGAGGCGGCAGCGCCGGTTGCTCCTCGTACAACACCGGCGTCATTGTCGCGCGATCCAGCCAGACGGGCAGCCGCCACGGTTCGCGGCGGATCTCCAGCAAATCCTCGCGCGGCTTGGTGGTGGGCCGCGGCGTGAAAAGAGGATCGCCGGGCACTTCCGCCGCGGCTTCCTCCCACAGCTCCAGACCCGTTGCCACTTTGTCCAAGGTCGCGGGGTAGTTGCCTTCCTCGTCAAGGATCGGCAGCGTTGCCACCGACGCCGGTTCGACAGGTTCCGGGATGGCCGAGAACATCTCGACCGCGTCCGAGCTTGGTGTATCGGTCGCGACAAACTCCGTGGTTGGATCGCCCGCAGCGGACGCTGTCGGCGCGATTGCACCCGGACCAAGCTCAACGTCCACGACGTCGATTTCCGCCGCGTCTCCCGGCCGTTCGGTGGCGTCGGTGACAGACGTCTCTGTCGGAGATTCAGGATCAAGCGCATCGAGTTCAACCTGTTGCTCGTCGTTCCGTTCGTCCGGCGTGTTCATGGCAATGGCACCTTGGTAAAAGGCATGGACCAACGAAAAAGGGCCCGTCGCTTGTGGCGCGCGTTTAAGCGCGCTCGAAGCAACGGGCCCTTTGGATACCTGCTTGTCTCGGCAGGCCCCGCGTGGTACCCGCGTGTGGACGGCGCCTGACTTCGTCAGCACGCCGCGCACACGAGTCTTGTGCCGCCTACTATAGCAAATCGAGTGGCAGATTTCTGCGCGCGGAATTGGGCCAGTCGGGAATTCACCTTGTCCCAATAGGAATCTCGAATGCACCGCGCGACCCGGCGGCGAGTAGCATTCGGTCAGCCGGCGCGCCCTTACTTCCCTCTTCCTTCCATCGGCCCGTAAAAGCCAAAGAGCTGGCCGCTGCCGGCGGCGGAAATTTTGGGGCGCTTGCCCTTGGTACTCTCACGCATCAGGTCGACAAAGCGCTGGGCGGCTGGCGAGAGGAACTTGCCTTTGCGGATGACCAGCCCGTAGGTACGGCCGGAGAAGTAGCGCGACAGGGGCCGCACCGCCAGCTTTTCTTCGCCGGTCAGGCAGATGCTGGTGACGATCGACACGCCCATGCCGAGCGAGACGTACTTCTTGATCACTTCCCAGCCGCCGGCTTCCATCTTCACCTGGTATTTGAGCCCCTCCTTGCCGAAGGCATAGTCGACCACGCGCCAAGTGGTGAGATGGCTGGGCGGCAAGATCAACGGGTGCGGGGCGACGTCCTTGAGCGTCACGCGCTTGCGCCTGGCCAGCGGATGGTCGAGGCTGGTGATCAACACCACGTCGTAGGAGAACATCGGCTGATAGTCGATGTCGTCGCGCATTTCGAGCATCGAGCCGACGGCGAAGTCGGCCTCGTCGGCGCGGACCATGGCCAGCCCGTCGCGCCCGGTGACGTTGTGCAGCTTGAGGTCGATGCCGGGATGTTGTTCCGAGAATTGTTGCACGAACTTGGGCAGCAGGTAGAGCGTGGTCGATTCGCCGGCGGCGATGTCGATGCGGCCGGTTTCCACGCCGCCCCGCCGGGCAGCGAACGTATCGTCGAGTGAGTCGATCTGATCGATCAACGGCGCAGCCAGGTCATAGAGCGTCTTGCCGTCCGGCGTGAGCATAATCTTCGGCCCCCGTCGCTCGAAGAGTTGCGTTTTCAGCTCGCGCTCCAGGGCCTGAATCTGTAGCGACACACTGGGCTGGCTGAGAAACAGCTTTTCGGCGGCCTTCGAGATGCTGCCGGCCTGCGCGGCGTGGCAAAAGCCGCGTAGTTGTTGCAGGCGATTTTGTTTGTAGTAAGGCAATGGCCGATTGGCGGGCATGACGGGCAAGCTCCACAAGGCTGAGATTGATTCGACGGTGACGAACGTCCGGCAATCGAGGGTCGGTTTGCGGTCGTCGGTGTCCGGCCTCCAGGCTGTCGGATTGGAAAGCAAAGCCTCGCGCATCGCGACACGCTGAAGCGTGGGCTCCAACAAGCGGGCGCCTTCTATTATAGCGCTCTTCTATAATCATCATATCATTGATGATTACTATACTGTCAATTGAAAAGATTGTCGTATTCAATTCTCTGCTGCCTGCCTATGCTACTCTCCGTGCGCTTCACCGCCGGCCAAAACCAGGCCGTACCCGTGGCGAAGAGCCCGCACCACGAACGAAGCCCGCTTTTTCAGGAGTCAGACGGATGTCCGCCACGAAGTCGCCGGTTGCCTCGCCAGGCATCGAAGTGCTCGCCCCGCTCGGGCACCCGTACGAAGAAATCCTCACGCCCGAGGCGTTGGCGTTTGTCGCCGACCTGGAGCGCCACGCCCGCCGGCGGCGGCGCGAGTTGCTCTGTGCCCGCCAGGATCGCCAGGAGCGGCTGGACGCGGGCGAGCTGCCCGACTTTCTGCCCGAGACGGCCGCAGTCCGCCGCGGCGAATGGCGGATCGCGCCGGTGCCGGCCGACTTGCAAGACCGCCGTGTGGAGATCACCGGGCCGGTCGATCGAAAAATGGTCATCAACGCGCTCAATTCGGGCGCGAAGATGTACATGGCCGACTTCGAAGACTCGCATGCACCTGGCTGGCAGGGCACCATCGAAGGCCAGATCAATCTGCGCGACGCGGTGAGCGGCACGATCGACTACACCAGTCCCGCCGGCAAGCATTACACGCTCGACAAGCAGACCGCCACGCTGCTGGTGCGCCCGCGCGGCTGGCACCTGGACGAAAAGCACGTGCTCGTCGATGGTCAGCCCACCTCAGCGGGCATCTTCGACTTTGGGCTGTTCTTCTTTCACAACGCACAAGCGCTGGTGGAAAAAGGGAGCGGGCCCTACTTCTACTTGCCCAAGCTGGAAAGCTATCTGGAAGCGCGGCTGTGGAACGACGTGTTCAACCGCGCCCAGGACGCCATCGGCATGCCGCGCGGCACGATCAAGGCCACCGTGCTCATCGAGACGATCCTGGCCGCTTTCGAAATGGACGAGATCCTCTACGAGCTGCGCGACCATGCGGCCGGGCTCAACTGCGGGCGCTGGGACTACATCTTCAGCTTCATCAAGAAGTTCCGCAATCGGCCCGAGTACGTCCTGCCCGACCGGGCGCAGGTCACGATGACCACGCACTTCCTGCGCAGCTATTCGCGGTTGCTGATCCAGACGTGCCATCGCCGCGGCGCGCACGCCATGGGAGGCATGGCCGCACAAATCCCCATCAAGAACGATCCGGTGGCCAACTCCGCGGCACTGGCCAAGGTGCGCGCCGACAAAGAGCGCGAGGCCAACGATGGACACGACGGCACCTGGGTAGCGCATCCCGGCCTGGTCGGCATTGCCACCGAAGTTTTCGATCAAACCATGTTCGGACCCAACCAACTGTTTCGGCAGGATGAAGCGTTGGAGATTACGGCGCACGACCTGCTGCAAGTGCCCAAGGGACCGATCACGCTCGCGGGCTTGCGCACCAACGTGGCCGTGGGCGTTCGCTACTTGGAGAGCTGGCTGCGCGGCAATGGCTGCGTGCCGATCTTCAACTTGATGGAGGACGCGGCCACGGCGGAGATCTCCCGGGCACAGATCTGGCAATGGATTCGCCATCCGGCCGGGCACTTCGCCGACGGCACCGACGTAACCGTCGAACTGGTCGAGCGGGCGCTGGCCGAAGAACTCGAATCACTGCGCCAGGAAATGGGCGACGAGGCCTACGCCAAGAGCAAGTTCGATCAGGCCGGCGAGTTGTTCCTTTCGATCAGCACGGCCGCGGAGTTCGTCGAGTTTCTGACCTTGCCCGCGTACGAGTTGCTGGAGTGAAGTTACCGATCATTAGCTTGTCAGGCGCACTTTCGATTTCGTTTTCGTTCTCGCAAACCCATCCAGCCTCAAGTCCCGACATCCGTGAAAGGCGTTGACCATGTTCGAGCCGCGTACCACCTCTGATTTGAATTCCGAATGGGCAGATCATCCCCGCTGGCAAGGGCTGCGTCGTGATTACACGGCCGACGACGTAGCCCGTCTGCGAGGCAGCGTACACGTGGAGTGCTCGCTGGCGCGCCGTGGCGCGGAAAAACTGTGGCAACAGATCAATTTCGAGGACTACGTCAACGCGCTGGGCGCGCTGACCGGCAACCAGGCCGTGCAAATGGCCGAGGCCGGGCTGAAGGCCATCTATCTCAGTGGCTGGCAAGTGGCCGCCGACGCCAATGGCGCCGGGCAGATGTACCCGGATCAAAGCCTCTATCCGGCCGACAGCGTGCCGGGCGTCGTGCGGCGCATCAACAACGCGCTGCGCCGCGCCGATCAGATTCAGCACATGGAAGGTCGCAACGAGCTGGATTATCTGCTGCCGATCGTGGCCGACGCCGAGGCCGGCTTCGGCGGTCCGCTCAACGCCTTCGAGTTGATGAAAGGCATGATCGAAGCAGGCGCCGCCGGCGTCCACTTCGAGGACCAACTGGCCAGCGAAAAGAAGTGCGGCCACATGGGCGGCAAGGTGCTGGTGCCCACGTCGCAGTTCATCCGCACGCTGACCGCCGCGCGGCTGGCCGCCGACGTGATGGACGTGCCC
>JBGSYQ010000085.1:0-4024 GCA_041750795.1 Pirellulales bacterium | reverse complement strand
CCAGGAACCACCGGTGGACGCGGCGATGGCCGCGGGCAACGCTGGATCCGGCGTGGGGCGAAAGGCCCTCGATCGTTGCCGCGGCCCCTACCCGCGCGAGTAAAAACGGGCGGGGCCGCGGACGATCGCACCCCGGAACCGATCGGGCGTGAGTCGATCGACTATCGTCGGGCGTGGCGAGCCGGCCAGGTCAGTTGCGCTCGGGCATCGAAATATCGGCCGCGGCTCGTGCGAATGGCGTGTCGCCGATCGTGCGAATGAGTCGCTCCTTGAGCGCCGCGCTCTTGGCTCCTTTTTTTGGGGCTGGCAGCTTGATGGCGCTCGTGATTCGCGCCAGGCCGGTGTCGCCCAGGTTGCGCGTCAGCTCGGCCCGTTTGGCCTCCTCGTCGCGCTTGCGCTGGGCTTCCTGGTGGCGCTGCTGGGCCTGCTCGAAACTCAATCCCAGCGCGAAGTACTTCGCGCCGGCGTCGCCGAACGCGTCGAGAAACTGCTTGCCTCGGGCGGCCCGTTGGCGGTCGATTTTCATGATCGTTCCTGTGGTTGGGGGGTGGTTTGCCGGCGGGCTCGCCGGGTTTGACGGTGGCAGCTGCGGTCGCCACGGTCGAGAACCGCGCGGCCGTTCGTAACTGTGTGATATTTCTTGCCTGTTCCCGTAGGGGTCGGCATTTCTAAAAGGCGGGAAAGGACCCGAGCGATTGGCGATGGGGGTGGGGCTTCGGTTCGGTGGGACGCGCAACCGTTGTCGACTTTTTGGTTTGCGTCGTGGGTTCGCGCGGTGGCGGTTGGCTGGTGCGTTGGCTCAATGGTGGGGAAACCGCTGGCCTGAAGAGCGCGGCCCATGCGCTACGATAACCCCACTTTCCGCATGGGCCGCGCTGCATTTCAGGCGAGATTTTCTTGGAGCATCCGCTTGCGGATGCCGTTCAAAACTCCGTTGACGATTTCGAGCGAGTCGCTGTTGAGCGTTCTCAGCGGGCTAAGTTGGTAGTCGCGCAACGATTGGTAGTGCTGCTTGGCCGCGAACACGCGAGGATGGTGCATGATGTGGCCGGGTTCGATCGACTTCCAATTGGCTCCCGGCGGCATTTCGTCGATGTAACCGATCGAAATCAGCTTCTGGCGGACGTCGACCTTGGCGGCCTCGTGCGCCTGGAAAGCGGCGTCGCGCGCGGCGGTCAGGTCGCTCTCGCAATCGGCGTAGAACTTGTCGATTTCGATCCGGAGCAAACGCTCCTTGAGCAAGAGATTCAGCTTGGCGGTGGTGTGAGCTTTGCCGGCCTCGGCAAGCGCCGCACCAGCGCCGGGCGTCAACTCAAACTGCTGCAACTCTTCCGATCGCTTCGCGTGGTCGGCCCATTCGGTTTCGAGAGCGCCGACGCGCTCGTTAATTTTCTTTTGTGTGGCGGCGAATTTCTTGGACAGCTCGAACGGCATGTCGAGCGTGTAAACGGGGCGTCGCATTTGTGGGTTTCCTGGGTTGGGTGGAGTGGCGTGGGGGTGGACGGGGTGAGGCTACCCGAATGTTGGAATGCTAAATACATTCGTGAGCGTCTTGATCCGCTTGGCGGTTTCCGCCGTGTTCTTTTCGATGGCCTCGTCGTAGTTTTTCCCTCCCCCGAACATTTCCGCCGCCAGCCTGCCGTTGAAGGTGCCGGTGACGGACGTTTTGGTGGCCTGGTCCATCACACCGCCAACGGCGCTTTCGTGTTCCTTGGCCTGTTCCTTGGCCTTGTTGGCGGCGGCGCGCTCGGCTTCGGCCAGCAGGGCTTCGAGCTCGCCGCGGGCGCCGGCTAGCGTGTCGGTCAGGCCGTCGAAGCCGGCGGTGGGATTCTGCTCGCGGTTTTTCATTTCCGCGTCGATGTCCTGCCAGGTGTCGCGCAACGATTCTGCCGATGCGGCTAACTGGCCGGCGGCCACGGCCTGGGCTTCGGCCAGCACGTCGGGCGTGCGCAGGTTGGCCAACTGGGACTCGACGTCCCCGATGAAGCGCTCCAGCTCGGCCGTGGTGTAGGTCTGGCCGTCGCGTTCGATCGAGCCGCCGGCGGCCTGGGCGGACTCGAGGTCGGCGCGGGCCTCGGCCAGCTGTTTGGTTTTCTGCTCGATGTCGCGCTGGTGCATCAACTCGGCGCGGGACTGCTCGGCGTTCATGTCGACGCCCAGGATCTTCGAAAACAGCTTGCCGGTCGTGCCGCCTTTGGCGGATTGCTCCAAGATGAAATTGGCCAGGCCGGTGACCGTCTTTTGCCACTTGTCGGTGATCTTGCCGAGAATCTCGGTGAAGTTGCCCAGCATCCCGCCCAGCCATTTGTCCCACAGCATGGCGATGCCGACGATGGCATCCTTAAACGCGCCGGCAAAGTCTCCGCCGAACAGCTTGGAGCCAATCGAGGCGATGAAGTCCCCGAAGGCGCCGCCGACCGTGGTGGCGATCAGCTCGACGCCTTGCAGCATGGCGATCCGCAGGCCGACCATGCCGATCTTGGCCGCTAGCGCCAGCTCGCCGGCCGACAGCGCATCCATCACGCCCCCGAGCGTTTGCTTGAACGTGTCGAGGATCTCGGAGACGGCGGCCATGGCGTTGCGGCCGGATTCGCTGAAGGTGAGCCAGGCCGCGCCGCCGCCCACCAAGCCGGCCAGGATGAGGCCGACGGGCGATACCAGAAAAGCGAGCGCGCCACCGATGATCGGCAGCACGGCGACCACGGCGCCCAACACCGTCGAGAGTCCGCCGGCGACGACCGACAGGCCCAATAGCGCGATACCGGCGACGGTGATGCCGGCGGCCACGGCGGCCACGGCGATGACCAGGCCGGCGTTCTTTTTGATGAACTCACCGGCCATGGCCGCGGCTTTGGCCAGCTTGGTGATCAGGGGCGTGACGATCGGCAGCAGCACGCTGCCGACCTCGGCGGCCGTGTCGGCGATGCGGGCCTTGAGCGCTTTCATCTGGTTGGCGAAGCTGCCGGACGAGCGGACCGCATCGCCTTGCGCGGCGGTGGTGCCGGCCATGATGATATTGAGGCGGGCCTGTACTTTGGCCTGGTCGCTGGCCGTTTTGGGGTCCATGCCCATGGCGAGCAACTGTTGGCCGACGGCCGCTTCGTTGACCAGCACACCGTATTTTTTCATCACTTCGCCGGAACCGGTCAGCGCGCTTTGCAGGTCGTTAATGACGTCGGCGTCTTGCAAGTTGTTGAAGCTGGCCAGGTCGACGCCTAGCGCGGTGATCTGCTTCGACATTTCGGTGGCGGCGCCGGGCTCGAAGCCCAGCGGCACGAACAGATCCTGGCTGCTTGCCATGAAGGCGGCGACCTCGCCCTTGGAGCGGCCGACCTCGTTGGCGAAGTCGTCGCCCCATGCTTTCACCGTGGCGGCCTGGTCGCCGAAAACCACGTTGAATTTGTTCATGGTTTCTTCGAGCTCGGAGCCGGCTTTGACGGCCAGCGCCAGCGGGCCCAACAGGCTGGCGCCAAAGCCGGCCGTCTTGAGGCCGATGGCGCCGACCGATTTGGCGAAGTTGGAAAGGCGCTTCTGGGCGCTGCGCAGGCCTTTGACCAGGCGGCCGTCGCGACTGAGGATCTCGACGTAGGCTTCGCCGGCTTTGATGCTTTTGGAACTGGCCATGGATCAGGCGGGAGGCTGGAGGCGGGAGGGAGGAAGAAAATCAGGCGGCGGCGATAGTCGCGACGGCCGCCTGGTAAAAGGTGGCTGCGTTGTGTTCGGCCAGCGCCTGGGTCAACTTGTCGACGGCCTGGCGGAGTGCTTGGCGACGTCCGGGGCGAAAGAAATCGACGATCGCATCGAGCGTCGCGGCGGTGGCTGCTTCCAGGGACTCGCCGGCGAGCCCCGCGGCGAAGCTGTGGGCGTCGACGTTTTGCTGGTCGGCCTGGTCGCCGCAGAGGGCAAACAGCACGTCGGCCAGGAACTCCGGATCGGTGGCCAGGCGCAGGTAGACCGCGCCGCGGTCGTCGAGAAATCGGGACAGCTCGATGCCCGTCGCGGCGCGCACGCGCGCGACGCTGGC
>JBGSYQ010000084.1:0-3661 GCA_041750795.1 Pirellulales bacterium | reverse complement strand
CGCCGCCGATTGCGGGCTGCTGCTGTCGGCCATGGCCGGCGACGATCCCAGCGATCCGGCATGCACGCCGCGACCGCCGCTGGCGTACGATCCCGCACAACCAGCATCCGCGCCGCGTTTGGGCATCATCGAGCCTTACTTCTTCAGCGGCGACGTCGACCCCGAGACGGTCGCTATGACGCGTGCCGCGCTCGGCAAACTTGCAGAGCAGGGGGCCACCATCGCCGAACTTCCGCTGCCGGACGGCTTCGGCGAGGTGCATGCGATGCACCGCCGCATTTATTTTGCCGAAGCGGCCGACGTTCACCAGCGCACCTTCGGCGCTCCCCGGGACGGCTACGGCTCCAAGATGGCCGAGCTTCTGGCCGAAGGCCTTGCGGTCTCGATGGCCGAATACCAAGCGGCGCTGCGCCATCAGGCGGGCTTCCGCCGCACGATGGCAAGGTTGCTCGCCCAGGTCGACGCGCTGGTGACGCCCGCGACCCCCGGCCCCGCGCCGGCCGACCTGTCCACAACGGGCGATCCGCGCTTCAACGCCCCCTGGAGCTACGCCGGCACGCCCACCGTTTCGATCCCGATCGCACTCAACCAGTCCGGCCTGCCCATCGGGTTGCAACTGGTCGGCAAAGCCTGGAGCGAAACCCGTCTTTTGAGCGTCGCCGCATGGTGCGATGAGGTGTTGGGATTCGCGGTGACGCCGGAGATCGCCGCGTCGTAGCAGAACTCGCAAGAGTTCAGACGCTTCGCACTTCGCCTGGCTGAATCCTTGCGAATCCAGCTACGGTCTCAAAGTGCCGAATCCGACATCTACTCCCCCAGCGCTCCCAGGCTCGCCAGCATCTCGCTCATCTCGCCGGCGGCGTGGGCGTTGCCGGTGGAGCGAGCGACTTCGATGCCGTCGCGCAGTTTGGTGCGTGCTTCGTTGACGCGGTCCAAGCGCGCCAGTTGCTGGGCGGCCATGAAGAAGGCCGGCACGTAGGGCTCGGCGGCGCGCATCAGGTGTTCGTACTCGGCGAGGCTGCGGTCGTGTTGCCCCTCCTTGTCCAGTTCCATCGCCAGGCTATAGCGCAAAAACACGTCGCCCGGCTCGTCGGCCAGCATCGCCTCGATTTTTTCGCGCCGCGTTGGGCTCATCGTGTTGCTCTGCGGGGTTGCTAGGTTCGGCGTGCGGGCCTTGCCCCGCCGACCGTTGGACTCCAGCCTTCAGGCCGTCTCGGTGGCGCC
This sequence comes from Pirellulales bacterium, assembly GCA_041750795.1. Taxonomy (GTDB): domain Bacteria; phylum Planctomycetota; class Planctomycetia; order Pirellulales; family PALSA-1355; genus JTS-RE94. The sequence goes on along the minus strand of JBGSYQ010000084.1, from coordinate 2,437 downwards.
GCGCGAGAAGCCGACTCATCTGGAGCAACTCACGCCGCCTGCATGCCCTGGGCTTGCTCGTAGGCGCTGATCTTGTCCTCGTGCGCCAGCGTCTGGCCAATGTCGTCCAGTCCGTGCAGCAGGCAATGCCGGCGATGGGCGTCCACCTCGAAGGCGATGCTCAGGCCGTCGTCGTCGCTGATGCGCTGCGTTTCCAGATCGACGGACAAGCGATAGCCTGGCTGGGCCGCACGGCCAAATAGCTCTTCGACCTGCTCTTCGGGCAGGCGAATGGGCAGCATGCCGTTCTTGAAACAGTTGTTGTAGAAGATGTCGGCAAAGCTGGGCGCGATCAGCACGCGAAACCCATAGTCTTCCAGTGCCCAGGGCGCATGTTCGCGACTGGAGCCGCAACCGAAGTTGCGCCGGGCGACCAGCACGCTGGCGCCCTGCACGGCCGGCTGGTTCAGCTCGAATGCCGGGTTCGGCGTGCCGTCGTCGTTGAATCGCCAATCGAAAAACAGAAACTGACCGAAGCCGCTCCGCTCGATGCGTTTGAGAAACTGCTTGGGAATGATCTGGTCGGTATCGACGTTGTGCCGGTCCATCGCCGCGACCAGGCCCGTGTGCTTCGTAAATGGTTGCATAACAGCCCAAACAAGAAAATGAAATCTTCCCGACCACCGCCTCCAGCCGCCAACCCCGCTCCTCTTCGTCCTCCCGCCCTTCGTCCTCTTCGTCCTCCCGCCTCCCGCCTCCAGCCTATTCCTTGTATTCCCACTCGCGAATGTCGACGAAGTGCCCCGCAATCGCGGCGGCGGCAGCCATGGCGGGCGACACCAGGTGCGTGCGGCCTCCCTTGCCTTGGCGCCCTTCGAAGTTGCGGTTGCTGGTCGACGCGCAGCGTTCGCCCGGCTCCAGCTTGTCCGGATTCATGGCCAGGCACATGCTGCAACCGGCCTCGCGCCACTCGAAGCCGGCCTCCTTGAAGACGCCGTCGAGTCCTTCCAGTTCCGCCTGTCGCTTCACCTGGCCGCTGCCCGGCACGACCATGGCGCCGACGTGGCTGGAAACGCGATGCCCGCGAACCACGGCGGCCGCTGCCCGCAGATCTTCGATCCGCGCATTGGTACACGAGCCGATGAACACGCGGTCCAGCTCGATCGCTTGAATCGGCTCGCCCGGCTTCAGATCCATATAGGCCAGCGCACTGGCCAGAATCTTGCGCTGCGTTTCGTCGGCCAGCACCTCGGGCGTGGGCACGCGGCCGGTCACCGACGCCACTTGTCCCGGATTGGTTCCCCAGGTGACTTGCGGCGTGACGTCGGCCGCCTGGAACGCGAGCACTCTGTCGTACTTCGCGCCCGGATCGCTGGGCAATTGCTTCCAACGGGCCACGGCGGCGTCGAAATCGCGCGGCGCAAACTCGCGCCCGCGCAGATACTCGAACGTCGTTTCATCCGGCGCGATCATGCCGGCACGTGCGCCGGCTTCGATCGACATGTTGCACACGGTCATCCGCTCTTCCATCGACAGGGCGCGGATTGCGCTGCCGCTGTATTCGATGCAATAGCCGGTGCCGCCGTCGGTGGTGAGCTGGCCGATGAGGTACAGGATCAAGTCCTTGGCCGTAACGCCCTGGGCCAATTGCCCGTCGATGCGCAGCTCCATGGTCTTGGGGCGCGATTGCAAAAGCGTTTGCGTGGCCAGCACGTGCTCGACCTCGCTAGTGCCGATGCCAAAGGCCAAGGCGCCGAACGCGCCGTGCGTGGCGGTGTGGCTGTCGCCGCACACGATGGTCATGCCCGGCTGCGTCAGTCCCAACTCTGGGCCGATGATGTGTACCACGCCCTGATTCGGATCGTTCAAGTCATACAGCCGAATGCCGAACTGGCGGCAGTTCTCGCGCAGCGTATCGACCTGCTGCTTCGAGATCGGATCGGCGATCGGCAGCAGGCGGTCGGTCGTGGGAATATTGTGGTCGGCCGTGGCCACGGTGCGCTCCGGACGGCGCACCTTGCGTCCGCTCAGCCGCAGCCCCTCGAACGCCTGCGCACTGGTCACTTCGTGCACCAGTTGCAGGTCGATATACAGAATCGTCTGCTTGCCGGGCTCGTCATAAACGACGTGGTTGTCCCAGATCTTGGCGAACATCGTTCGCGGTGAGTCGGTAGCGGGCATAATCGCGCGATGGTTGAAGAAGCTGAAGGAATTGTTGAACGGCGGCCAGTACGGCGCCTGGAGATCACTAGTTAAGTATAGCCCCGACCGGCTCGCAAGCGGATGCCCCCTGCGGCGGACGGCACTCCACTAGCACGCACGCCGTGGCAGTCCCCGTCGAGATTTCCGGCCTAAAACTCCGCCGAGGCCAGCGCTTCGGCCTGCACGTCGGCCGAGCCGTGCGATTGCCACCAGGCGGCCGCGTCGGCACTGGTCCAACCGCCCGCGGCCACGCAAT
>JBGSYQ010000083.1:0-5867 GCA_041750795.1 Pirellulales bacterium | reverse complement strand
GGTGAGCGCCGGCCCCGACTCACCGGGCCATTGCTTGACCAGCGGCAGGGCACCCAGATCGACGTCGCGCCCCAGTCGGACGACTTGCTGGCACGGTCCGGCCTTGACGCTCTTGGGGCGAAACTTGTTGACGCCGGCGGTGTCGTCGCTGGTCTTGAGGCGCTCGAACCAGTTTTGCGGCGTGTGCTCGCGGATGAGCGATTCGATGCGCGGAACGATGCCGTCGAGCGAATCGATGCCGAGTGCGCGACAGACGCGAGACTCAGTTCCAAGCACGTTGGCGGCCACGGCCACCGACTGGCCCTGGACGCGCTCGAAGAGCAACGCAGGCCCGCCTCGGCGAGCCACGCGGCGCGTGATCTCGGCCAACTCGAGCGTCGGATCGACCTCGGCCGCCACGCGCGCTAGCTGTCCGCTGCCAGCGAGTTCTTCCAGGAATTCGGCAAGCGCCCCATAAGCCATGGCGGCATTGTATCGGCGGACCCATTTGCCGGGCAGGCGAGCCGATGCAGGGAAGTCGCGGCATCTGCCGCAGTTCGCGGCTGCTGTCGAGTCAATGACAGCTGTCATCGCCCCGATTCACAGCTCGCCTTAGTCGCCTGTTGAAAGATGCCTTCGTGGCACTTCTCAACAGGCTGCTAGCTTTACACGCGTTTTAATCTGGGGTGTCTGCAAAAACTTTTCCGATTTCGTCGAAAGTTCGGCTCAGCGGATCCCGATAACTGCCCCAGCCACGGCCTGCGGTTCCGCGCGCCGGGGTGGGCGGGGGGCGTACTCAATCCAGCTTGGCGCATGTTGTCCCCTCGATCGGCTGCCTTTTGCTTGCTGTCGGCTGTCTGGCTGGGTGCCGCTTCGGCTGCCTGGGGCCAGTCGTTTGCCTATCAGTCGCAGCCGCGAGTCGTCGGGCCCAGCCAGAGCTTCGCTTCGATCGATCCGGCGCCGCGGATGATGGAGCCGGCCGAAGAGATCGGGCGCGAGCTGCCGCGCAGCCGTTACGTCGATCCGCGCTATCGGGGCCGTGCCTTGGAAATGACCGACCTGGCGGCGCATCGCTTTGCCGGCCGGCAACCGGCCAGCCGCCTGCATGGCAATCCTGCCGAGCGAATCGAAGTGGGACAGCTCGGCGATCCGTTCGTCGAGCTGCCGCCAGGCGACGGGCCGATGATGGCGCCGGCGGTCGACGAGCCGTGGATCGACGAGAATCATCCCGGCGCTCCCCCGGGCGACGAGCACTACGTCGAGCGCTATGCGCCGGGCGACGGTTCGTTCGTGGAGGAGTATCCACGCGACGCCGGCTATCCGCGGCAGGAAGGGTACGTGCGGGGCGACTTCGGCGCATGCGGTGGCTGTGGGGCGTGCGATGATTGTATGCAAGGCCCTGCTTATGGCTATGGACTGCTGGGTCGGACCTGCGCTTGCATCGAGAGGACAACGCACCATCCGGCGATGCGCAACTTCAGCGGCTATACCGGTGCGCAAGGCTTCAAGGGACCGCCCGACCTGGGCATGAACGGCAACTTCGGCTTCTACAAGGGCGTCAACTACGCGTTGCCCTTCTTGGCGCGCAGGAGCGTCGGCGCGCAAGTCGGCGCCAATATCGCGTTCAGCGACTTCAGTGGCTCCACGGTGCTCTCACCCCGCACGCGCACGCAGGCGTTCGTCACCGGCGGATTCTTTCGCCGCGCGGCGTGCAACCATGGTTTCCAAGGGGGCGCGGTCGTCGACTACTTGTACGACGACTGGTACGTGACCATGAATCTTACGCAGGTGCGGGCCGAGGTCGGCTACCTGTGGGGCTTTCACGAAATCGGACTGTGGGCGGCGGCGCACACCAACAGCGACACGCAGAACGCACCGGCCAACTTCGCCACGCCCACGGTCACCTGGCAAGCCACCGATCAGTACAACTTGTACTACCGGGCGAACTTTTCCTACGGTGCATGGGGCCGCATGTGGATTGGCCTCTCGGGCCACGGCGACGTGATCTTCGGCGGCGACGCGGTCGCGCCGCTTTCGGAAAGCTACGCGATATTGATCTCGCAGAACTACCTGCTGCCGCGCGGCAATTCGTCGCTACCGGACTCGGTGGTGGAGAGCTGGGGCCTGACGCTGTCGCTGGTCTGGTATCCCGGCGCCAAGACGCCGAATCGCTGCTACGACCCGTATCGGCCGTTGTTCACCGTGGCCGACAACAGCACGGTGTTCACGCGCACGCCGTAGCTGTCCGTTGAAAAATGCCGTCGTGGCATTTTTCAACAAAGCCCAAGTGCGAAGCAACATGCCGGCCCTCGGAATCTTTGACATTTCTGAGGCCCAGTTACCGGGCAGCGACATTGCCATACCCGTTCAATGGCGTGGATTCGCGTCGCGGTCGGCGGGAGGCCGCGGCAGGCTTTCCAGCGTCAAGGCATAGTCGGAAAAGCGGACCGCCCGCCAAAAGGTGGTCGCTGCGTGGTTTTGACTCAAGACATCGACCACCAGGCGCTTGCCGTCTGGCCAGATTTCGCGCCGCAAGAGGTCGACCGCGCTTCGACCGATTCCCGAGCGGCGGTGCCCCCTGGCCACGAACAACTGCCGCAGATAGATCTCCCCAGGGCGCGTGCAGAACAACGCATAGGCGACGAGTCGTCCTTCCAGCTCGAACAGCACGGCCTCGTACTCGCCGGCCAGCCAATCGCGCATCCGAGCGGCCAGTTCCGGGGGCGACATCGAATTGCGGTGGCCTTCGTCACGGATCAATTGAAAACTGAGCTCGCCGAGCAGGTCGCTATCGGTCGGCTGGGCGATGCGATACGTCAGTGTCGGCATGACGGGCTCTCGACGTCATTCTGATTGGGCGGTCGGAGCGGCGTACTTCCAGCCGGCCGCTTCTTCGCCGTCCAGGCGCAGGGTGAGACACTTGGCGCTGCCGCCGGCTTTGACGAACTCGTCGAGCGGCGTCTCGCGCGGGGCAAAGCCTCGCTCGCCGAGCGCCGCGTGCAATTGCGGGCAGCCCGTGTTGGTGACCACCGTGCGGCCCACCACCACGGCGTTGCAGGCAAAGCGCCGTGCTTCTTCCTCGTCCACTTCGATCAACTCATCGACTGCCTCGACCAGCGCGCGGCGGCCATATGCATCCAACGCGCCGGGATAGTAGATTGCCAGGCCGGGCGCCAACGGGCAAAAGCAGGTGTCGAGGTGGTAGTAGTAAGGATCGACCAGTTCCAGCGGAATCACGCGACATCCGAACATCATGCCCACCTGGTGATGCCCGCGGACGTCGCTGCGAATGCGATAGCCGGCCACCAGCGTGTCGCCACAGAACAGCGCGTCGCCGGCGCCTTCGAAATACACGCCTTCTTCCAAGTGACGCACGGCAAATCCGTGGCCGGTCAACCAGGCCTCGTCGTGAGGCTCTTCGCCCTGTCGCTGCGAATGGCGAAAGCGGGCCAGCACCGCTTCGTGCCGGTAGATCAAGGCCGCGTTGGCGGTGAACACCAGATCGGGCAGGCCGGCCACCGGCTCCAACTGCTCGATCCGCGCGCCGGCTTCTGCCAGCGTCGCGCGCAACCGCGTCCATTGGTCGACCGCCACGGCATGGTCCGCTTGCCGGCTGCGGCTCATCCAGGGATTGATTTCGTATTCGATGCCGTAGTAGTCCGGCGGACACATCAGGATCCGCGGTTGGCCGGCGGCGCGATCGTGGTTGGATGTCGGGCTGGGTGGCCGGTTCATGCCGTCTGTTCCAGCAGTTCGATCTCTTGAACCAAGGCCCGCAAAAAGGGTTCGACGTCGGTGACCAGCCCCACGGTCTGAAACGAGCCGCGGTCGTTGAGCTTGATGACGGTCGAAGGGTTGATGTCGACGCACACCACCTTGACGCTGGCGGGCAACAGGTTGCCAACGGCGATCGAGTGCAACGTGGTGGCGATCATCAGGCAGAAGGTGACGCCGCGAATGCGCTGGCGCATCTGCCGCTGCGCGTCGATGACGTCGGTGATTACCTCGGGCAGCGGCCCGTCGTCGCGAATGCTGCCGGCCAACAGGAAATCGACGTCGCCGCGGACGCATTCGTACATGATGCCTGAGGTGAGCATGCCGGTTTCGACGGCGCGGCGAATGCCGCCGGCGCGACGAATGCGGTTGATGGCGCGCAGGTGGTGCTCGTGGCCGGCCTCGGCCAGATCGCCACCTTCCAGGTGTACGCCCAGGCTGGTGCCGAACAACGCCTGCTCGACGTCGTGCGTGGCCAGCGCGTTGCCGGCGAACAGCTTGTTGATGTATCCGCCGCGCAGCAAGCGGCAGACGTGCTCGTCGCTGCCGGTGTGTACGATGGCGGGTCCGCCGACCAGCAGCGTCTGGCCGCCGCGTTGGCGAGTTTGAAACAGCTCGTGGGCCACGCGGCGGATGGCCACGCCTTTGGGCTTTTCGCTCGAGACGGCACTGTTCATGAACTCGAACGCCTGCCGCTCGGTCGACCGCTCTTCGGGAAAAACGCGCACGCCGCCGTGCCCCACGACAAACGGCGTGCCGACTTCCACGTCGCTCATAGCAACGCACCGCGCCTGCCCGGCTTCGACGGCGACGCCGCAATCCATTTCCTGATCGGCGACTTCGATCCACTGGCCGGCAATGCGTACTTCGGTGCGTTGATTGGTCGAGCTGTAAAAGCCCTCGGGAAAGGCGCCGGCGACGTCGGCGGCGACCAGTTTGCAGTCTTGTTGAGCCGTGGGGACGGCGCCGTGATCGCCGATCTGGCCCAACAGTTCGGCCAGTTGCTCGGCGCTGCCGGCGCCGACGTCGATCAGGGCGAAGCTGGGGTCGCTTTGCGTTTGTCCGACGGAGATTCGCTTGATATTGAACGTGCCGCCCGAGGCGTTGATCAGGTCGAGAATCTTGGGCAGGATCAGGCTGTCGATGATATGGCCGGCGATCTCGACTTCCTCGACGAACTCGGCCGTTTTGGTCTGCTCGCTTTCAGGAACGGTCGCCATGGTGCGTGTCTCCCTGGGGCGGAACGTCAGCGGTTGGGGCGAAGCCTGGCGCGACGATCGCGAGCTTGCCACGCTGCTGGTCTCATTGTAGGGTCGGTCCGGAATCGCGACCAACCGCATCTGCTGGAACCGCTGCTGGCGACCTTTGCAGCCATCGACGGAAGTCATATACTTGTGGTGGGTTCCACTCTGGGCCCTGGCTGCCGGTCGGGCCGAACGCGGCCGGATCTTGCGCACCAACTATTTACGCATTCCTACGATTCGATATGAGCAACCCCGACCATTGGAATTCCCTGGCGTCGTCGCTGGGCGCAGAGGTTCCCGCCGAGCAGCCCGCCGCGGAGCCGAAGCCCATTGCGCCGAAACCCGTTGCCAAGCCCGCCGCCAAGCCGGCTCGACCGGCCGCCGCCAAAAAGTCAGCTCCATCGCCGCCGACCGATTGGTCGCAACTGGCCGGCGCGCTAGGTCTCGAGCCGGCTCCGGAGTCCAAGCCTGCTCCAGAGGCTAAGATAGCTGCGCCTGCTCCCGCCGTGCCGACTCCACCTGCACGGGGCGAGGCCGCGCCGTCGCGGGTGGAATCGCGTGAGCCGCCGGTCGCGCCTCCGTCGGCCCCGCCGGTCGAGGCTTGGCGTGAACGTCCATCGATTTTCGATCCGGCGCACAAGCGTGCGCCGTCGATGATCGAGCAGACGGCGCCACGTCCGGTCGAGCCGCCACGCGAGACGGTCGCCGATGACGAGCGCGTTGAGTTCGAGTTCGAGATCGAGGAAACGATTGACGCCGAGTTGGTCGAAGACGAGACCGCGGGCGAGGCCGGCGCGGTCGGCGAACCTCTCGATGAGGAAGGACGCCCGCGTCGCCGCCGTCGCCGTCGTCGCGGCGGCAAACGCAACC
>JBGSYQ010000082.1:0-4434 GCA_041750795.1 Pirellulales bacterium | reverse complement strand
GCATCGCGCGCTCGGCCTGCGGGCGCTGCGGCCCACCGCGGCGCTGTGGACCGCGCTGTTGCTGCTGTTGCGGGTTGCCCTTGCCGGAGAGCAAATGATTGATCAGGAATATTATGAAGGACACGATGAGCACCAACGGGCCCAAAATGTCGCCGATGCCGGCGATCAGCAGTACGTCGTGATTGAACATGGCAATGTTCTCGCGTCTTGCGGCGACCAGTGGCCGCGCCGTGCTACGAGCGGGTCACCGGCGTGCCGGCGATCGCTTTGCGCATGTCGGTGTCGGCCTGCACGTTGCGCAGCTTGTAGTAATCGAGGATCCCCAAATAGCCGTCGCGAAATGCCTGGCTGATCGCTTTGGGGATTTCGGCCTCGGCCTCGACCAGCTTGGCGCGCATTTCTTCGATCTGGGCGATCATCTCCTGCTCTTGCGCCACGGCCATGGCGCGGCGCCCTTCGGCGTTGGCGCGGGCCACGCGCGTGTCGGCCTCGGCCTGGTCTGCCTGCAAGCGGGCGCCGATGTTGTCGCCCACGTCGATGTCGGCAATGTCGATCGAGACAATCTCGAACGCCGTCTGCGAATCCAACCGCCGCGCCAGCACGGCCTTCGAGATGCGATCGGGATTCTCCAGCACTTGTGTGTGCGAATCGGACGAACCGATCGCGCTGACGATGCCTTCGCCGACGCGTGCGATGATCGTTTCCTCGGTGGCGCCACCGATCAACTGGTTCAAATTGGCCCGCACGGTCACCCGCGCCTTGACCTTGAGTTGAATGCCGTTCTTGGCGACCGCGTCGAGCGACTCGCGCGCGGCGCCCCGCGCCGGACAGTCGATCACCTTGGGATAGACGCTGGTCTGCACCGCCTCCAAGACGTTGCGCCCGGCCAGGTCGATGGCCGTGGCCAGCTTGAAATCCAGGTTGATCGTCTTGGCTTTCTTGGCGGCGATGATCGAGCGAATCACCAGCGGTACGTTGCCGCCGGCCAGGTAGTGGGCCTCGAGCGCCTTGCTGGTGATGCCCGTCTCGTCGGTCAAGCCGGCCTGCACGGCCATGATCTTGCTGCGGACGATAACCGTGGGATTGACCTTGCGAAACGTCATTCCCAACAGATCGAAAATGCCGATCCGCGCGCCGGTAGTGATCGACTGAATCCAGAGGCGGAAGTACCGCGCGAACACGGCCACCGCAACCAGCGCGAAGAACGCGGCCACCAGGATCACGATCCAGGTGATCAATCCACCGATTCCGCCATCGCCAGGCATGCCAGGGCTCCCGCGAGTCGTGTTTCGTATTCCAGTCCCCCCGTATTGTCGGGGGGGCCGTGTACGGGTGTCAAGCCAGGGGATCTTCCAACGAGTCGATGCCCAGCGATTCGATCGGACGCGACAATACGTCGTCGGCCAGCGGTTCCTCGCCGTCCTCGGCGGGGCGCACCACCACGCGGCTGCCATGCACAGCCACCACGCGGATCCGCTGGCCGGCTTCGATCGACATGCCCTCGCTGATCGCGTCGATCGTGCGGCCCTCGACCGAAACGGCGCCCGAGGGGAGCATCAAGGACTTGGCCACGCCCAACTTACCGACCAACTGGGCCAGCTTCCGCCGCTCGGGCGTGTCGGGCAACATGTCCTCGCCGGTGCGCACTTCGAGCAACAGCCGCCGTCCCATGGGAGTTTGCGGCCAGTAACGAAACGCCAACGCCAACGCGGCGGGCACCAGCACCGTGGCCACGGTCAAGAAGAGCAGCCCGGTCTCGACGCCCTTGTGATAAAAGGCCAATGAAACCGCAGCCACCAGCGCCGAAACGGACAGCAACCCCAGCACGCCGCCCGAGGGAATGAACACCTCGCAAATCACCAGCGTCAGACCGACCAAGAGCAGCAGCGAGGACCAAACCAGCGGATCCATAGACGTGCTAAGTTGGGGTAACTGAGTACTCGATACCGACCATTGAGCTTAGTCGATTTTAAGCGGATTGGCTACACATGGCCGGCGGCAGAGCGGACCACGACGCGGTTGCCCTGCACCTCGACGACGACCACGTCGGCCCCGCGTCCGATGACTTCGCCATCGGCAATCACGTCGACCAGTTGCTGGCCGAAGCGGGCCTTGCCCGAGGGGGTCAATTGCGTCGTGGTGGTTCCCTGATGTCCCAGCAGGTGATCCAAATTCACCAGCGCCTCGCGGTGAGCGAGGTCTTCCAGCTCGGCGCCACTGGGTGGTTCCAGCATCACGCGATTGAAAAACGGCGTGTAGGGCAGGTAATGGCGCATCAGCACCGCCAGCACCACCACCCCGGCAAAGACTCCGATCAGTCCCAACAGCGAATCGCGCAGTTGCGCCAGTTGATAGTCGTTGTGCGGCACCACGAAGGTCTGGCTCGCCAAGACCAGCGACGTGATGATCAGCAGCCCGCCGCCCAAGCCAAAGATGGCGGTGCCGGGCAGAACGAACATTTCCAACAGAATGCAGGACACGCCGGCGGCAAACAGCAGCACCTCGAGCCAGCCGGCCGTGCCGTCCAAGTGCTTGCTCCAGAAATAGAGCAAAAAGCAGACGCCGGCCACGAAGCCGCCGATGCCGATGCCCGGCGATTGCAGCTCGGCATACAAGGCCGCGAGGCCGATAAGCAGCAGCATCCAGGCCAGCGTCGGCTCGGCCAGCCAGTCGATGAGAAAGTGGGCCCAGCCGGGCTCGGCCACGACGAGCTCGTTTTCGATTCCGTAGATCTGCTTGAAGGCGGCGAAATCCTGCACCGTGTTGCGCGCCAGGCCGAGCTCAAGCGCGGTGTCACCCTTCAATCGCAGCGGCCGGCCCGGAGTCGTCACTTCCTCGCCGCGCGTCCACGCCGCCGGATCGGCCTGATGGTCCAGCTCGGTCTGGCCGAAATAGCCGATTGTGCCGTCCAGCTTGCGCGTGTAGCGAAAGACGCGGGTGTCCGGATCCACGAGCGCCGCGACCAGCGACCAACTGCGCCCCTTCCTGGGCGCCAGGTGATCGCGCACCGTCTCGCGCGTCAGCAACACTTCCTCGGGAGCCAGCTCCACCGCGCCCGCGCCGCCCAGAATCGCGTCTGGCGTCATTACCAGTTGATCGCAGGCCAGCGCGATCAGCGCCGCGTCGGCACGTGCCTCGGCCGGCACGAACGCCACGGTGCGCACCTTGGCCGGGTCGAGACTCGCCAGGTAGTTTGCCAGATCGATGCTGCCTTGCAGCGAGCCGCCGGGACTGTCGATCCACAGGCAGACGAAATTGGCGTCCTGGCCGCGAATCTGATCTTCGATCATCCGTTGGGTGCGCGACGCCAGCGCCGGCGTGATCGGACCGCGCAGCGGAATGCGCACCGGGCGCCACTCGCCGGCCAGCGAGGGATCGTCCTCCAGCATCTCGGGCGAGAGCGACAGCGCACGGGCCAGAGCGTCGCGATCGTTGGCCAGGTATTTTACGAAGCCCAGCTCGCGCGCCTCGCGTCCGGTGAACTCGGCGAATTCGCCCGGCCGGTTCAGCGCCTGCTGATTCTGAATCGTGTGTTTCTTCTTCAGCTCTTCGAGCTCTGCGCGCAACACGAACTCGGGGCTCAGTTCCGTTTCGACCTTGAGGACCTCGACGTTCCTGTCGAGCATGGCCAGCGCCACGGGCGCCGGCACCGTGCGGCGGCGATTGGCAATTTCCGAGTATCCGCTGCGCACCGTGGGGTCGATCGCTTCCTCGGCCGGCTCGTCGACGCCGGCGCGGCCCACCAGGGCGTCGGGCGCCATGATGATTTCCTCGCAGGCCATCGCCACCAGCACGGCATGACCTTTGACCGCGTGCGGAATGTACGCCACGGTCTTCACTTCGCTCAACTCGCGGCTGGAAAGATATCGCGCCAGCGCCAGCGCGCGGCTGAAGTCGCTTCCCTGGCCCGACTGCTTGCCCTGGCCCGACGGTTCCTCGACCGCGGCGAACTCAAAGACCAGCACCGGCCGGGAATCGCCCGGCTTGAGCTCGGCCAGCGCTTTCTGCGCGGCGCGCTTGACCTGCGTGTCGACGGTGCCGGTGATCGGCAAGGGAACGCGCACCAGGCGGCCGACTTCGCTGGCGTCGGGCCCGGTGCCTGCCGGGGGCACCTCGTCCGGGCGAACCGTCGCATTCTCCGGAGCCGCTTGGGCTGTCAACAGCATCAGCCCGGCCAGCGACAGCGCGAGCCCAAAGACTCGCCGCACGCCGCATCGAAAGTTCCCACCGCGAATCGCGCACGCTTGCGACATAGGGGGACCATCTGCACAACGCTGTCCGAATGGGGCGGTCTACTCCGTGATCCTTGACCGTTAAGATTATAGCGCAGCGCCTGCGCGAGTCAAAAACGGCGCGCAAGCATTTGCCGCAACGAGAGTTTCGACGCCGGCCAGGCGGCAAATCGCGGGCCGCAATCGGCTATTTGCGCGGGCC
>JBGSYQ010000081.1:0-13859 GCA_041750795.1 Pirellulales bacterium | reverse complement strand
CCGCCCGGCGTAACGCAATGGGGCATGCGCGGCGGTTCATTGCCGGCACGACGGTCGACGAGGTGTTGGCGGCCGCTCGCCACGAGCGCAAGCAGGGCCGCGCGTTCACGCTCGATCTGCTGGGCGAAGCCGTGACCAGCGAGCGCGAGGCCGATCGCTACCTGCAAGCATACTTGGACCTGATTGTCGGCATCGCGCCGGCGGTCAATGCCTGGCCCGAGATTCCGCAAATCGATCGTGCCGGCCCTAGCGAGCTGCCCCGCGTAAACGTCTCGATCAAGCTGTCGGCGCTCGACAGCCGGTTCGATCCGATCGATCCGGTGGGAACGACCAAGCGCGTGGCGGCCCGGCTGCGCACGCTGTTGCGACTGGCTCGCGATCATCGCGCCTTCGTCAACGTCGACATGGAGTCGTATCAGACGAAGGACGTGACGCTGGCCATCTTCGAGCAGGTGATGACCGAGCCGGAGTTTCGCGAAACCGAAGACGTGGGCATCGTGATCCAATGCTACCTGCGCGACGCAGAGGCCGACCTGGTGCGCCTGCGCGACTGGGCGCAGCAACGCGGCCGCCCGGTGTGGGTGCGGCTGGTCAAGGGCGCCTATTGGGACTACGAAGTCGTGACCGCCGAGTCGGTCGGCTGGCCGGTCCCCGTGTTTCGCCAAAAGTGGGAAACCGACGCCAACTACGAGCGGCTTACGCGATTCGTGATGCAAAACCACGAGCATTTGCGCCCGGCGCTGGGCAGCCACAACTTGCGCTCGCTGGCCCACGCCATGGCCGTAGCGCGCCACCTCGGCATACCCCAGCACGGCATCGAGTTGCAAATGCTGTACGGAATGGCCGACAGCGAGAAGCAGGCGCTGGTCGATCTCGACTATCGCCTGCGCATCTATATGCCCTACGGCGAGCTGATTCCCGGCATGGCCTACCTGGTGCGGCGCTTGCTCGAAAACACTTCCAACGAATCGTTCTTACGGGCCGGCTTTGCCGAGAACGTCCCCGTGGAGACACTATTGATGAACCCCACAGACCATCGCACTGCGGACCAGCACACCGCTGGCACGCCACCATCCACCGTGACGAGGGCCGCGTTTGTGTCGACCTTTCGCAACGAGCCGCCCGCGGATTTCTGCAAGTCCGAAAACCGCCAGGCCATGCAGACGGCACTGGCCGGCGTGAAGCAGCAATGGCAGCGCGACTATCCGCTGGTGATCGACGGCCAATCCGTCACGACCGGAAAATGGATGGCGTCGATCAATCCCTCGCACAAGAGCCAGACCCTCGGCCGCGTGGCCATGGCCGGCGCGGAGCAAGCGGCGGCTGCGGTCGCAGCAGCCCAACGGGCCCAACCCGGCTGGGCGGCGCTGGGCGCCCAGCGGCGCGCCGAGTTTCTGCGGCGCGCGGCCGACGTCATGCGCAAACGACGATTCGAACTGGCTGCCTGGCAAGTTTACGAATGCGCCAAGCCCTGGCGCGAGGCCGACGGCGACGTGTGCGAAGCGATCGACTTCTGCGAATACTATGCCGCCGGAGCCATCGAGCTCGCCGGACCGCACGGCGTCGATGTGCCGGGCGAGGAGGACCGCTTCGAGTACTTGCCGCGCGGCGTGGCCGCCGTGATCGCACCTTGGAACTTCCCACTGGCCATTCTCACCGGCATGACCACCGCGGCACTGGTCACCGGCAACACGGTGGTGATGAAGCCGGCCGAACAATCGAGCATCGTGGCGGCCCTGCTGATGGAGATCTTCGCCGAGCTGGATTTGCCCCCCGGCGTGCTCAACTACCTGCCCGGAGAGGGCGAAACGGTCGGCGCAGCGCTGGTCGAGCATCCCGACGTGGCGCTGGTCGCCTTCACGGGCTCGCGCCCGGTCGGACTGGCGATCCATGCCAAAGCGGCCGAGATTTCGGCCACGGCAAAGCTCAAGAACATCAAGCACGTGATCGCCGAGATGGGCGGCAAGAACGCCATCATCGTCGACGACGATGCCGACCTGGACGAGGCCGTGCTGGGCGTGGTCAAAAGCGCCTTTGGCTACCAGGGGCAAAAGTGCTCTGCCTGCTCGCGCGCGATTGTGCTGGCCGGCGTCTACGACACGTTTCTGGAACGCCTGGTCGATGCGACCAACAGCCTGCAACTCGGAGCAGCCGAGGATCCCAGCACCCAAGTCGCCGCGGTGATCGACCAGGACGCGTTCGACCGCATCGGCCGCTACGTGAAGATCGGCCTCCAAACGGCCCGTGCCGTGGTCAGCATCAACGCCGGCCCGTTGGCGGACGAAGGTTACTACGTCGGCCCGCACGTCTTCGTCGACGTTCGGCCGGACGGCCCGCTGGCGCAGGAGGAAATCTTCGGGCCCGTGCTGGCCGTGCTGCGCGCGGCCGATCTGGACGAGGCGATTCGCCTGGCCAACAACACCGACTATGCACTGGCCGGCGGCATCTTTTCGCGCAGCCCGGCCCATCTGGAGCGGGCGCGCCGCGAGCTGATGGTGGGCAATCTCTATCTGAACCGGGGCATCACCGGCGCACTGGTGGGACGCCAGCCCTTCGGCGGCTTTCGTATGTCGGGCATCGGCACCAAGGCCGGCGGACCCGACTATCTGCTGCAATTCGTGGTGCCGCGCACGATCACCGAAAACACCATGCGCCGCGGTTTCGCACCCAAGTCGGGCAGCGAGTGACGTTCTATTGCTGCGGCGTGGCGCCCATTCCGCCCATGCCACCCCCCATGCCGCCGCCCATGCCGCCCTGCCCGCTGAGCATGCCGCCGGGCTGCGGCACAACCGCTCGCATTCCTCGCATCAGAATCAACGCCCGCTGGTGCGCCGCGCGGGTATTGCGCAAAAACAGTCGCGTGCCGGACGTTCGCATTTCCACGTCACTTTGGCTCCACGAGAATGGATCCTGGTCGCGAATCTGCTTGACAACGACTTGGGGATCGTGCGACTTGGCCAGTTGATGGGTCCGCGAAACAAACTCGTCATCGTGAGCCACGTTGCCAAGCTCTTCGATCGGTGCTTCGTTCGCCGCGGCCTGCTCCGGCGGAGCCAGCGGCACTCGCGTTTGGCGCATCGCCGCCAACAGCAGACCAATCTCGTCGTGGACGTCCTGCTGCTGATCGATTGCCAGAGACGACGTGCCGTAGTGCGGCTCGATCGTTGCCGGGCCGCCGACGCTGTTCCACGTGTCCGGCTTGACGGTTCGTTTGATCACGTCGATCAAAGCGTCGAAATCCTGCTTGCCGCCGCCAACTTTCAGATCGCCAAATTGCACCAGGTCGGCCACGGGATAGACGCCGACGGACAACATTTGCGACGCCACGTCGATCGTGGTGATCAGCACAACCTCGTTGTGCAGCCGGTAGGTCAAGTCGTAGGGGTGGAGCAGCATTGCCAGCGCCACCGGCAGTGTAACCTGCCGCAAGTTGACCGTGACTGGTGTATCGGCGCCCATGCCGGCTTCTTCCAGCGCGCGCACGTCCAACACGATCTGTACGCCGAATCGCTCGGCCATCTTGGTGACAGCCTCGTTGAGCGGCAGCTCACTAAGGTCGAAATCGGTTACGATCTGCGATTTCTCGGCAAATGCGCGGCGCACGGACAGCTCGGCGGGACTTTCCGACCAGACCGGTTGGGGCATCGCGCCGGCCAGTTGCTGCGCACGAACTTCGCGCAGTGCTGCCAACAGCCAGGCAATCTCCTCGTGCTCTTGCCCGGTTTGCGAAACTACGACCGTGCCCTGGAACGGAACCAACGTGCCTGGGCCGCCGACTTCATGCCAGGTTTGCGGGCGAATCGTCGTCACGATCAGTTCCATCAGGGAGTCGTAGTCGTCCGCTTGAATACCACCTTCGCCGATCCGACGCACCAGATCCGCCACCGGGTAGATGCGCGTGGACAATTCCTGGCTGGCCACGTCAACGGTGGTGATTCGCAGTTTTCCGTGGCTGATCACTGCCTGCAAATCGACCTCGTCCAACACCAGGCCTAAAACCGAGCGGAGCGTCACTTCGTCCAACTTCCACTTTCGCAGCGGCGTGTCGCCGCTCAAGCCGGCCTCTTCCAGCGGTCGGACGTCGAGGTAGGCATCGATGCCGTGCTTGGAAATGAATTCAGCCAATGACGTCAGGGTCATTTTGTCGACGTCGACGGATACCACTTGGCTCAGCCGCCGATCGATCGCTGCGGCGTCGGCTGGCTGGGTTGCCTCATCCGCGCCCGGTCGTTCGTCGTGCTTGGGTTGCTCCTGGGCCCAGACAGGAATCCTCAGGACGGCCAGGAGGAACAGCAAAACGACAGCGCCACGCCAAGAATTCGCACGGACCATGTGCGCACCTCCCTCTGGCAAGAGACTCGATTGCAGCCAGTGGCCCGCGCGGTTCCGGCACGACACGAGCCACGCCATGCCGTCAGGCTACATCTTCTGGCCGGAAGTTGCAAGAAAAAGTGGGGGACCGGCCCGCCAGCCGCTGCGCGGGCCAGCGGCAGGAACGCAACGCGGCAGCATACCCGTTAGCGCCAGGCGGCGTTGGCCAGCGCGAGTTCTTCGGAGCGCGCCGCGGAGAATTCGAGCTCCTCGGCCGCCGACTCCGGGTCGCGAAACGAGTTGCCCACTTCGATGAACTTGTCTTCGTTGGCCAGAAAGGCGTCGACGATGTCGGGGTCGAAGTGGGTGCCGCGGGATTGCAACACGATGGCCTTGGCCTTGTCGTGCGAATAGGCGTCTTTGTAGATCCGCCGGCTGGTCAGCGCGTCGTACACGTCCGCCAGCGCCACGATCCGTCCGCACAGCGGGATCTTTGCGCCGGCCACCCCCGCCGGATAGCCCGTGCCGTCGTACCACTCGTGATGGCTGGCGGCAATGTCGCGCGCCATGCGCAGGTAGTGGGCGGCCGGATACTCTCGCAAGGCCGCTTCCAAAGTGGCGGCGCCCTTGGTCGTGTGCGACTTCATGATCTCGAACTCTTCGTGAGTCAGCGGGCCCGGCTTCAGCAACACGCTGTCCGGGATGGCCACCTTGCCGATGTCGTGCAGCGGGCTGGTCAGGTAGATCAAGCGGACGAAATCGGCGTTGATCGTGCCGTGGAACTTCCGCTGGTGCGACAGATACTCGGCAATGATTCGCGAATACGTGCGCACGCGCTCCAGGTGCTCGCCGGTGTCGCTGTCGCGCGACTCGGCCAACCGGGCCAGCGCAAAGATCAGCAAGTCTCGCGTCTCCAGACCCAGCAAGCGCTCTCCCGCTCGGACGCGCAGGGTCAATTCGGCGGGCTGAAACGGCTTAACGACGAAATCGTCGGCGCCGGCGGTCATGCCTTCGATCGTGTCGGACACCTCGCCGCGGGCCGTCAACAGTATGACGTAAACGTAGTTCGTGAAGGTCGAATCGCGAATCTGCCGGCACAACTCCAGGCCGGTCATCCCCGGCATCTCCCAATCGGTGATCAGCATCTGGCAGTTGCCTTCGCGCAGGATCTCCAGCGCCGAATGGCCATTGTCGGTGGTGACCACCTGGTAACCCGCGCGCGAGAGCGTGTGCTCCAGCAGATCCAGCGCGATGGGATTGTCGTCCGCGATGAGAATTTTCATGAAACCCCTTCCCGTCGGCGTTTACGGCGCAACGGGGTCGGCGGGCGAAGCGCATTGCCGAATCCGGCTTGCAAAACTTAGGTTTTTTCGCACGTAAGTCAAAGGCAGACGCCCCCCGGCGCTGCCCCGCGCCACAGCGCCGCGCTGCGCCGTACAGCGGCGCCGGCAGGACGACCGGTACAACCGCTGCGAAGCTTTTACGCGATCGAATGCCCGCATCACCCGACGCAGCAAGGTAGATTTGTGCCGGACTGTGATGCGGAGGGGCCTGCCATGAACTCCATGGGAGTTATGCGCTGTGTCGGTGATCAGCGAAAAGCAGCAATTTCGAGCGGAGATCGCACTCCGCGCTGATAAATTGCTGGCCGACCAGTTCAACACGCTGCATCGCGGCACGGACGACCTGTTCGCCTTTCTGATGGTGCTGCAATGGATCGGCGGCATCTGCGCCGCGCTGTGGATCTCGCCCGATGGCTGGACCAGCTCCAATGCGCAAAACCAGACCAACCTCTGGACCGCGGTCGTGCTGGGCGGCGCCGTCACCGCCCTGCCGGTGTATCTGATCCTGACGCGTCCCGGCAAACGGACCACGCGCCACGTCGTCGCCTTTGCGCAAATGACCTGGTCGGCGCTCTTGATTCACCTCACCGGCGGCCGCGCAGAAACCCATTTGCACATCATGGGCTCGTTGGCGTTGTTGGCTTGCTATCGAGACGGCCAGGTGTTGCTGACGGCCACGGTCACGATCGTGGTCGACCACTTCGTACGCGGCCTGGTTTGGCCCGAGTCGGTCTATGGCGTCGCCACCGTCCACCCCTATCGCGCCCTGGAATACGGGGCGTGGATTCTCTTCGAAAACTTGTTCCTGTCGGTCGCCATTCGCCAAAGCGTGCGCGAGATGCGCGACCTGGCGATGAAGCAGGCGCGGCTGGAACGTACCAACGAGCTGGTCGAGGCCGAAGTGCTCGACCAGACTGGCGAAATGCAGCGGTACACCCGCGAACTGGAACAGGCACGCGCCACACTGGAAGAACAAGCGACCGCCCTGGAGCTGCAGGCCCACGACCTCGAGCAGATGCGCGCCAAGAGCGAATCGGCCAACCTGGCCAAGGGCGAGTTTCTGGCAAACATGAGCCACGAAATCCGCACGCCGATGACCGCCATCCAGGGTTATGCCGACCTCTTGCTGGCCAGTGTCAAGGAGCCCGCCAACATCAAGGCCGCCGAGACGATCAAGCGCAACGGCGAATTCCTCTTGAAGATCGTCAACGACATTCTGGACCTGTCCAAGATCGAGGCCGGCAAGCTGGCCATCGAGCCATTGCGCTGTTCTCCCTGGCAAATCGTTGCCGATGCGGCGCAACTGATGCGCGTGCGCGCCGAAGCCAAGGGGTTGCCGCTGGTCGTCGAATGTGCAGGACAGATCCCCGAAACCGTTCTCACCGACGAGACGCGGCTGCGACAGATCCTGCTCAACCTGTTGAGCAACGCCATCAAGTTCAGCGACCACGGCGAAGTCCGCCTGCGGATTCAGTTGGTCCGCCCCCTGGGCGGCGAGGCAACGCTGCGCTTCGACGTGATCGATCAAGGCATCGGCGTCACCGCCGAACAAATCGCGCGGCTGTTCAGCCCCTTCACCCAGGCCGACCCCGCCACCGCACGCAGGTTCGGGGGCAGCGGGCTCGGCCTTTCCATCAGCAAGCGATTGGCCGAGATGCTCGGCGGCACGATCACCATTGCCAGCACTCCCGGCCAGGGAAGCACCTTCAGCGTCACGATCGAAACCGGCCCGTTGGACGGCGTGCCGATGCACTCCGAGCGCAACGTCGACCTTCCCTGCCCCCTCGACAACAATCCCCTGAAGGTGGCATCGCAATTGGATGCCCGGGTGCTGCTGGCCGACGACAGCCCGGACAACCAGTCGCTGGTCGCCTACGTGTTGCGCGCTTCGGGCGCCGACGTGATGGTCGCCGACAATGGCGCCGCGGCCGTCGAGCTGGCGCTGGCCGCTTGCGAGGACGGCCGCCCGTTCGACGTCATCCTGATGGACATGCAAATGCCCATTCTGGACGGCTACGGAGCCACGCGCCAACTGCGCGATCTCGGTTACACCGGCGCGATCATCGCGCTGACTGCCCACGCCATGCCCGATGCCCTCGAGCGCTGCCGTGCCGTGGGCTGCAACGCCTCGATCACCAAGCCCATCGACGGCCGATTGCTGGAGCTGGTCGCCCACTACAGCCGTGGCGGACCGCCCACCAACGAGGACAACGACAACCCGCTTGCTTTGCAAGAGGCCAATCCGCGCCAATAAGGGGTTTGGCGGCAGCCGGGCGCGACGCGTCCAACCCGGTCGCAATTCCTTCGAACAATCAAGTTGCCACGATCGGCGATACGGCCTATCATGCCGTTCACGAACAGGGCAGTTCTAGAGGCATCACATCCCCCCACAGGGAGCCGTGCTCGATGCCTTCGGCCAAGCGTCCGCGTACCAAAGAGCAGATTGCCGCGCTGCGCCAGCGCATTGCGAAGCTTGAGTCCGAACTGGCCGAAAGCCGCCGGTTCGACACCAGCCTGCGCCGCGTCGACGGTTTCATTGGTGGGCAGTTTGGCCCAAACCGCATCACGCTGGTGGCCTTTTCCGGCGATCTGAAATCGGTGCGGTTCGTCGGCCAGTGCGTCGAAGGCGTGCTGGGCTGCACCGCCGGCGATTTGCTCGCCGACGCGTCAGCATGGATGCGCTCGGTCGTGCCCGACGACCTGCCCGCACTGTACCAGGCCGTCGCTGCGGCAGCGGCCGGCCAGCAGGCCGAGGTGACCTATCGCGTTGTGGCACGCGAGTCCCCGCGTTGGATCCGCGCTCGCTTTGCCGTCAATGCTGAATCCGAGCAGGCGGATTGCGTGATCGGTTTTTTCGCCGACGTTACCCAACTGAAAACGTCGCAGGAAGCGATCCGCGCCAGCGAAGAGCGGTTGCAATTGTTGACCAGCAGCGCGCCGATCGGAATCTTCATGTCCGACGCCGCGGGACGCGTCAATTACGTGAACCCGCGCTTGCAGGAGATTTACGGCCACGGCGCGGAAGAACTGTTCGGCCTGGGGTTCATGCGCGTCTTCTTGCAGCACGAGCGCGAAGCCGTGCAGGAAAACTGGTTGACCATCGCCGCCACCACCGCGGACCACGACACGGAGCGCACCATCGTCGACGGGCACGGCCAACGTCGCTGGATCCACGTGCGCTCCGTTCCGCTGATTATTGGCGCGGACAAGCTCCTGGGACGCATCGGCACCGTCGAAGAGATCACCGAGCGCAAGGCAGCCGAGGCGGCCCTGCGCGCCAGCGAAGAACGCTTCCGGCTGCTGTCCGACCGCGCACCCATCGGCATCTTCGTGTCCGATCCCGCGGGGCGGTTTCTTTATGCAAATCCACTCTTGCAGCGCGTGTGCGGGCTGCCGGAGCAGGAACTGCTGGGCACGCATTTCTCGAAAGTATTTCCCGCCGAGCAAACGCAGGAGATCCTGGCGGACTGGTTGCGCATCGCCCCCACCATGCACCAGCAACACGTGGTGCAGCGCATCGTCGTTCCTGGCGGCGAGAACCGCTGGGTGGCCGTCCGCTCGTCGCCGTTCGTCTCGCCCCATGGACTCGTGCTGGGCCGCATCGGCACCGTCGAAGACATCACGGATTGGTGCGTCGCAGAGCAGGAGCTGCGCGTCAGCGAAGAGCGCTATCGCATGCTCGCCGAACATTCCACCGACATCATCAGCACGCACGGGCCCGACGCGGCCTGCCGCTTCGTCTCGCCGGCCTGCCGGACCGTGCTGGGGTTCGAACCGGAGGAACTGCTGGGAGTTCATCCCAAGCAAATCATGCACCCCGACGATTGGGCCAACGTCACGTCGTCGGTCGGGCCGGCCGGTTCGCCTTTCATGACCTCGACGCTGACTTACCGCTGCCGGCACAAGGACGGGCATTACGTTTGGCTGGAAACGTTGTGGAAGGCCGTTCCCGACGCGATGCGCCAGGAGCACAGCACCAGCATCGTGGCGCTGTCGCGCGACGTCACGGTCCGCCGGCAGGCCGCCGAGCGGCTGCAAGCCAGCGAGGCACGATTGCGCGCCATTCTCGACACCGCCAGCGACGGCATCATCACCATCGACGAATCGGGCACCATCGAGCAGTTCAACCCGGGCGCCGAACGTCTGTTCGGCTATCGTGCCGAAGAGGTGCTTGGCCAGAGCATTCACACCTTGCTGATCGACGAGAGCGATGCGCCGCATCGGCAGCGCGCGCGGCGGCCCGGCGTTTTTCGCCGTCCCTTGGCGCGCACCCGCGGCATCGTCGGTCGTCGCAAGGACGGCAGCCAGTTGGAGTTGGAAATCAGCGTGGGCGAGGCCGTCATCGCCGGTCGCAGCGTGTTCACCGGCATTTTGCACAACGTCTCCGAGCGCACCCGCACCGAGCGGCGGATGCGCGAGAACGAGAAGCTGGCGGCCACCGGGCGGATTGCCGCGCGCGTCGCTCACGAAATCAACAATCCCCTGGCAGGCATCAAGAATTCGTTCCTGCTGCTGAGAGACTCCATCCCGTCGAGCGATCCGTACTATCACTACGTGACCCGAATCGAGACGGAAATCGACCGCATCGCGCGCATCGTGCGGCGGATGTTCGATCTGCACCGCCCCTCCCATGTCACGCTCGAGCGTGTCGACCCCGGCGCCATGCTGCGCGATCTGGTCGCGCTGCTGACGTCGATTGCCGAGCAGCACGGCGTGACGCTCGAGTTGTCTACCGAGGGCCTGGCCCGCGCGCTAAAGCTGTCGGAAGATTCGTTCCGCCAGGTCGTGTACGGCGTGATCGTCAACGCCATCGAAGCGTCGCCCCGCGGAGGCGCCGTGCGAATCTCGGCCCGCAGCGTGACCGGCGGAATCGACGTATTCGTATCGGACCAGGGGCCGGGCATTCCCGCCGAGATTCAGCATCAAGTCTACGAGCCGTTCTTCACCACCAAGACGCATTTGAGCACCGGCGGCCTGGGGCTGGGGCTGTCGATTGCCCGCGGCATCGTCGAGGCCATGTGCGGCACGCTCGAATTTCAGAGCCGCGCCGGCCAAGGCACGGTATTTCACATCCACGTTCCGGCAGTCAACCGTGAGGAGGATACGAGCCTTGAATACAACGCTGCGGATCCTGTTTGTTGACGATGAGCGGACGTTCCTGCAGTCGACCGCCGACCTGCTGCGCCGCACGGGTTATGAGTGCGACGACACGACCGACGTGGATGAAGCCTGCCAGTGGCTGGAAACGAACGACTACGATCTGGCCATTACCGACATCAATATCCCCGGCAACGTCGATCTGGAGTTCGTGCAGAAACTGGCGGCGCATAACGACGGTTTGCCCGTCATTCTGGTGACGGCATATCCCTCGATCAGCTCGGCGATTCACTCGGTGGAACTGCCGGTGGTGGCCTACCTGGTCAAACCATTCGAATTCGCCGATCTGTTGGCGCGCGTGCAGAGTACGGCCCAGCGCGTGGCGGCCATGCGCGCCGTGCGCGAGGAACTGGATCGGCTGCAGGATTATCGTCGCGGGTTGCTCCGCGCCGAAGAACACATGCGGCAGAACGTGGGGCGGGGGAACATGCCTTCGGAGCAAGCGTTCGTCGGCATGGCCATGCGAAATGTCGTCGATAGCCTCGTGAACCTTCGCCGAGTGATGGAAGATGCCCCCCGCGGCGACGTCGACTACGAGCTGCACCATTGGCCGCAGGCCGACTCGTCCCAGATGCGCGAAGCGCTGCGCGACGCGGTGGCCACGCTCGAGCGCACCAAGACCGCGTTCAAGTCGAAAGAGCTCGGGGAATTGCGCCGCAAGCTGGAGGGATTGTTGAACTGAGGTCACGCGAAAACACTTGTGCAAACAAGTGCGGATTGGCGCGGCGACGCCGGCTAACAGCCCGTTGAAATACTCAACGGGCTGCGACATCGCAGGGATGCGATGACAGAATAGCGACGTAAGTCGTTATTCTGCGAGCCGTGCGAAGCTTTGCTTCGCACTTGGCGAGGGTGAAAAATGCCACGATGGCATTTTTCAACGGACAGCTAAGGTGAAACCCTGATTGACACCAGGGTGTAACAGTCCATAATGACCCCGCAATGGCTCGCATAAGGTAGAGCGAGCCGCCTTGTCGAGTAGGATACAAGAGATCAAGCCGGGACTGATCCGTCAGCGGCCCATTTCTTGAGACCTGCAAGTTGAAGGCACAATCAGCGGACTCACGGGAGTCCCTTGGTTGTGCCTTTTTTATTTGACCGTCCACTGAACCCATTCGGGCAAATCGATCGATTTCATCTTCGTCGTCCCTCGTGCAGTGCTTGTGTGCGCTCGGCGGTGCTTGAGTGACCAGGCCTGCGGTGCGAATGCTACTCCTCAGACAACGGGCGAAACTAGAATGACAGACACTCCCAACGGTGTTCGCGTCGCAGTCGTCGAACGGCAAGCCCTGATTCAAACAGCCCTGGCGGCGCTGATCGATAGCGCCGAAGGCATCCATGTCGTGGCCGCCGTAACTTCGTTGTCCGAGGCCATGCGAGTCGCCCTGGAGATACAACCGCACGTGGTGCTGGTGAGCATTTCCGGAGAATGGGGCGTGTTCGACACGGTGGCGCGAATCAACCAGCGCTGTCCCGCCGTCAAGCCAATCCTGCTGGACGAGCGCACCTGCGACGCCAACGCACGCGAAGGAATGCGCGTCCACGCGGCCGGCTATTTGACCAAGGAGCAGCCGTTTCACCAGATCGAGAATTCGCTACGACGCGCCGCGCGGGGCGAGCGAGTGTTCGCTCCCGATATCGCCGCTCGACTGGTGCTCTCGGCCGAAGGCGTGCGGCTGGCCCGCGACACGACCGCTAACCCCCTGTCGATCCTCACGCCGCGGGAAATCGACGTGCTGATTCATTTGGCACAGGGTTTCTCCGTCAAGCAGTGCGCCAAGGCGTTGGGCATCGGCACCAGCACGGCCGGCAATCACAAGTCGCGGCTGATGAAGAAGCTGGGCATCCACAAAACCGTGGATCTGACGCGGCTGGCGATTCGCGAAGGGCTGGTGCCCGAGGGACGCGGCCCCGTGCGGCCGCCCCACGTTCGCGATTTCGAACAGGTGGGCTGATCGCGATCTGCATCACTCGCCGCAGCACGCCGCCGCGTTGCGCTATCCGGGACCGGCCAAGGTTCGCTCGATTGGCACATCGAACAAGCGCGGACCATCTCCCGCGGCCAACGACCGCGAGACCTTCTCGGCCAGCTCCGCCGGGTCGCTGATGCGCTCGGCCGGCACTCCCAACGCGCCGGCCAGCGCCACCATGTCGATTTCCGGCCCGGCCAGGTCCATGCCGACGAACTTGCCGCGGGTGGCCGCCGGCAGGCCGAAACCGGCCGCCCCCGATTTGAGGATCTGATACTGCGCGTTGTTGCAGATGACGAACGTCACGCCAAGCTGATAACGGGCCGCCGACCACAGACCCTGGATGCCGTACATCGCGGCCCCTTCGCCCAGGATGGCCAGCACCGGTCGATCGGGCCAGGCCAGCTTCACGCCCAGCGCACAACCCAGCCCCCAGCCCAACGCCCAGCCGCGGTGTCCAAAATAGCCGCTGGTGTTCTTGAGCGCCGCCAGCCGCTGGAGCGTGCTATTGGTCGTAGTGACGGCCTCCTCTACCACGGCCACGTTCTCCGGCAGAATGCCGGCCAGGCTTGCCATCAGCACGCCGCCGGGCATGGGCCGCACGTCGCGACGCTGAGCAATGCTTGCACGGAGCTTTTCGCGCGTTGCCGCGTGCTGATCCGCGCGTGCGCGAAAGCGCTCGGCCGCCTGCTGGCGTGCCTCGGCGGTCATCGCCTCCGACAGCATGGCGTCGATCTCCGCCAGCGCCGCCTGGGCGTCGCCAACCACGCCCACTTCGACCGGAAAGTTCTTGCCGATCTCCCGCGCGCTGTCGTCCAGGTGTACCAGCTTCAGATCGCGCGGAATTGCCGGCTCGGGGCCGTGATAAACGTACTCCCGCAGCAAGTCGGTGCCGGCCACCAGCAGCACGTCGTACTCGGCCAATCGCGCCGCGATTTCGTGCGCCCACAGCGGAATCGTCTGCGCGTACAGCGGGTGGTCGGCCGGAAAGCTCAAGCGACCGTGCGAATGGCCCGGCTCGGAGAACACCGGCGCTCCCAGCCGCTCGGCAACCGCTACCAACGCGTCGACGGCGCCG
>JBGSYQ010000080.1:0-3843 GCA_041750795.1 Pirellulales bacterium | reverse complement strand
GCCGGCGCTGCGCTCGTCGCTGGGCGACAGTCGATTGCGCTCCGCCGCGCGGCAAGTCCGCACCGAGCTGGCCAAGACCCGGCTGCGTGCCATGCAGTCGGGCACGGCCCAGCGGTTTCGCTACCAGGTGGAGCAGAACCGTTTCGAAATCGCTCCGGCCGATATCGACGCGCCCGATGATGCAACCGGTTCGGCCGAGGAGAATCGCGCCGGACTTGCCGTTACCGCGGCCAACTCGCAACTCGCAGTGCCGCTGCCTGGCGTGAGCGTGCTGGTGCTGCAACTGCCCGAGGGCGTGTTGTTCGAGCCGGTCGAAGAGATTCGCACGGCCGCGATGGACGAAGAGGGTTGGTCCGACGGAATCGTTTTCTATCCCAACGGCCGAGCGGCCGACGCCACGATCCGATTGCGCGGCGAGCGCGACGCGGTGGTCGACGTTTCGCTGCGCGGATTGACCGGCGTTGCCACGGCCAGCAAGCCACGCCACGAAAAGGCCTCCCCATGAGACGCTCGCAGCGGCGCGGTTTCTCGCTGCTGGAAGTGCTCTTGGCCACGGGCATCCTGATCGGCTCGGCCATCGTGCTGATGGAACTGGCGTCGATCGGCATGCGACACGCCGCCAGCGCCCGCGATCTGTCGCACGCCCAGTTGATTTGCCAGTCGAAGCTCAACGAAATCGTGGCCGGCGTCGCTCCGGCCGAGACCGTGCGGCCCATGCCCTGCGAGGACGATGTTCGCTGGATCTACTGGGTCAACGTGCGGCCGACGGAGCGCGCGGGGCTGGTGCTGCTGGAAGTGGGCGTGGCGCAAGAGTTGACGCCGCGCAGGCAGACGAACCGCTTCACGCTGGTCCGCTGGATTCGCGACCCCAAGAGCCAGGACGACGGCGCCGGCGGGTCGAGTCCCCTGCCAACAGATCCCGGCAACTTTGCGCGAGGGAGCATCGTGCCATGACCGACCGCCGCCATACCATGGCTGGATTCACTCTTGTCGAGGTGATGCTGACGACCGTGCTGGCCGCGGTGCTGCTGGTGGCTCTGTGGTCGCTGTTGAGCATGTACTCCAAGGCGTTCGAGGGAGGGCACGCGCGCACGGAGCAATCGCAACTCGCCCGTGCGCTGCTGGAGCTGGTGTCGACCGACTTGCAAAGCGTGTTGGTTGCGCCGCCGCCTGCGCCGTCGGTTGTTCCGGCGGCTGTTCCCAACGGCGCGGTCGAGTCGCTGACCGCTTCGCTTTCGAACCGATTGCCGCTGACCTTCGACGGAGGTATCGACGCACCGCAAGGGCACGGCGCCGACGTGGCCTCGCATTCGAGCTCTGGCTCGGTTGCCACGTCGTCATTGCGGCCGGCCGGCCTGTTTGGCACGAGCACGTTCTTGCAGTTGGACGTGCTTCAGCCCGCCATGCTGCCGGCGGTGCGAACGTCCGAGGAGTTTATCGCCGCGGATCCAGACGCACCGCCTCGCGCCGATGAATTGAAGACCGTGACTTACGCGTTCGAAGAGTACCGCGATCCGGCAAATCCGACGGCTGCCGCCGAGACACGGCTGGTGCGCCGCGAGTTGAATTGGGCACAAGCGCATCCGGCGCGCGACCGGGAGACGGAGCGGACCTTGGTCGAAACACCGTCGCGCCAGTTCGGCGCGCCGGCCGCATCGAGCGAGTTCGATCCCGCATCCCAACCAGCGGCGGTTGCCCCAGCGCCCGGCTCGTTGGAGCCAGGCGAGTTCGAAGAGACAAGCGTACCGGAGGTGCTCGCCTTCGAATTGCGCTACTTCGACGGCACGCTGTGGAGCGCAGAGTGGGACAGCGTTTCGCGGCAAGGATTGCCTGCGGCGATCGAGGTCAGCTTGCGATTGCGCTCTGCCGAAGAGCCGCCTGCGGCCATGGCCGATCCGGCCAGTAAGCCGGGCGTCGACCGCGACAAGGTCGAGCAATGGAAGCATCCCACCAGCCGGCTGTTGATTCCCCTGACTCTGGCACGGAAGTCGTCCGCCGCCAGCGGCCCGTCGAGCGCTGCCAGCGGCCCGTCGAGCGCTGCGCCGCCGTTCGAGATTCCAAACTCCACGAGCACCAGAGCCGATGGCCGATTCCTTCAACCCTGATTCGCGACGCACCGCTCGATCATCGCGGCGCCGCGCGCTGGTGCTGGTGTTGGTGCTGATCGTGGTGATGATGTTGGCGCTGGCGGGCTTTACGTTCGCGGAGCTGATGCTGACCGAGAACAAGGCCACGCGCGTCCACGGCGAGCACCTGCGGATGCAACAGGCAATTCACAGCGGCGTCGCGCAGTTGAAGCAATTCGTCGAGCAGCCGCGCGCCGATCAGGAGGTCGCCGGCGGACTGTTGGATAACCCGCGCCTGTTTCAGGCCGTGCCGTTGGAAGGAGAACTGCTCGACGGCCGCAGCGGCGTCAACCGCCTTCGGTTCAGCGTTGTCGCGCCGGCCGACGAGTCTTCTTCATCGTCGCGGCAGCGCACCGTTCGCTTCGGCGTCGATAACGAATCGGGCCGGCTGCACCTTGCCGACGTATTGCGCTACGAGCAACAGCTTCCTGGCAGCGGGCGAGACGCGCTGCTGAAGCTGCCAGGCATGACCGAGACCGTCGCCGAGTGCATCTTGGATTGGATCGACTCCGATTCGCAGCCGCGGCCGCTGGGCGCCGAGAGCGACTACTACGGCGGTTTGCCGGAACCTTATGCCCCCCGCAACGGCCTGCCCGACTGTCTGGAGGAATTGCTGCTGGTGAAGGGAGTTACCCGCGAGATGTTGTTCGGAGCCGACGCCAACTACAATCGAAACCTGGAGCCGGCCGAGCTTTCGCGCAGCAGCGCCGCTTCGAATCCCACCACGACCGATCCCACGCCTTGGAGCTGGCTCTTGACGCTTTACAGCGGTCATCGCAATCGAGACTCGCAAGGGCAGCCTCGCATCAACCTGAACGGCGCCAACCTGGTCGAGCTGCACCAGCAGCTCACGGCCGCGGTGGGTCCTGAGTTGGCGGCGTTCGTGGTGGCCTATCGGCAACATGGTCCCTATCTTGGCGGCGAGGCGCCACTGCGGGGAGTCGTGCCGTTTGATGCAGCGCATGCGCCGCAATTCCGCTTGAGCTCGATACTGGATCTGGCGGATGCGAGCGTGGCCGTCGCGTCCGGCAAGTCGGACAGCAAGGCGGCGGTCTACCAAAGTCCCTTGTCGGCGGACTCCGCGTCATTGGCTCAACAACTTGCCACGCTGATGGACGTGACGACGATTCACGATCAGCCGGTGAGCCGCGGTCAGGTGAGCGTCAACGATGCGCCGGCGATCGTGCTGCAGGCCGTGCCCGGCATCGACGAGGCGCTGGCACAACAGATCGTGGCGGCGCGGAAGAACACTGCGGGCGATTCGGCCGCGCGTCGCTATCCCACCTGGCTGTTGGCCGAGGGGCTGGTCGACTTGCCGACGATGAAGCGACTGCTGCCCTACGTATCCGGCAGCGGCGACGTGGTGCGCGCCCAGGTCGTGGCGCATTTCGATCAACCTGGATTGTCGGCACGTGCCGAAGTGGTGATCGACGTCACCGGCGACGCGGCGCACGAATTGCTGTGGCGTGATTTACGCTTCTACGGAGCGGGCTTTCCGACAGAATGGCTCACCGCAGGTGCGCCGCGCGGCGCCAGGAACTAACACACGATGGCACGACTGCTGGCAATCGACTGGGACGGCGCCGAGGCGCGCTACGTGGTGGCAGATGCGCGCGGGGCACAGCTTACGCTGGAAGCCGCCGGCACGCTGCCGCTGCCGGCCGGCGGAGACTCGGCAGGCGCGCGGGCCGAACTCGGCGAGATGCTGCGCTCGGCA
>JBGSYQ010000079.1:0-6706 GCA_041750795.1 Pirellulales bacterium | reverse complement strand
GCCACGGCCGCCAGCACCGCGGCGCCGAACAACCGGCTCAACGCCAGCGCAATAAAGCTGCTGCTCAGCGGCGGCTGAACGTCCGAGCCGCCGCGCGGCGATTCCACCCAGCCATTCTCGCCAAGCGCCAGCGTCGTCAATCGCCGCGGGTGCAGCAACGCCACCAGTCCCAGCGCAACGACGATCCCCAGCGCGAACCAGACGAGTGGTTCCCAGTGCGATTCAAAGGCGGCAATCAATGGCTGCATGGTCTGGTTTCTTTCCTTTCCTAATTGTACATGCACGCCGCGACTCGGTTCCACAACCGCGCGTCGCATTGTCGTGCGGCCGCGGGAAATCTGGAGCGACAGGGCCGAATTTGCCGGACAATCGGCCTGCGTCGTCCACAGCGACCCGACGCGGCCGCCTCAACCGACGTCGCCCAAGTCCAGCGACTTGCCGTAGCGCACCAGCGCCATCCGGCGCAATGCGGCGTGCTCGGGCTGCGTGAGCTGGGGATCGGTGGCCACCAGCTCGCGCGCGTCGGCCCGCGCTTCTTCGAGCACCGCCGTATCGCGCCGCAGATCGGCGATTCGCAACGGCGGCAGGCCGTGCTGCCGTGTGCCCAACAAGTCGCCGGGGCCGCGCATCTGGAAATCGAGCTCGGCCAGTCGAAAGCCATCGTTCGATTCGACGAACGCCGCCAGCCGCTGTTGCGCTTCGTCGGTGGCGGCGTGAGAAAACGCGCAGCAATAGCCCGGATGGGCGCCGCGGCTGATGCGCCCGCGCAATTGGTGCAGTTGGGCCAGGCCAAAACGCTCGGCCCCTTCGATGGTCATCAAGGTAGCGTTCGGCACGTCGATGCCCACTTCGACCACGCTGGTCGCCACCAGCACCTGGGTATCGCCGCGGCGGAAGGCCGTCATCGCGGCCTCTTTTTCCAGCGGAGTCATGCGGCCGTGGACCAATCCCAGGCGAAAGGCCTCCAACTCGCCGTTGGCCAGCGCCTCGTACGCCTCGTTGAGACTGGTCGCTTGGACTTCCTCGGCGTCTTCGACCAGCGGCACGACCACATAGCCCTGCCGGCCCTCGCGCAGCTTCTTGCGAAAAAACTCCCACCAGCGCTCGCGGTCTTCCGGCGGCGGCGCATACGTGTGTACGCTCTGCCGGCCGGGCGGAGCATCGGCCAGCGTGGTGACGTCCAGGTCGCCAAACTGCGTCATGGCCGTGGTGCGCGGAATCGGCGTGGCCGTCATCACCAGGTAATGGGGCAAAGCGCTGGCGCCGCGCAACGCCGCACGCTGACGCACGCCAAACTTGTGCTGCTCGTCGATCACCACCAGCCCCAGCCGATCGTAGGTCAACTCGTTGGCGACCACGGCCTGCGTGCCGATGACGATCTGCACTTCGCCCGACTCGATCTCGGCCAGCAGCGCCTGCCGTGCTTTGGCGCTCTGCCCGCCGGTCAACAGTCCCAGGTGCGTGTGGCTGCCCGCCAGCAGCCTGCTCAGCGTGTCGACGTGCTGCCGCGCAAGGACTTCCGTCGGGGCCATCAACACCACCTGCGTCTTGTGCGCCACGGCCAGCAACATCGCATAAACGGCCACGATCGTTTTGCCGCTGCCCACGTCGCCTTGCAACAGCCGGTTCATCGGGTGGGGCCGCCCCATGTCGGCGGTAATCTCGGCGATCGCCCGGTTTTGTCCCGGGGTCAACTCGAACGGCAACAGCCGACGGATGCGTGCGTCGATCTTGGCCGTCGTTTCCAGCGGGACGGCTGGCAGTGCATCGTGAATCTGTCGCCGCTTGAGCGCCAGCGCCAGTTGCAGGACGAACAACTCCTGATATATGAACCGCCGCCGCGCCGCTTCCAATTCGGCCTGGCTATGGGGAAAGTGCAATTGCGGCAGCGCGGCGCGAATGGGCAACAAACCGTGCGTCGCCAGATACTCCGCCGGAAAGACTTCCTCCAGCGCTTCGGGATAAGTGTCCAGCGCCCGGCGCGTCAGGTTGCGCACGTGCCGCTGCGCCAGACCTTCGGTCAACGGATAAACCGGCAGCAACTGCCCGCCCGGCGGCGGTTGCTCGCTGTCGATCACCCGCACGCGCGGATGCACCATTTCCCACCGCGTGCTGCGGCGCTTGGGACGACCGGAGACCAGCACGGTCTGGCCGCGCTGAAACTGTTCGCGCAGGTACGGCTGGTTGAACCACACCGCGCGCAGGTGCTGCTGGTCCTGGCGCACCAGCATGCCAAAGATCGACTTGCCCCCGCCGCGGTCGGCCAGGTCCGTTTCCTCGATCGTTCCCAACACGCTCACCAGCGCGCCTTCTTCAAGCTGGTCGATGCCGCGCAGATCGGTCAGATCCTGGTAGTCGCGCGGAAAAAAAAACAGCAAGTCGCGCACCGTGTGTACGTCGAGCTTTGCCAACAACTCGGCCCGCGCACCCCCGCAGCCCTTGAGAAACTGCACCGGAGTCGTCAAGTCGAGCGTGGGCATGGGAGGTGGCTGCACGTGCAATCGCAAAGTCCGGGCATCGACTGCGGAACAGTCGCCATCGTAAGGAAAGACCCAAGAATAACTCCGGTGTTCGTTCGTGTGCCACTGGTGGCGCACGCCACCAGTGCGATTCAACAACGGGTCTCGCGGGCAACGGAGCCCGACGACACTGGTGGCTGCCGCCACCAGTGGCACCTGTGCGCCATCCTAAGGCGATCACGTTGGAACGCCCCCGCCATTGTAGAAGCTCCCCGCCGTCTTCGCCCTCTTCTTTCTCCGGCCCCCCGCCTCCAGCCTACGGCCTCCCGCCTACGGCCTCTTCTTCAAATACTTCTGATACGCAGCCACTGCCAACACGTCGCAACGGTCGTTTTCCGGATGCCCGCTGTGGCCGGCCACGCGAATGTAGGTCAGATGGTGCCGTGCGTTTAGCGCGTCGAGGCGGCGCCAGAGGTCTTCGTTCTTGACCTCCTTCCATTGGCCGGCTTCGCGGCGACGCCAGCCGTTGGCTTTCCACTTGGGCATCCACTCGCTGAGCCCCTTGCCGACGTAAACGCTGTCGGTCATCAGCTTGACGTGCGAGGGCTTGTTGAGCGCCTCCAGCCCGCGCACCACGGCGGTCAACTCCATGCGGTTGTTGGTCGTGTCGGGCTCGCCGCCGGCGCGTTCTATTTCCTTGTCGCTCTTGGGATGCCGCAGGATGAACGCCCAACCGCCCGGTCCGGGATTGCCGCTGCAAGCGCCGTCGGTATACAGCTCCACCTCGGGCAGCGTGTCGGGTTGCGTCGTTTTCGCAGTCATGGCCGACAATCGTAGCGAACCAGGGCCACCTGCGGTAGAGCGTGCCGCCTGCCGCTTGTGCCGCCTGCCGCTTACGTCGTCGCGGCCGGGCTCTCCAGAGTGTGCGGCGTGTCGCTGCGGCGGAAGCGCGGGGCCTCGTCGACCACGGCCGGCAGGTTCGCGTCGAACTTGGGCAAGTCGCTGCGCGTCCAAGGCAGCCGCACGGTGAACGTGCTGCCTTTGCCCAGTTCGCTCTCCAGCGTCACTTCGCCCCCCAGCAACTTGCACAGCTCCTTGACGATCGACAGCCCCAGGCCGGTGCCCGAGTACTCGCGCGTCATGGCGTCGCCGCCGCTGAGCACGCTCTTGCCTTGGCGGAACTTCTCGAAAATGGCCACCTGGTCCTCGTCCGCGATGCCCACGCCGGTGTCGGCCACTTCCAGCACCAGGTGGCTGCCCGTGCGACGCGCGCCGACCGTGATGCGGCCTCCCTCGGGCGTGAACTTGATGGCGTTACTCAACAGGTTGTTCAAAATCTGCTGCACCTTGGACTGGTCCTGGAACATGTCGGGCAAGTTGCGCTCGATCTGGCAATCCAGGTCGATGTTCTTCCGCTCCGTGAGCGGCCGTGCCATGTCGCACTGGGCCGTGATGACCGCATCGATGCGGAAGTCGGACAGCCGGACTTCCATCTTGCCGCTCTCGATCTTGGCCAGGTCGAGAATGTCGTTGATCATTTCCAACAGCACTTTTCCGGACGTTTGTATGTTCCGCACGTAGCGCTTTTGCTTGTCGTCCAGCGAGGAGATCGATTCCAGCACGTCGCTGAATCCGATGATCGCGTTGAGCGGCGTGCGCAGCTCGTGGCTCATCGTGGCCAGAAAGTCGCTCTTCAGGCGGTTCATTTCGTAAAGCCGCATGTTGGCCTGCGCCAGCTCGTCGACCTTGACGTTCAGGTTGTCGTTGAACTCCTTGAGCTCTTCCTGGTTGGTGGCCAATTGCCGCAGCATGCGGTTGAAGGCCGTCGCCAGTTTTTCGAACTCGTCGCCGGTGTGCAGTTCGGCCCGCAGGGCGATGTCGCCGTGGCTGATCCGCTCGCTCACGTCGCGCAAGTGCTGCAACGGCTTGACGATCACATAGCGCACGATGGCATAGCTGGCCAGCATCGCCAGTAAGACGGTGATGATGGCCGTCGCCAGCAGGATGGCGTTGTTCAGGCTCAGCGCGCGCTGCGACTTGTCGGGCAGCGTCACTTTGGCGATCGACACCAGGTCGCCGATCTCCATTTCATTGCCCCCACCGGCAAAGCCGATGTTCTGACTGGCATGGCACAGGGCGCACTGATTGTTCGTGATGCGGATCGGCTTGTAATATTGATAGACGGGCTTGCCGTTTACGGTCGCGTGATCCTCCTCGAACTCCGGCACGGCCGTCCCGGCCAAATCCTCGGCAGTTATGGTCTTGTGCAGCGGGAATTTTGAGAGCACCTGGTTCTCGAACTCGTCCTGGGGCCCGTCCGGGCCGCTGGGATGAATGAATCGCCAATGGTATTCCCGGCTGGCCAGGCCCTGGCTGAGATCCTCGACCAGGTCGATCATTTCTTCGCCCGACTTCTGATCTTCCTTGGTCTGCAGGAACCTCCAGTGGTGCATGACGAT
This sequence comes from Pirellulales bacterium, assembly GCA_041750795.1. Taxonomy (GTDB): domain Bacteria; phylum Planctomycetota; class Planctomycetia; order Pirellulales; family PALSA-1355; genus JTS-RE94. The sequence continues at coordinate 1,788 of JBGSYQ010000079.1, read as the reverse complement.
GATCGTGTCGACCAGTCCTCGCGCACTTTCGCGGCTGGCTTCGTACACCAGCTCCTTCGTGCTGCGTCCGTACCACCAGAAGCTGCCGGTGATCAACGTCAACAGGCACGCGCCGAACAGGAAACGGCACTTGCGCTCGAGACTGGTCTCGCCGAGAACGCGTTTTAGCGAGCGATAAGACATGCGCGTGGAGGGTTGGGGAACGGGTCCTCCCAATTCCTATAGTTTAACGGCGACAAGCCCCAAACTCCAAGAGGAATGTACGCAGCGGTGGGGGCATTCTGGGTGGCCAGCAGCACGCATTCACCCGCAAAAACGCTCGATTCCAGCAGGAACTACCTGGCCAGTTCGACATGTTCGCTGCTGGTGGTCAACCCGCGCTCGTCGGTAACGGTGACGAACGCAATTAGCGGGCGCGACGGCGGCAACGTGGCGCGGACCTGCTTCGCCTGATCGTCGTACGGGATCGTCGTGCTGGCCCATTTGCGATCCTGCCAACGCCCGCGATCGGTGGTGGTATGCAACTCGGCCTTGGAAATCGGCACTTCGGCTTCATATCCGGCGGAAAGCGAATCACCGCCAACTTCCAGAACAGACAGCCTGGCCAACGGCTTGCCTTCTTTGAGCACGCTGTCGACAAACGCGCCGATCTCCGTCGGGGCCCACCCCTGTGGATGCCCATGCGGCATGTTGACCGTGACGCACAAATTACGCGGTGCGGTAACCAGCCGGTACGACTTTTGGTAGCTGTCGAGTGGATAAGCGAAGTCGTTGGTGCCGTTGACGAACATGATCGGACAGCTTACGCCGGGCAGATGCGCCGACGGGTCGAAGTTCGCCAGCCAACGCGTGCGCACCTCGGGGGCCATCGAATCGAACGTGCCGTTCTCTTGCCAGGCACTGTTGTCGTGCAAGTAACCACAGCCATAGACTGGCACAGCGACGGCCAATTGAGGATCGATGCCGGCCACGATGCACGTCAGATAGCCGCCCCAGCTAATGCCGGTAGCGCCAATGCGCTTCCGATCGACTTCCGGCCGCGAGGCCAGTAGCGCATGACCGCGTAACACGGCGGCCACGGCCTGATAGGACCACATGTCCGTCAGCCCGTCGGCGTCGAACGCGCCGAACTTGGCGCCGTCGTCCTGCGGCGGCCCGCCGTTTTCCAGCCGCTGGCCGTCCGGCCCATTGCCCGCCAGGTCCATCGCCAATGCCACGTAGCCGCGTTGCGCCCACAGCTCGGCCCATTCGGCAAACGCCTTGCCGCCCCCGCCGTGCACGAGCAGCATTGCCGGAAACGGCCCTTCCCCCTCCGGCCGGCCATAGTAGGCAAACACCCAGCACTCGCGCCCCTGGTAGTCCTCGGTCTGGTAGCGAACGGGCGTCACCAATCCGTTAGGCTCGCCCCACTCGGCTTCGACACCCGCCGCAAGAATGCGTTCGACATCCCACGGCTTTGTCGAACGCGCCGGTTCGGCCGCAAGCAACCCAGCCGACCACGAAATGACAATGGCGAAGCAGAGGGCAGTTTGTCGCATGGCAGGTTACTCGTCGGCGGCAAAAGTGGAACTCATACGTCGATACCAAAGCGTACTCAGGCACCGGCGCCGCTGCAACGAGCCAGCCTTACAGCATATCCAGCGGATCCACGTCGGCGATCCACTGCACTTCGTCCGGCGGCTTGATGGCGGCCATCGCGCCGCGGACCGCGTCGCGCAACGCGGCCCCGTCGGCGCCGTGCAGTTGGATCTGAAAGCGGTGTTGCCCGCGCAGCTTGGGAATGGGCGC
>JBGSYQ010000078.1:0-14091 GCA_041750795.1 Pirellulales bacterium | reverse complement strand
GGGCGTCGCGGCCGTGAACCACAACCCGCGCACCCTCGACAATCGCGCGGCGCGCAATCGCCTCACCAATGCCCGTCGTGCTGCCAGTGACCAGAATGACTTTGTCGGCCAGACGCATGCGAGGAATTGGGGATAGGTGCTCGGGGATCGGGGGTAGGGAGGGCATGGATCAGGGGTCAAGTTTCGGTGGACAATATGGACGGTGGATCATGGCCGTCCCTATCCCCGATTCCCGATCCCCTTTCTTCACGGTTTCAGCACGGCTTTGGCGATCTTGCCGGAGTGCATGGTTTCGAACGCTTCGTGCCATTGCTCCAGCGGCCAGACGCCGCCGATGATCTTTTGCACGTCGAGTGAGCCGGTGGCCAGCAGCCGGATGACGCGCTCCCAAATGGGCCAGTTGTGACTGAAGCTGCCCTTGAGCGTGACGTTCTTCTGCACCAGCGGATCGAGCGAAAAGCCATAGGGCTGCTTGCCCCAGCCGACTTTCGAGACCCAGCCGGCGGGACGCACGATGTCGAGCGCCGTCTTGAGCGTGGCCGAGATGCCGGCCGCATCGATCACGCCGTCGACTCCCAGGCCGTCCCCTTGCTTGACCCACGCGTCCAGCCCGTCGGTGATGGCCGTGCAACCGTACTGCACGCCGATGTCGAGCCGCACACGATCGCGCTCCAAACCCACCAGCGCCACTTCGGCCCCTTGCAGCCGCGCAATGGCGGCGCACAACAGGCCGATCGGTCCGGGGCCGAGCACCACCACGCGATCGCCCGGCTTGATGTTGCCGTTGACCGCGACGGCGTTGTAAGCCACGCAGCACGGCTCGGTGAGCCCGGCCTTTTCGAAGGGCAGCTCGTCGGGAATATGGTGCAGGCAACGCGCCGGCACGCGTACGAAGCGCGTCATGGCGCCGTTGACGCCGTAGCCGAAACCTTTGCGCGTGGGATCGAGATTGTACAGCCCTTGTTTGGTCAACGGGCTGTCGAGATCAATCACTGCGGCCGTCTCACTGACGCCGCGGTCCCCTTCGCGCCAGCCTTTGACGTGCTTGCCAAGTTCGATCACGTTGCCGGCAAACTCGTGTCCCAATACGACCGGATAGTTCACCGGCCAGCCGTGATCGGCGGTCCACTGGTGCAGGTCGCTGCCGCACACGCCCACCGCCGCCACTTCCAACAGTACGTCGTCGGCGCCGATCGAGGGCCGCTCGACGTCGCGCATTTCGACGTTGAACTTTTCCGGACCGTAGTTGACCACTCCGGGACTGTTCATGACTTCTTTCCTACTGCAATATCGCCATAGTCGTGAACTTTTTCGCAGATCAATCGCAGCGAGCTTTCCAGGTCGCCGCTGGCCGTCTTGAACGCATCGGCGTCGATCGTCAGCGGCGCGCCGAGCACGACCAGCGGCGCGCCGTATTCCGGCGTTTGCACGGCCTGTTCCAGCGACAACCCGCCGACCGCTTGCACCGGCACGCTCACCGCCTGCACCACCTCGCGCAATTGATCCAACGGGCTGGGCATGCGGAGTCCGCGGGCCGCGATGCCGCGGCGCTCGTCGTAGCCGATGTGGTGGATTACGAAGTCGCAGCCCAGGTCTTCCAATCGCTTGGCGCCGGCGACCATGTCGGCACAGACCATGTTGTCGCCCATCACCTGCACGCCGAAATCCTTGCCGGCCTTGACCACGCAGCGGATGGTTTCCTCGTGTGCCTGGGCCATGACCACCACGTGCGTGGCGCCGGCCTTAGCCATCATTTCCGCCTCCAGGTAGCCGCCGTCCATGGTCTTCAGGTCGGCTACGATGGGCGTCTGGGGAAACCGCTGGCGCAGAGCGCGTACGCCGTACATGCCTTCAGCAATGATTAACGGCGTGCCGGCCTCCAGCCAGTCGACGCCGGCGCGCAGCGCCATTTCGGCCGTTTCCAGGGCCTCCTCTTTACTAGTCAAGTCGAGCGAGATTTGGACGATGGTTTTCATTGAGCGGAGCATAGGGGTGAGAGATCGGGATTGTCAAACGCCGCGCCGCAGGCATGTGCAGCGCGTGCTTCGGTTCAGTTAATCCGCCGCGATCAGGCCGGTTAGACGATAGAACGCCCGCAAGGGCCTGACCCGGCGATTGCCTGCGGCCATCGAGCGAAGGTGGTGGACTGTTCGCGGTGGGCCGGGTACCTATAATGACAGTTCGTGAAATGATTCACAAGCGATTCGCGGCCACGCCTCGATCGTGAAACGGATCGCGATCCACAGCCGCCTGTGCGTTTGTTGGGAGGCCCCCTAGGAAATCCATGGAAAGCTCCACGAAAACTCGCGTCGGCGCGGTCAATTACTTGAACACGAAGCCGTTGATTCACCAGTTCGAGCAATTTGCGCCCCATGCCGAGTTGGTGCTCGACCTGCCCAGCCGGCTGGCCGACCGCCTGGCTCAGGGGCGGCTCGACGTGGCCCTGATTCCCTCGATCGAGTTTTTTCACGACCCCACGTACACCATCGTTTCCGACGCGTGCATCGCCTGCCGCGGCCCGGTGCTGAGCGTTAAATTATTCAGCCGCGGACCGATCGAAACCATCCGCACGTTGGCGCTCGACGAGGGTTCGCGGACCAGCGTCGCGCTGGTGCGGATCCTGCTGGGCGAGCGCTTCGGTGTCCGTCCTCAATTGGAGGCGCTGCCCATTGGCGACTCGCTGGAAGATGCCGACGCCGACGCGGTGCTGCTGATCGGCGATCGCGCGATCCATTCGCCGGCCGGCAAGTTCGAAGTCGTTTGGGATCTGGGCGATGAATGGTGCCGTTGGGCCAACTTACCGTTCGTGTTTGCCATGTGGGTCGGGCGCGCCGGCGTCGACTTGCAAGGGCTCGACGTGGCGCTGGCCGAAGCGCGCGACGCGGGCTTGGCGCATCTGGAGGAGATTGCCGAGCGCGAGGCCGCGGCCCAGGGACTCACGCGGCCGCAGTGCCTGTCGTACTTGCGCGACAACCTGCACTTTACGCTAGGGCCGGCCGAGCAACGCGGCCTGGAACTGTTTTATCGCAAGGCGGCCGAGCTGGGACTGGCCCCGGGGGGAATCGAACTTGGATTCAGTGATTGCCAGGCTTCTGGATAAAGCCGTCGATGGCCAGCGGCTCTCGCCCGACGAAGGGCTGCGGCTGCTGGAATGTCACGACCTGGCGGCGCTTGGCCGCGCGGCCGATGCCGTCACGCGCCGGCTGCATCCCGAGCCGTACCGCACCTACAACATCGACCGCAACGTCAACTACACCAACGTCTGCGCGGCGGTGTGCGACTTCTGCGCCTTCTATCGCCCGCCGAAAGACGCTGAAGGTTACGTCCTCGATCGCGCCGAGCTGCTGCAAAAAATCCAGGAAACCGTCGACCTGGGCGGCGACCAGATCCTGATGCAAGGCGGGCTGCACCCCGAGTTCAAGCTCGAGTGGTACGAGGAACTGCTCGGCGACATTAAACGTCACTTCCCGCAAGTCAACGTACACGGCTTCAGCCCGCCGGAGATTCATCATTTCACCAAGCTGGCCAGGCTGCCGCTGCGCACGGTGCTCGAGCGACTGCGCGCCGCCGGCTTGGGCAGTTTGCCCGGCGGCGGCGCGGAGATCCTGGTCGACCGCGTGCGCAAGGAGATTACGCGCGGCAAGGTGCTCACCGACGATTGGTTGAACGTCAATCGCGTGTGGCACGAGTTGGGCGGTCGCAGCACGGCCACGATGATGTTCGGCCACGTCGAGACGCTGGCCGAGCGCATCGAGCACTTGGAGCGGCTGCGGCTGTTGCAGGACGAAACCGGCGGATTCACGGCCTACATCTGCTGGACCTTTCAGCCGGGCCACAAGATGGCCGACCTGCCGGCCGCCGGCTCGTTCGAGTATCTGAAGACGCAGGCCGTCAGCCGGCTGTACCTCGACAACTTTGCCAACATCCAATCAAGCTGGGTCACGCAAGGCTTGAAGATCGGACAGATCGCCCTGCTCTACGGCGCCAACGACATGGGCAGCCTGATGATCGAGGAGAACGTGGTGGCCGCCGCTGGCACGGTCCACTATCTGACGCTTGCGCAAATGAAAGACGCCATTCGCGAACTGGGTTATACGCCCCGCCGCCGCAACGTGTTTTATGAGCTGGTGGACGAAGCGCCGTTGGAGCCGGCCGGCGTCTGACACGGAGTACCGCCGCGCGGTCGCGCCGACCGCACGACGTCTCAATGATGAAAGCCCGACGCTTCGGCGGCGCTGAGCGGCTTGCTGACCGGATGCTTGTCGAGGTGCGCCAGCGCGGACTTCATATCCCGGATCAGATTGCGCGCCAGATCGTTGCTCACGCCGTGGCGGATGAGCACGCGCTGCACGACGACGTCTTGTTGATTGGCGGGCAAACTGTACGCCGGCACTTGCCAGCCCCAGGTGCGCAAGCGATCGGCCAGATCGTAGAGCGTGTAGCCGACCTTGGCGCCGTCTTTGAGCTTCCAACAAGCGCCCGGTATGCCACCGCGTCCATCGTACAGAATCTCGAAGGGACCAAGCTTCGCAATGGCATCGGCCACCAGCGCGCCGGTGTCGGCGCACGACTGTTGGATCTTGCGATACCCTTCGCGTCCAAGCCGGATGAAGTTGTAATACTGGCAGACGATCTGCCCGCCGGGCCGCGAAAAATTGAGGGCAAACGTGGGCATGTTGCCTCCGAGATAGTTCACGTCGAAGACCAGTTCCTCATCCAGATCGGATTTCTCGCGCCACACCACCCAGCCGCAGCCCAGCGGCGTCAGTCCGAACTTGTGCCCCGATGCGTTGATGGATTTCACGCGCGGCAAGCGAAAATCCCAGACCACGTCCGGGTGGATGAACGGCGCCAAAAACGCGCCGCTGGCGCCGTCGACGTGCATCGGCACGTCGAGTCCGGTCGTTTGCTGCAGCTTGTCGAGTGCCTGGCAGATAGCCTGCACCGGCTCGTAGGCCAGCGTGAACGTTACGCCCAGCGTGGGCACCACGCCGATTGTGTTCTCATCGCACCGCTTGAGCACTTCGTCGGGCGACATCAACAGTCGCCCACGCTCCATGGGAATCTGCCGCAGCTCGACGTCGAAGTAACGAGCGAACTTCTCCCAGCAAATCTGGACCGGACCGCAGATCATGTTCGGCTTGTCCGCCGGTCGTCCGGCAGCCTGCTGCCGCTTGCGCCACCGCCATTTGAGCGCCAGTCCGCCCAGCATGGCGGCCTCGCTCGAGCCGGTGGTCGAGCAGCCGATCGTGTCGGAGGCATGCGGAGAATGCCACAAGTCGGCCAGCATATGGACGCAGCGGCCTTCGATCTCGGCCGTTTGCGGATACTCGTCCTTGTCGATCATGTTCTTGTCCCAGCACGCGTCCATAAGCTGCTGCACCTGGGGCTCGGACCACGTCTGGCAGAACGTCGCCAGGTTCATGCGCGAATTTCCGTCGAGCATCAATTCATCGCGCACCAGCAGATAGGCATGCTCGGCGGCGTGCTCCGCCTCCGGAAAGCGGTACTTCGGCGTGCCCGTCGACAAATCGGACGAGGCGTAGACGTCGTCCAGCAGTTCGTCTTGTTCGGGATTCCGCGAGTGCAGCGACATCGTCTCGGCCTCCTGAACGTTTCGGCTACGCTGCTGGCGCAACGGGGGGAAAGGGTCAGTATAGCGACGCGGAGACGGGCGGTACCGGCTAACCGCCTGTTGAACAATGCCGTCGCGGCATTTTTCAACCTCGCCAAGTGCGAAGCAAAGCTTTGCACGGAAGCGCAAAATAACGACTTACGTCGCTATTTTGATATCGCATCCATGCGATGTCGCAGCCTATTGAATTCTTCAACACGCTGCCAACCGCACATTGTCCAGGCCTAAGCGGTCGTTCGTTGCGCCCTCGCCAATCAATCACTCTCCGCGCGAATGTGAGAATGCCGAGGCTGGCATTTCCGCGAGTTTCCGCGAACGGGATCGATATCGGGGTTGACAATGCGAGTTGTGTCGCTTAATTAGGACGTAGCCCGTTTGTAAAGCTGGAGAGTTGCGTGATAATTTCACAGTTTAGATCGTTGATCGTCCCCGCTGCGAAGTTACCGTCGTTATCCGGCGGGAAGCGTCCGATGCGGGGTGATTCGTGGTTCGCCCTGGCAGGCCGTACCGCGCTGCGCATGGTGCGATCTGCATGCCCTATCTTGTGCCAGATAGTGCTCCTCTCGCCCTTTATCCTGGCCCCGATCGACTCGAAGTCTTCCGACGAGACCGAGTGCAAGAAGTCTGCCGAAGAGTGCCTGGTCGTCCAGTCGTCCTCGTTGGCGCGGTGCAATAGCACCGCCCATGAGCGGCGTTGCACGTCGCACATGGTGCGGCGCGTGCCTGTCGTTGCGGCGCAGCGACTGCACGGCCAAGATGCGTCGCAAGGGCACATTCTTCCCAACGGCCTGAGAGCGCCTCTGCGCTGTTGATTGGGCCCACTTCGACCCGTTCTGAGTCGAAGTACGCGCCGCGATTCGTGGCGCATAACGTCGCAAGCGGTTTGATCGCTGCGCGGTCTGTCGTGCTTTGCCGCCTGATTGTGGCAAGTCGCTTCACCGCGTTTCGACCGGGAGCTGCTGCTCTGGCACGGCCAAGAGTATGGAATTCCCTCGCTGTGCGTGATGCCTTCGCGCGCTAAATCGCGGCACGATTTTGCCATCGAACCTCAACACGTTCCCTCACAACTGCGTGAGCGGTGCGCGGCAGCACTTGTCTCGCTGCGCCCCGTGCGACGCCGTCATCGCCCACAGGAACCGTAAGCAATGTGGAATCGCCTCAAGCTTTTTATGACGCTGTTTGACAGCCGCTGGGAGGATCTGACGCGCCCGAAGTGGAAGTCCACCGTCTATCGCGATTTCAGCGCAGGTCTGATCGTCGCCATGACTGCCATTCCCATGGCCATGGGATTCGCGATTGCCATGGGTCTGCGACCCGAGCAGGGCATCATTGCCGGCGCCATGGCATGTCTGGTCGGGCGCACGTTTGGCGGTTCGAAGTACCAGGTTTACGGCCCAACGGCCGCGTTTATTCCATTGCTGGCCGCTTTGATGGTGAAGTACGGAGAGCCCAGCGGCGGTACCTTTGAGCAAGGTCACGGCATGCTGGTGTTGGTTTCCATTGTGGCCGGCGTCGTCCTGATGGTGATGGGTCTGTTTGGCTTGGGAAGCTTGGCGCGATTCGTGCCGAACTCGATCGTGGTGGGATTCACCGTCGGGATCGCCGTGACGATCGCGCTTTCGAATGTCGGCGAAGCTTTCGGCCTTCAATTGCCGATCAAAGGGGGATTGTTCTCGAAGCTGAGTGCCATATTCGGCCAAATCGACCAAATCAACTTGTGGGCCTTGGGGCTGGCCTTGTTCACGTTTCTGGCCACGCGCTACTTGTTGAAGCTATCGGTGTTCATTCCGGCCCCGCTGTTGGCGCTGGGGGCGTGCACGGCGTTCACCATGTACTTTTTGACGCCCGGGCAAGTGCAGCTCATCACGGACCGTTATGGCGCGATCCCGACCGACTTCTTTCGCTTCACTCCACCCATCATGCCGGAACTGTCCGGCGGAGTGATCTTCGACATTTTTTACTTTTCGCTGGCGATCGTGTTCGTCTCTGCGGTGGAAAGCGTCCTCTGTTCGTCCATGGCCGACCGGCTTGCCGACAACCGCAAGACCCCATTCAATCCCAACAAGGAACTTTGGGGCCAGGGCATCGTGCAGGTCGTGGTACCTCTGATCAACGGGTTTCCATGCACCGGCGCGCTGGCCCGCACCGCCACCAGCATCAAGGCCGGCGCTGTCACCCCACTGGCAGGTTACTTCAAGGGCGTGCTCAAACTCGTGATGGCATACTTCCTTGCCAGCTATCTGGATATCGTTCCCATGGCGTGCATCGCGGGCATCCTGCTGTGGGTTGCATCGAACATGGTGAAGCCATCGGAAATTGTTGAGGTCTGGAGGAGCGGCCGGCTGCACGGGTCGCTGATGTTGTATACGGCGGTCATGGTGCCCCTTACCGACTTCCTGACCGGCGTGCTTTCCGCGCTGATCATTTACGCATGCACGCTCCCCTTTCATTCTCGGTCGAACCAGGACGAGCAGGTGCAGCGCGATGATGGCGACCGCCAGATAAACGTCGGCGATCAGCACCGTTCGCAATGGGAACTCACCGCCAGCAGGGAGGAACTTCGATGAGGCAACGTGCGTTAGTGGCCTTGGCACGCATCGAGGAGGACGCGCAACTCTTGTCGTACGCCCGGCTGTTGGCGGACTTCGGGTTGCTGCGTGAAGTGCGATTTCTGCACGTGACACGGCCCGAAACCGAGCCGGCTCAGTTGGCAGCCATCCAAGAAGCAGTCTCGGCCGACGTGCGACGGTATTTCGGAACGCCTGCCGGCCGAATCATCGCGAGCTGCCACGTGGAGCCGGGCGACCGCTTGGATACCTTGCTGGAAGGAGTTCACCAATGGCGCAGCGACTACGTGCTGCTGGGTCATCGCAAGTCGCGTCGGGGTTTGCGTTCACTTGCGCAGCGGCTCGCCATGATATCCCCCTGCTCCGTCTGGCTCGTGCCCGAAGGCTCCCCGATGCGACTGCGCAGGATCCTGGCGCCGGTCGACTTTTCCGAGCACGCGGCCGATGGCTTGTCGACGGCGCTCGACGTGGCACGAGCCGTCGATATCGAGGAGTGCGTGGCGTTGCATGTTGGCTTCGACGAGTCGCTCGATTGCTCCGCCGAACACCAGGCAAGGTACTCGGCAAGCCAGCGGAAGGCGTTCGACGATTTCCTCCGCGATGTGGATACCAGCGGCGTGCAATTCGAGTCGCTGTCTGAGGAAAGCTCGCATCCGGCCCAGGCGATTTTGCGCGTCGCGCAGGCGCGCGAGTCCGACCTGATCGTGATGAACACTCGCGGGCGCAGTCGGGCGGCGTCGATTCTGGTGGGCAACGTTACAACGGAAGTCTTGGTCGACACGGGTGTTCCCATGCTGATCGTCAAACACTTCGGCGCCGTGCTGGGTTTGTTCAGGGCACTCAAAGAAGGTCAGTTCTGGAATCGCAAGAACCCCAAATTCAACTGAGTCCCAGTCAGGCTTGATAGCTCGCAGGTCGCGCCTCATGCTGCACCACAACGCCACTCATTTTCTGGTGCCGACCAACTTCGGCAGAACCTCGCGCTTTGCTCGTCGAGCGGCGTTGGGTTGGGCGCTGGCGACCGGCGGCCGCATGACCTTGCTGCACGTTGTGCCAGGGGCCGCCTCACCGACGGGGCTAGACGCATTGACCATGCTGGCCACTGAGAGCCACGAGCTGCAGCAACGTAGTCGCCGCTTGGATCTCGAGAAACTCAAGCTCGGGCTCCATCCGGAGCTGAAGGGATTTGTCGACGTACAGACCGAGTTGCGGTGCGGTGATTTGATAGGCGAAATCGTTCGCGTCGCGCAGGTAGAAGCCATCGACATCATCCTGCTCGGCGCGCGTCGTTGGCGGATACCCTGGGGGACTTCGCTTAGCCGGAAGCTGGCGCGGCTGACGGACTGCCACGTCGTGCAGGTGTATGAGCCGATGCGAATAACCCCAGCGAAGCCGCGCCGCGATGAGGCGCCGCGTTACGCGGCTCGATTGTTGGCTGCCTGTGGTTGGCGGCATCGGCGATCGCGCCGCGAGGCGGACTCCACGCGACGCTGACAACGGTGCGGCATTTAAGCCCACCCCTTGGAGGCCTATCCCGGATCGACCTCGGTGACCCCCGCTGAGAAGTTCGACTTGGTGTTGGGCCGCCCGTAGCGATTCTTGCCGCACAGTGCTTGAACTACCTCGTCCTTGCGGCAAATTGTGGTAACCTTCGGGTATGCGGAATTGTGGCCGTCGATAGGGTCATGGCCGCAACCGCCAAAGTCGGCAAATGCGCTACCAGCCGACGCCGCATGGCTCAGCACAACGTACCTTTCCGTTGCCGACCCCCTATCGCCCCAAAAACTCGCCGCTGGCCGGCTCCGATGATCCACGTCCGCCAACTCACCAAGTACTATGCCGATTTGAAGCGCGGCAAGGTCTTCGCGCTCTCGGGCGTCAGCTTCGACGCATTGCCCGGCCAGATTTACGGATTGCTCGGTCCCAACGGCGCCGGCAAGACGACGTTGCTGCGCATCTTGAGCACCGTGCTCTCGCCCAGCGGAGGCTCGGCAAGCGTCAACGGCCACGACGTCGTCACGCAGCCTTCGCTGGTGCGCCATCAGATCGGTTTCGTCTCGGCGAACACGGCGGTCTACGATCGCATGACCGCCTGGGAAATGGTGGAGTACTTCGGCCGGCTTTACGGCTTGCAGGCCGAGCCGCTGACCCGGCGCATGGACGAGCTGTTCACGCGGCTGAAGATGAACGAATTTCGCGACGTGCTGGGGGCCAAGATGTCGACCGGCATGCGGCAAAAAGTCTCGATCGCGCGGGCCCTCGTCCACGATCCGCCGGTATTGATCTTTGACGAAGCCACGGTGGGTCTCGACGTGCTGGTGGCCCGCGCGCTGCTCAAGACCGTGGCCGAGCTGCGCGAGCACGGCAAGTGCATCGTCTTTTCCACGCACATCATGCGCGAAGCGGAGAAACTGTGCGATCGCATCGCCATCATGCATCGCGGCCACATTCTGGCCGAGGGCGTGCTCGACGAGTTGCGCCAGCGGCACGGCGAGCAGGACCTCGAAGAGTTGTTCTTCCAACTGATCTCCGATCACGATCTCCGCCACGAGCTGGCGGACTCGCGGTAGCACGGCGCGGACCCGAACGATGAACTGGGCGAACGTCAAACTGATCTTGCTGCGGGAAATCCGCGATCAATTGCGCGACCGGCGCACGCTGTTCATGATCGCCGTACTGCCGCTGTTGCTCTATCCGCTGTTGGGCATGAGCTTCTTTCAAGTCGTGCAGTTCATGCGCGCCCACACCATTCGCGTGCTGGTGATCGGCGCGCCCGAAGATCCCGGACTGCCGCCGCTGGTGGTCGGCGACCATTTCGCGCCCGACCTGTTCGCCGAGCCGCAAGACGCGCGGTTGCTGTTGGTGACCAGCCAGGATGGCGCGCAGCACGGTAAACAAGGCGCGCTTTCGCCCTTGGAGCGTGCCCGCCAAGACACGCAAGCGGGCGACTACGACGTGGTGGTGTATTTTCCGCCGGATTTCGACCAGCAGTTCGTGCAGTTTCAACTATCGCTGAGCCAGTCTCGCGCCGGCGACCCTGTGGCCCGCTCTGCTACGATGCCCCAGGTCGAGGTCTATCCGAACCTGTCCAAGGACGCGTCGAAAGCCGCGCACGGCCGCGTTTCCGACGTGCTGGATGGATGGCGTGAGACCATCGGCCAGCGGAATCTCGAGGCGAACCAGCTTCCGGCAACGGCAGCCAGGCCCTTTGAAATCACCACCGTCGACGTGGCCGAGGAGGGCCAGCGCAAAGCCGCGCTGTGGTCCAAAATTCTGCCGTTCGTGCTGTTGATCTGGGCATTGACCGGCGCATTCTATCCGGCCATCGATCTGTGCGCCGGCGAGAAGGAGCGCGGCACGCTGGAAACGCTGCTCAGTAGTCCGGCCGAACGCATCGAAATCGTCTGGGGCAAGCTGCTCACGGTGATGCTCTTCAGCATGGCCACGGCCATTTTGAATATCGCCAGCATGGGGATCGCCGGTTCGTTCATCTTGTCGCAACTGCATTTGCCCGACTTCGGGCCGCCGCCCGCATTGGCCATCGTGTGGCTGTTGGTGGCGCTGGTGCCGGTTTCGGCGTTGTTCAGCGCCCTGTGCCTGGCCCTGGCCGCATTTGCGCGCAGCACCAAGGAGGGGCAGTATTACCTGATGCCCTTGGTGCTGGTGACCATGCCGCTAACGATTCTGCCGATGTCGCCCGGCGTGGAGCTGAACGTCGGCAACAGCCTGATTCCGATCACCGGCGTGGTGCTGCTGTTGCGGACCATGCTGGAAGGCGATTATGTGACCGCGCTGCCGTACTTGCCGCTGGTCGCCGGGGTGACGCTGGGTTGCTGTTGGATGTCGATACGCTGGGCCACCGACCAGTTCAACAAGGAGAGCGTGCTGTTTCGCGAGAGCGAGCGGTGGGGCGTCGGCTTGTGGATTCGCCATTTGCTGCGCGACCGAGAGGCCACGCCCAGCTTCGCCGAGGCCATGTTCTGCGGAATCATGATTCTCATGATCCGTTTCTTCCTCAGCTTTGCGATGCAAGCGCCGCGGACGTTTGCGGAGTTTGCCTCGCTGGTGGCGGTCACGCAGTTGGTGGTCGTCGCCACGCCGGCGCTGTTGATGACGATCATGCTCACGCGCAGCCCCCAAAAGACGCTGCAGTTGCACTGGCCGCGGTGGGGCGCGCTGGCGGCGGCCGTGCTGCTGGCCGTGACGCTGCACCCCGCGATCAATCTGTTGCAAACCGTCATCAGCCGGCTTTATCCGCTCAATGCCGAGGTGGCGCGGCAGCTCGATCAGTTGTTCGAAGCGCCCAGCAGCCTGGCGACGATGATCTTCGCGATCGCCATCTTGCCGGCCGTGTGCGAGGAATTGGCTTTCCGCGGGTTCGTGCTCTCCGGGCTGCGCCACGTGGGCCACAAATGGACCGCCATCGTCATCAGCAGCATTTTCTTTGCGGCCACACACGCCATCTTCCAGCAATCGCTGGTTGCGTTTGCCCTGGGCCTGGTGTTGGGGTTCCTGGTGATACAGGCGGGCAGCATCCTGCCGGCGATCCTGTTTCACATCACGCACAACTCGTTGGGGCTGCTGCTCAAGAACGTCTCGCAGCATCTGGCCGAAGAGGGGCACTGGTTGCACTGGCTGGCGCAAGACGACGCGGCCGACGAGCCTTTGTATCGCTGGCCCGTGCTGCTGGTGAGCCTGGCCGCCAGCGCGGCGATTTTGTTCTGGTTCCATCGCCTCCCTTACGCCCGCACGCAGGAAGAGTCGCTGCAAGAAGCCATCGACCGCCAAAGCGCGCATTGGCTGCCAGGTTAGCCGCGTAGCGGGTGCTCGGCCCTTGGCTACAATAGCCGGCGTATGCCTCGACGTATTGCGCTACAGGCTCGATTGGTCTTTCCCGTGGCCGCGCCCCCGCTGGTCGACGGCTGCGTCACGATCGAGGGCCAGCGCATCGTGTCCGTCGGTCGCGCGGCCCAAGACGCCGTCGTTTGTGACCTGGGCGACGTTGCCATCCTGCCCGGACTGGTCAACGCCCACACCCACCTGGAGTTCGCCGACCTGCCAGCTCCGCTGGGCACGCCGTGCATGACGCTGCCCGCGTGGATTCGCCAGGTGATGGCTCATCGGGGTGGCGCAGCGGGATCGCCGGCCAGCGAGAGCGTGCTGCACGGGCTGAGCGAATGTTTGCGCAGCGGAACGACCACCCTGGGCGAAATCGCCACGCACGATTGGCGCGGGGTTGCGTCGGCAAGCGGCCAGCCGCTGCCCGGCGTCGTGATGTTTCGCGAGGCGATCGGTCCGACCGCAGATCGAATTGCCCCGGCAGTTGCCGCAACGGAGGCCTTTTTCGCGTCGCCCAATCCGCTGCCGAACGTGCAGCCGGCGATCAGTCCGCATGCGCCCTACACGGTCCATCCCGCATTGCTCGATGCACTCGTCGATTTGGCGCAGCGCCACCACGCGCCGCTGGCCATGCACCTGGCCGAGTCGCGCGAAGAGCTGGAATTGCTGAACGCCGGCACGGGGCCATTTCAAGAGTTGCTCGTCGAGCTGAATGCCTGGAACGCTGCCGCCGGTGCGCGTTACGGTTCGATCCTCGCGTATCTGCAGGCGCTCGCCCGTGCGCCGCGCGCGTTGGTGATCCACGGTAATTACTTGAGCGAGTGTGAGCAGGAGTTTCTCGCGGCGCACAGCGCGTCGATGAGCGTGGTCTACTGCCCGCGGACGCACGCATACTTTGGTCACGATCCCTATCCGCTGGCCGCGCTGCTGGCGCGCGGCGTGCGGGTGGCCTTGGGCACCGACAGCCGCGCGTCGAATCCGGATCTCGATCTGTGGGCGGAGACGCAGTTCGCGGCGGCGCGGCATCCGCAGCTATCGCTCGCCGCGGTC
>JBGSYQ010000077.1:0-15420 GCA_041750795.1 Pirellulales bacterium | reverse complement strand
GTGTCGCGACGCCTGTCGCCGGCTGCGCGTACGGAGCGGCCGACGGCGTCAGGTACGGACTCGTCGCTGGCTGGGGGCTGCCATTGGTCGATTGCGCGAGATAACCACCGGATGATTGTGACGGATACGACTGCGGGGGCTGGGTTCCGGGCGGATACGCCGTCGGCGGCGGGGATGGCGTCAGATACGGACTGGGCGCTTGGGCCGGATAGCCATTGACCGGCGGACTGGTATTGGCGGGATTGTAAGTGCCGCCGGGCGAAATGGGATTCACGACCGAGCCGCCGTACGAGCCGGACGGGCTCTGCATGCGCACCGTCGGCCGCGCCGGCGGGTCGGGACTTTGCCCGCGGGCCCCTCCGCGATCGCCGCTGGCCACGGACTCGCCGTCGTCGCCGAAGTCGCGAGGCATGTCGGGAGGCGAGAGTACGATGCGCGGCAATTCTCCTTTGGTCGGATCGGTATTGAAGACGCCGGCGCGCTTGATCGTGTTTTCCGACTTGCGAATCTTACGAATGTCGATGATTTCGCCGGGGCGAAACGACAGCGAGTTGATGGCCGTCGTCCGGCGGGTGTGCGTCGATTCGCCCTGGATGTGGACGTTGATATCGCCCACGAGGCATTGCTGCCCTTCGGTGATTTTATACAGGATGTCCAGAGGACCCGGCTCGATTTCGAACTGCAAATCCGGCTGGGCATCGGCGAACACGTACCCATTGGCGCCGTATACGTCCTTGATGTAGCCCAGATCGGCGTTCATCTTGGAGCGGTCGAAGTATTCGCCTGGCTTGAGCTTCAGCCCTTGGGTCAGGGCCTCGTCCTCGTAGACCTGGTTGCCCAGGAACGAGATCTCGCGGACCTGGTAGCGGGGACCTTCGTTGACATAGAAGGTCAGCGTCATCCAGTCTTCACTTTCGTTCCACTCGTAATCGCGACCGATACTGGCCTTGAAGTAGCCCAGGCTGCGGTAGTAGTCGGTCAGGCGCTCGACGTCCTCCTCGATCTTGCGGCGATCGACGTGTCCCTTGAACAGCATCAACAGCGGCGGCTTGGATTGAATCTGCGTCTTGAGCCGCCCGTCGCTGGCGACGTTGTTGCCCTCGAACTTCACGCTCCAGATCTTCTGGGCCTTGCCTTCGTGAATCAGGTAGGAAGCGCCGCGATCAGAAGGTTTCTTGCCTTCGAGCACTTCGACTTTGACGCCGTTGTAGCCCTTGGTCTGGTAGAACGTCTCGATCTTACGGGCGCCTTCCTCGATGGCGAACGGATCGAGCGGATCGCCCTTCTTGAGCTCGGTTTGCTTGGCCAGTGAACGTGCCTTGATCTTCTTGTTGCCCAGGTAGCGAACGTACTCGAGCGTGGGGCGCTCGACGACGCGCAGCGTGATGACCAGCCCGCCGGGCGTGCGCTGCCGCTGCGGCTCGACGTGTACGAACCAGCCCTTGCCCACCAGCTTCCGCACATCGCGGTCGAACGTCGACTGGTCGAACGGCTGATTGATCTTCGTGCCGATGTTGGCCAGCACTTTTTCGCGCGTGATCGTGCGATTGCCCACGATCTGGATGTCGAAGACGTGTTCGTGAGGCGACGGGGCGGACTGTTCGGCCGCGGGCAAGGGTGAAACGTTGGGTACGCCCTGCTGTGCGCGCAATGGCCTCACACCGAGCACATTGGCAACGAGCGTCAGGGCCACGACGAGGCGCAGCAGCAGACGATCGTGGCGTGGAGCGATTGCCATGACCAAAACGGTTCCGAACAGGTTGAAATGATTCACAGATGTGAGGACGCGCGACACGTCCGTTGCCGTGTCGCATCCTGCGACCGCACAGGAAGATATGCGAATGCCATCTTCACTGGCGGTCCGTCAAAGGCGGCGTAGAAATACCTGAACCGCCCGCGGGTGGCAAGGTGAATTGACGGCCCGCACCGTGAATCGCCAGCAGCGCAGAATCTGGCGGCGTAAGCTGCGCAACGGCGCGAATTGCTAGCGGGCCAGGATTGCTGGATCCGTTGTATGAGTCCGCAGCCGCCCCGATGCGGCGGCGCCTGCTAGCAGGTGCAACGGCGATCACCAAGCCCAACCTCGGCGCTAAAACGTCTCGGCGGCGTTGTACTGCTCGAACTCGTCAAAGCCGCGACGCTCGGCCGAGCGAAAACGCGTGTAGTCCTTGAACCACAAGAGTGGCACCACGCCGGTGGGGCCATTGCGCTGCTTGGCGATGATCAGCTTGGCTTCGTCCGCGCCGCGCGGTCGGTCATGGGACGGTCCGCCCTCTTCAGGCATCGTATCGCGGTGAATGAACATCACCACGTCGGCATCCTGCTCGATGGCACCGCTCTCGCGCAAGTGCCCCAAGCGCGGCTCCGCATCCTCGGCCTGACGGTTCAATTGCGCGAGACACAGCACCGGCACCTTCAACTCGCGCGCCAGGCCCTTCAGCCGCCGCGCGATGCGCGCCACCTGCTCCTGCCGCGGATCGCGCGAGTTTTCCGGCTCGATGAGCTGCAGGTAGTCGATCACGATCAGTCCTAGCTCGGCCTTGCGCTTCAAACGCCGCGCGGCGGCCGCAATCTCGGTCATCGTGCGGCTGGGCGTGTCGTCAACGAACAGCGGCGCCTGGCTCAGCTCGGCCATCTTCTCGACCAGCTTGCCGCGCTCGTCCTTTGACAGGTTGTTGTTTCGCAGCCGCTGGCCGTTCACCTCGGCCAGGGCGCAGACCATGCGGTCGGCCAGTTCAACCGACGACATTTCCAGGCTGACGAAGAGCGTGCCGACGCCCAGCTTGAGCGCGGCATGCTCGACGAAGTTCAACGCCAGCGCCGTCTTGCCCATGCTGGGCCGGGCGGCCAGAATCACCAACTCCGATTTGTGCAGCCCGCCGGTCAGACTGTCGAAGTCGCCAAAACCGGTCTCCACGCCGGTGACTTCCAGGTCGTTCTTCATGCGGGCGTCGATCCGCGACATCGCTTCCTGCATGATGTCGTAGATCTTGGTCACGCCCGAGGCGTTGCGATTGTCGAGAATGCCAAAGATCTTCTGTTCGGCCTGGGCCAGCATTTCGCGCGTCTCGACCGACTCGTCGTAGGCGTCGCGGAGAATCTCAGTGCTGGCGTGAATCAGCGACCGCAGCGTGCCCTTGCTTTTGACGATTTCGGCGTAATAGGTGGCATTGGCCGCGGTGGGCACCGATTGCATTACCTCGGCCAGGTAGGCAGCGCCGCCGATCAGCTCGAACTGGCCGGCGCTGCGCAGCCGCTCGACCAGCAGCGTGGTGTCGATGCGTCGACCTTCGTCGTGCATCGCGCGCATGTGGGTGTAGAGCGTGCGATTGGCTTCGTCGTAGAAGTCCTCGGGGCGGACGACAAGCGCCACGTCGTCGCAAACGGTCGGCAGCAGCAGGATGCTGCCGAGCACGCCGCGTTCGGCCTCCAGATTTGCGGGAGGCTGGCGGTCGAGAATCTCGGAGTTGGCTTTCATCCCTGCGGGCCTCCGTGCTGGCGCGCCAATGTCGGCGCGCGTTCAATGGTCGCCGTCGGTCCGGCGGCAGCATCCCGCACAAGCAACGCTACTTCGCGTCCTTGCCTTTGTCCGCGCCTGCCTTGTCGGCGGGCTCGTCGGTCACGGTGGGCACGACCCAGACCTTCAACTCGGCCTCGATCTCGTGCCCCATGTGAATCAAGACTGTGTACAGGCCCAGTTCCTTGAGCGGTCCCTTGAGCCGGACCTGATCGGCGGTAATGGTGATCTCATTGCGCTTCAGCGCGGCCACGATTTCCGGTGCGCCGACCGAGCCGTACAGGTGGCCTTCGTCGTTGGCGTTGGCCTCGATCGTGACGCTTTGCCGCTCGAGATTGGCCGCCATCTCGCGCAGGCCGGCCATGCGGGCGTTCTGAATCTCCTGCAGCTTGGCCTTGTGCTTTTCGACCATTCGCTTGTGATGGTCGGTGGCGATCGTGGCCAGCCCCTGCGGCAAGAGGTAATTCATGGCATAACCGCGCTTGACCTCCACCACGTCGCCCTGCGCGCCCACGTGATCCACGGCTTGGATCAACAACAGCTCCACGCCGTTGTGCTTGCCACGGGGAAGACGCTTGGGTCGCGCCGGCTTCTTGGTCGAACTTGCCTTGGCCATGACGGTTCCTCGAATATCGTGTGTTCGTTGGTTGTAGCGTGATTTCAGCAGGGGGTACGCGGCGCACGCGTAAACGGCGCGCTCGCTAGAACGGAATATCGTCGTCCGGTGGCATCTCCATCTCGTCGCGGCCGGACGACTGCGGGGCCGGGGTTGCCGCGCTACCGCGCTGCCCACCGCCTCCGCCACCACCACCACCACCGCCGCGTCCGCCCAGCATTTGCATCTTGTCGCCCACCACGCGGAGCTTTGAGTTCTTCTTGCCGTCTTTCTCCCAGGTGTCGAGTTTCAGCCGACCCTCGATCAAGACATTGGAACCTTTGTTCAAATATTCGGTGGCCACCTCGGCCGTGCGCCCCCATAGCGTGACGTCGACGAACGTGGTCTCTTCGACCCATTCGCCGCTGGCCGTCTTGCGGCGATCGTTGATTGCCATCCGCAACTCCGTCACCGCAGTGCCGCTGGGGATATAGCGCAGCTCGGGATCGGACGTCAAGTTACCGACCAGGATTACGCGATTATAGCTGGCCATCGTCCGCTCCTTCCTGTTGCGCGATTCCGAATCATTTCGCTCATTCGTCGTCGTCGTCGCCTAACTCGTCGACCGCCACATCGGTTTCCTCGAGTTCCAGCGCCGCTGCTTTGGCCAACCGCGCCGACTTGGCCAGCTCGGCCGTACGTGCCTGCTCGGCCGCCTCGGCTTCGCGGCGCAACACGGCCGGATCGGCCAATGCGTGGGCCACCAAGGCGTCGGCGATTCGCGGGTCGACCTTCAAAAACAGCGTCCGCAAGATACTCTCGCTGAGCTGACACTGACGGGTCAACCCGGCCAGCTCTCCGCTTTCGAGCTTGAAGTAGGTCAGCCAGTAGGTGCCCTTGCGATGCCCGTCGATCGGATAGGCCAATCGCCGTTCTTCCCACAGGCGGCTCGCCAGCATCTGGCCGCCGGCCTTGCTGATCAGTTCGGGGATTTGCCCCGAGACGTTGGCGGCGTCGCGTGCATAGCGATTGGTGTCCAGAATGAACATTCCTTCATAAACGTTTACAGCCACGACAGAGCTCCCGGACAGATTTCCTGGTTTGATTATCTTAGTTATATCGATTCATCGAAACGACCAAACCCTCGCGTGCCCACGCTTCCACAGCGTCGGCCGCACGCATGATGGCCACGTCGATCTCGTCCTGCTCGTGTTTGGCGAACCTTCCGAGCACCCAATCGGCCGCGTCGCGCCCCTGGGGGGCAGCGCCGATGCCAATCCGCAAGCGGGCGATATCCTGCGTACCCAACCGCAACAGGACATCCGCAAGTCCGCGTTGACCGCCCGAAGACCCGTTCGCGCGAAACCGCAACTTGCCCAGCGGCAGGTTGAGATCGTCAGACACGATCAGCAGATCCCCGGATTCGATCTTATAAAAATCCCTCGCCGCCAGCACGCTGGCACCGCTGCGATTCATCAGCGTGTGCGGGCACAATAGCAGCGTTTTTTCCTCGGTTATGTTGGCTTCGACGACCTCTCCGTTGAAAGCCTGCTTCGGCTGGCTTCGCCCGTGCCGCCGTGCCAGTTCGACCAGCACGCGAAACCCCACATTGTGTCGCGTGCCTTCGTACTTGCGCCCAGGATTTCCTAAGCCGACCACCAGTTTCATGGACCGCGATCAACCTTCCCGGACCTGGATTCCGTTGCCGGACCAGGCATTCTGGACGCGCCGTTACGCTTCGGCTTCTTCCTCGTCTTCGGCCTTGCGACCGATCACTTCCGGCTCGGCAACGCCCGCCGCCGCGGCCGCTTCGCCTTCCTCGCGGACCTCGACACAGTGTACCAGCACCGTCTCCGGATCCGTTATCAGCGTTACGCCGGCGGGCAATTTCAAATCGGCCGCGGTCAGTTGACCTTCGATCGCCAGTTCGGCGACGTTCAATTCGAGCTTCTCGGGAATGGCCAACGCTTCGCACTCGATTTCGACTTCATGCACCAGGTGCTCGACGGCGCCGCCGTCCTTGACGCCGATGGCCTGCCCCTTCAGATCGACGCGGACCATCACCTCGATCCGCTCGTCCGCCGAAATGCGGGTGAAGTCGACGTGCAGCACGTGCGTGCCATAGGTGTCCCATTGGAGCGCGCGGATAAAGGCCTTTTCCTGCACGGCGCCGGCCAGGTCGACCACACGCCCGCCATGGCGGACCACGGCAGCCATCTCGTCGGCCACGACAGCCAGATTCTTGTTGGCCTCGCCATGGCCATACAGCACGGCCGGAATTCCACCGGTGCGCCGCAGCCGGCGCGCCTCGCGCTTGCCACCCTTGTCTCGCTCTTTGACGTTCAGTGTCTCGGCCATGAACCGACCTCAATCCGGTTGGAAACTCAATTATCTCAATTATCAAACGGCGATACGACACCGCGTTGGATTCGTGCCAGGCATTCGCAAACGGCCTGCGCGCCGGTCGCGGCCACATGTCCGCCCGGGAAAACGGCCGCCCTTGCCCCATGACCCTCGCCGGGGGCAAACCAACCATTGTCTCCGAATGGCAGCGTTTTTCAAGCCCAGGCTGATGCTGAAGCTGGAGCGATCCGCTGCAAGCGCCAAATCGCCCCGAAGCAGCCGGCAATTCGCGGCGCCTTTGGGCCGATTCAAGAGGGCCTACGACGGTCCGCCTGCCAGTTCGTGCCCGTGCCAGCCGACGGGCCTGCTCAGTCGAACAGCCGGCTGACCGACTCGTTGCGGTGAATTCGCTTGATCGCTTCCCCAAGCAGAGGGGCCACGCTGAGCACCTTGATGATCGGCAACGTCTGTTCCGGTCGCAGCGGAATCGTGTCGGTGATGACCACCTGGTGGATCGGCGACTTCTTCAATCGCTCGACGGCCGGGCCGCACAGCACCCCGTGAGTCGCGGCCACGTAAATTTGCTTGGCGCCCCGCTCGTGAATCACCTGGGCGGCGCCGCAGATCGAGCCGGCCGTGCTGATCATGTCGTCGAACATCAGCGCGATCTTGCCCTCGACCGGAGCGCCGATCACGTTTTCCTGCCGGGTGTGTACCGCGTCGGCGCGCCGCTTGTCGACGATGGCCAGCTTGCCGCCCAATCGCTCGGCGTGCCCCAGCGCCCGCTTGATGCTGCCTTCGTCCGGGCTGACGACGACCAGGTCGTCGGGCTTGAAGCCCAACTCCAGAAAGTATTCGTTCAACACCGGCGCGGCATACAAGTGGTCGACCGGCACGTCGAAGAATCCCTGGATCTGGGCAGCGTGCAAATCCATCGCCAGCACGCGGTCGGCGCCGGCGCGCGTGATGATGTTGGCCACCAGTTTGGCCGTGATCGGCACGCGGCCCTCGTCCTTGCGGTCTTGCCGCGCATAGCCGTAGTAAGGCATGACCGCCGTGATTCGCTCGGCGCTGGCACGCTTGCAGCTCTCGATCATAATCAAGAGCTCCATCAGGGTCTCGTTGACCGGCGGGCACGTCGGCTGCACGAGAAACACGTCGCGTCCGCGGATATCCTCCTCCACCTTGCAACTGATCTCGCTGTCCGGAAAGTTGCCGATGGAAATGCCGCCCAGCGGCAGCCCCAAGTAGTCGCACAGGCGCCGCGTCAGATCGGGATTGGCGCGGCCGCTGAAAATCTTGAGATCGTTCATGACTGACATAAATGAATCCTACTCGCCCGTAGGTGCCATTCCCAATTCGCGCATGGCCGCTTCGACCGTGGCCAACTCTTCCTGGTTGTTGATGCTCAACGCCTCGCACGGCTTCAGGACGTTCAAGGCTTGCACGTCGCGCCCCGCCTTGAGCAACTCGGCCGGCGCGTCCGTCAGATAGTATTCTCCCTGGGCATTATCCGGGCGAATTCTCTCGAGTGCCGCGAGCAAGTCGGCGCTGTTGAACACGTAACAACTGAGATTGACCTCTTGGATTTGTTTTTGTTCGGGCGTGGCGTCCTTTTCCTCGACAATGCCGACAAAACACCCGTCGGCATCGCGAACGACCCGCCCCAGCCCCTGGGGATTGTCTTTCGTGCCGGTACCCAGCAGGCAGGCCGGCCGCGTCCGCTCGAACTCGGCCAGCAGCGACACCAGCGAATCGGCTTGCATCATCGGCGAGTCACCGGCCACGACCAGAACGGCGCCCTGCTGACCGCGCAAGTGATCTCGCGCGCACATGACGGCATGCCCGGTGCCGCGTTGTTCGGCCTGCAAGGCGAACTCGACGTTGGGCCTGGCGGCCAGCGCGGCCCGCACGTCATCGGCCCGATAGCCGACGATCACGACGGTTCGCGCAACGCCGGCCGCGGCCAGCGCGTCGAGCACATAGTCGATCATCGGCCGCCCGCACACCGGCACCAGCACTTTGGGCAGCTCGGATTTCATCCGCACGCCCTTGCCGGCGGCCATTACGATTGCCGAAGCGTCAGCCACGAAGGTTCTCGCAATTGGGAATGGCGGAAACCGCTATCTTCGCAGCAACCGGGCGGCGGTTCCAGGGGCGATGATCCGAAATCGCCTCCAGGCCGCCAATCTTCGTAGCCGGCTCAGAGTGCGTTGACAGCGCTCCCTGCCATCCTACAATCAAAGGTTTCGATTTCAGGCCTCTCGCGAAGAGAGGCGGCCGCCCCGCGACGACGATCGCTGGTCGTAGCGCCGCACCGGAGCACGCGCTATTGCTCACCCCCACTGAAAAGGCCGCCGTGCTGATCGAGGCACTCGGCTGGATTCGCAAATTTCGCGACAAGGTGACCGTCATCAAGCTGGGCGGCAGCGTGATGGACGACGTCGATGCCTTGCGCCACTTGCTGATTGATATCGTCTTCATGGAAACCGTGGGCATGCGGCCCGTCGTGGTACACGGCGGCGGCGCGGCCATCAGCCGCGCCATGGACGCCGCCGGACTGACGCCGCGATTCATTCAGGGCCGCCGCCATACCGATCAGGCCACGCTCGACATCGTCGAACGCGTGCTAGCCTATGAAACCAACGAACACCTGGCCGACCGGATCGAGGAGTTCGGCGGCCGCGCGGCGCCTTTGAACTTTCGCACGACCAACGTCCTGTGGGGCGAGAAGCTGATGCTGGCCGACGCCCAACAGCAGCCCGTCGATCTGGGATCGGTCGGCACGGTGTCGCGCGTCGATCGCACCACGATCAGCAACCTGTGCTACGCGGGCATCGTACCGGTGATTCCCTCGATGTGCCTGACGGAATCGGGCGAAAAGCTCAACGTCAATGCCGACACGGCCGCCACGGCCGTCGCCCAGGCGCTGGGAGCCGAAAAGCTGATCTACATGAGCGACGTCAACGGCGTGCGGCTCAAGAAAGACGACCCGTCGACGCTCGTCGCCTCGCTCACTGCCAGCCAGGCGCGGCAGTTGATCGCCAACGGTTCCATCGAGTCGGGCATGATCCCCAAGGTCGAGGCATGCCTGGAAACGTTGGGGCGCGGCATCCGCAAAATCCACATCATCGACGGCCGCGAACGGCACGGCCTGTTGCTGGAAATTTACACGAATAAAGGCGTCGGTACGGAAATCATTCACGATCCGGAGCCGGGGGCGGCCGCGCCGCCGGGCTGAACCCGCAACGACCGGCTGTTGTCTTGCGAGGATTCGTGGGCGTGGGCGCCGCTGGGAACAATCGCTAAGGAGTTCTACCGATGACAACCGCCGAGGCATCGCTGACCACTGCCGAAATCGTCGAGCTGTTTCAGCGCTACGTGGTGCCCAACTATCGCCGCTATCCGGTGGCGATCGCTCGCGGAGAGGGCTCCTATGTCTGGGACACCGAGGGGAATCAGTATCTCGATTTCTTTCCCGGCTGGGGTTGCGATTTGCTGGGGCACTGTCCCGAGCCGGTGGTCAAGGCGGTCCAGGAACAAGTGGCCACGCTGATCCACGTTCCCAACACCTGGTATATGGAGGCCCAGGGACGCTGGGCCAGGTTGCTCTCAGAGCGCAGCTTCGGCGGGCAGGCGTTTTTCTGCAACTCGGGCACCGAGGCCAACGAGGCCGCCATCAAGCTGGTCCGGCTCCACTCGGCCCAAGGGCGCTACAAGATCATCACCTTTGAGGGCGGCTTCCACGGGCGAACGCTCGGCGCTACGGCCGCCACCGCGCAGCCCAAGTATCACGAGGGCCTGCACCCGCTGATGGCCGGTTTCGTGTACGCGCCGTTCGGAGACCTGGAAGCTGTGTCGCGTTTGATCGATGACGAGACGGCCGCCATCATGATCGAACCGGTGCAAGGCGAAGGAGGCGTCAATCTGCCGCCCGAGGGCTTCCTGGCCGGTTTGCGGCGCATTGCCGACGAGCAGGGGCTGCTATTGGTATTCGACGAAGTGCAGACCGGCTGTGGTCGCACGGGCAAGTGGTTCGCTTATCAACACTTTGGCGTCACGCCGGACGTCATGACGCTGGCCAAGGCCCTGTGCGGCGGAATTGCCGGCGGGGCCCTGATGACCACTGCCGAAATCGCTCCCAGCCTGCGGCCCGGCATGCACGCCGCCACGTTCGGCGGCAATCCGATTGCTGCTCGGGCGGGCATCGCCACGATCGAAATGATCGAAAACGAAAAGCTGCTGGAACACACGGCACGCATCGGCGAGATCTTCCGCCAGCGGCTCACGGCACTGCAAGGTGAGTGTGAGCTGGTGAAGGACGTGCGCGTGCTGGGCGTGATGATCGGGTTGGAGCTGTCGATCGACGGCACCCCAGTCGTGCAAGGCTGCATGGACGAGCGGCTGCTGGTCAACTGCACGCACGGCACGGTCATCCGCCTGCTGCCGGCCATGAACCTTTCCGAGCAACAAGTCCACGACGGCTGCGACATCCTGGCCAAAGTGCTCAAGCAACAAACCGGTTAACATCGCCGTCCGGCGACCCAGCCATGCGAAACCTCCTCACATTGGCCGATCTGAAATCGGCCGAGATCGACCGCATTTTTGCGATCACCCAGGACCTCAAAGCCAAGCACACCCAAGGGCTGCGCGAGGCGCTTTTGCCCGGACGCGTGATGGCGCTGTTGTTCGAAAAGCCGTCGCTGCGGACGCGCGTCAGCTTCGAGGCCGGCATGATCAACCTGGGCGGCAGCAGCGTGTTTCTGAGCGACGATGCGGGCTTCGGCTCGCGCGAAAGCGTGGCCGATTTTGGCCGCGTGCTCAGCCAGTACGTCGACGTGATCGTCGTACGCGCCTTCCATCACAGCACGGCCGAGGATCTGGCAAAGTATTGCGACTGTTCGGTGATCAACGGCCTGACCGACTTCGCCCATCCCTGCCAGGCGCTGGCCGATCTGTACACGCTCAAGGAGCTCATCGGCCGGCTCAAGGGACATACCCTGGCTTACGTGGGCGACGGCAACAACGTGGCCCACAGCCTGGCAGAAGGCTGCGCCAAGGTTGGCATGCGCTTCGCCATCGCCACGCCGCCGGGCTACGAGTTCGACGCGGCGTTTCTGGACCACCTGGCACGCGAAGTGCCCGACTTGGACATGCTCGTCACGACCGATCCAGCCGCAGCGGTGCGCGGTGCCGCGGCGGTCTATACCGACGTGTGGACCAGCATGGGGCAGGAGCAGGAGTCGGACTTGCGCCGCCGCGACTTTGCCGATTATCAAGTAAACTCCAAGCTGCTGGACAAAGCGCCCGATGACGCGTGGTTCATGCACTGCCTGCCGGCCCATCGCGGCGAGGAAGTCACCGACGAAGTGATCGACGGGCCGCAGAGCATTGTCGTGCAACAGGCCGGCAATCGCCTGCACGTGCAGAAAGGCATTCTTGCCTGGATGCTGGGGGCGCAGTACTGAATCGAGCAGACCCTGGCTTCTCTCAACGTACTGCATTCTGAAACGCAGTACGCACGTCGGCCAGCGACAGCACGACGATACTCCAGATTCCCAGTGGAAGGCCCAGCAGGCAGCAGCAATTGCCAAAGTTGACCATGGCGAGAATCGAGGCGGTGATCGCCAATCCCCACGAACGAAACCGCAGCATCTGGATGGCGCCGGCGATGATCGTCCCATTGACGAACACAAACGCAATTTGAATCGCAGCGGCCAGCGGTCCACGCGAACCTTGCTGAATCGCCTGCACGAAACGCGGCGCGTTGGGATCGACGATCGGAGGGTCGCCCACCAGCGCAATCGCGGCACTCAACACCGACAGTCCCAGGCCCAGCGCTCCCAGCACGATCAAGGTCACCGCCGGGATGCCGACCTTGAGCGTGGGTGCCTCGCCCGCTCGATCCGATTGACTTCGATCCACCTGCGGACTGGCATAGGGGTTGTGATCGTCCGGTTGCGCCGGCATAGTAGCGGCTGGCGCCGCTTCGATCTCGATCGAGTCGTCGTCCAGGTTCAACGCTGTTGCGGGCTCGGGTACCAGCAGCACGTGGCCGCCGGGACAGCGCACGCGGCGGCCCGCCAACTCGTCCTTGACCCGGTATTCCTTCCCGCACTGCTGGCAATAAACGGCGATGGGCATGTTGGTGTACTTCGCAAGCAAACAAATGAACGACGCCGACCGCCCGGACTCAAGGTTCGCATTGTCGCGCGCGAGCGTCCCCAAGGCAATCGCGCGCCGCGTCGTGGCGGCATTCCGTCAACCACGGCCGTCAATCACTAAACGTTGAGTAGCACATGCGACACGACCAGCGTCAGCCCGACACCCTGCGACCGGTGACCATCCAGCGCCGCTTTACTCGGCCAGCTCACGGCAGCGTGCTGATCATGGCTGGCCGCACGACCGTGTTGTGTACGGCCTGCGTCGATGCGACCGTGCCGGCCTGGATGGTCGGTCGAGGACGCGGCTGGGTGACGGCGGAATATGGGATGCTGCCCGGCAGCACCAGCCCGCGCAAGAAGCGCGACGTCGCCAAGGTCGATGGCCGCACGACCGAAATTCAGCGGCTGATCGGCCGCAGCCTGCGCGCGATCGTCGACCTGGACGCGCTGGGAGAGCGTTCGATTTTCGTCGACTGCGACGTGCTGGAGGCCGATGGCGGCACGCGCACTGCCAGCATTACCGGGGCGCTTGTGGCCCTGGTCGATGCCGTCCATACGATCGAGGATTTGCCGGCCAACCCCCTGCGCGACAGCGTGGCCGCCATCAGCGTGGGCATCGTAGACGGCCAGCCGCTGTTGGACCTCGACTACCGCGAGGACGTCAATGCCGAGGTCGACATGAACGTCGTGATGACCGGCGGCGGCCGATTCGTGGAAGTGCAAGGCACCGGCGAGGAAGCCACCTTCAGCGAGGAAGAGCTGACGGCACTGCTCAAGCTGGCCCGCGGCGGACTGGCCGAGCTGCGTGCTATTCAGAAACAAGCGCTCGGCGATGCGTGGCCGTTTGACTAAAAACCGTTCAGCGTCTCCTGCCACGAACTGTCAACTAAACATCTGGCCGCGGCCGATCGCCTCGAAGGCGTTCTTGATGTGCTCGATGGTGGGTTTTCTGGCTTTTTCCGGCCAGGTGACGGCCAGCACGTCGAAGCGGGCTTTGCACTCCAGCAGATCGTGCCGCTTCAGATAGGCCAGCGCCAGCCGCGTGAGCCGCTTCTGCTTTTCGGGGCCGACCGCTTCGGCCGGATGCCCCGCATCGTGCGAAGTGCGGGTCTTCACTTCGACGAACACCACCGTGCGGTCGTCGACGGCCACCAGGTCCAATTCGCCGAAGTGATCGCGCTCGCCACGGCCCACGATCTTGTAGCCCTGCCGGCGCAGGTAATCAGCAGCGGCCCGTTCGCCGCGTTTGCCCAGCGATCGATACTGCCGCCAGGCGGCCCGCACGCGCGCCACCCATGAGCGAACACGCATCGGACGTCTCCGATCCTCATGGAACACCCGGCCACCAGCCCCGCGCATGGCCAACCACGGGGCCTCTGCACGCCACATACGCCGACATGCCGGCGAATCGCATGCGGCGACCGCGGCAACCCATCGTGCCTACAGATTGCCGGCGTCGTCGCGGCGCTGCTTCAAACGCACCGCTTTGCCCACGCGATCGCGCAGGAAGTACAGCTTCGCGCGGCGGACGACGCCGCGGCGCTTCACTTCGACTTTGGCGATTTTGGGCGAGTGCAGCGGAAACTTGCGCTCCACGCCTTCGCCGGCCACGATCCGCCGTACCACGAACATCTCGCGCGTGCCGGCGCCGCTGCGTGCGATCACCACGCCGCTGAAAATCTGGATGCGTTCCTTTTCGCCTTCCAGAATTCGCGTGTGGACGTCCACCGTATCGCCGATTTCGAACTGGGGCACCTCGCTCTTGAGCGAACTTTTTTCGACCAGTTCCAGGGTTTCTTGACTCATGCTTCGTCCCAGCCTTTCACTTCGAATCTTTTTCGTTGCTATCTGTGGTTGAGGATTGTCGTCGGGCCCACAGGTCGGCCCGCTGTTGTTTCGTGCGCTGCTGGCTCTGTTGCTCGCGCCAGCGTGCGATTTGGGCGTGGTCGCCGCTCATCAGCACGTCCGGCACGCTCAAACCGCGATAGTCTCGCGGGCGCGTGTATTGTGCGAATTCCAACAGGCGATGTTCACCCGAAAAGGAATCCTGCTTGTTGCTCTCTTCGTCTCCCAATACGCCGGGCACCAGCCGGGCCACGGCATCGATGACCACCATCGCTGCGACCTCGCCGCCGCCCAGGATATAATCGCCGATCGAAACCTCGTGAGGCTTGAGAATCGCTCGCACGCGTTCGTCAAAGCCCTCGTATCTCCCGCACAGCAGCGTCAACCGCGGCTCAGTCGCCAACTCCTCGACCAGCGCCTGGTCCAGCCGTTGCCCGTGCGGCGTCAGCATCACCAGGTGTCCCGGGAGGCCGACCATGGCTTGCACGGCCTCGACGCACTCGACGACCGGTTCCACCTTGAGCACCATGCCCGGTCCTCCGCCAAAGGGCCGGTCGTCCACCGTGTGATGCTTATCGTGCGCCCAATCGCGAATGTTGTGTAGTTCAACCTCGATCAATCCGCGTTCGATGGCCAGCTTCAACAGGCTTTGACCCAGATAGCTCGGGAACATGCCCGGAAACAAGGTCAGTAAATCGAACCGCATGATGCATCGCTCGGTTACCAAAAGTACGATTGTGGGTCGGTTCGCCGACAGCCGGCTCTCGTTCATTGCCGCGGCTGTCAACCGCGGCCCAACCACCCGTTATTCGGCGGCCGGTTCAGACTCTTCCTCGGTCGGCGCCGCAGCGATCTTGTCCTCGGCAGGGGTCTCAGCCGTTTCCTCCGCTGCGGCTTCGGCAGCGGGCGCTTCGGCAGCGGGCGCTTCGGCAGCCGGCGCTTCGGCAGCCGGCGCT
>JBGSYQ010000076.1:0-6368 GCA_041750795.1 Pirellulales bacterium | reverse complement strand
TACGGTCGACGGCCAACCGGCCACGCCGGCGGCCGCAAGCGTGTCCACGCCGCCGATCGCGGTCGACGCTTCGAGCGCCTTGGCGATCGAATGGCGCGACGAGTTCGGGCTGCAAGGGCAGGAGCCGTTCGCGGTTTCCATTAACGCGCGCGACGACGAGGCGCCGACGGTCGCCTGCGAGGATCTGCCACGGCAGCGCGTGGTGCTCGTTTCCGAAACACTCAACTTCAAAGTCCGCGCCCAGGACGACTTCGGCGTCAAGCTGGTGGGCATCGAATGGAGCGGCAACGCAGAGGCAGGCGCCTCGGCGTCGACCCGCGGCGATCACACGCTGGCGGCCGGAGCGAGCGACAAGGACACGATCGAGCTGGCGGGCACGTTTTGCGCGCAAACCTTGGGCATCGAGCCGCAGCCGCTGAGCGTCCGCATCTTTGCCGAGGACTACCTTCCCGGAAGACCCCGCGCTTACTCGCCCACCTATCAACTCTATGTGCTCAGCGCCGAGGATCACTACATCTGGTTGACGGAGCAATTGAGCAAGTGGCACCGCCAGTCGCTGGAAGTTCGCGACCGCGAGATGCAACTGCACCACGCCAACCAGGAATTGCGCATGCTGTCGGCCGACGAGCTCGACCAGCCCGAGACGCGCCGCCGCATCGAAACCCAATCGTCCGCCGAACGTGCCAACGGACGCCGCTTGAGCGGGCTCGTTTCCGGCGGCGAAGAGCTGGTTCGCCAGGCGATGCGCAATCCGGAATTCGGCGTCGGCCATCTGGAGCAGTGGGCTGAAATGCTGACGATTCTCAAGGACATTGCCGGCAATCGCATGCCCAACGTGGCCGACTTGCTCAAGGAATCGTCGCAGGCGCCCGGCAAGCTCGCCGTTGCGGCGAGCAAACCCGGTCCCACAGCCGGCGTCATGCGCTCGACCGGGGGCAACTCGCAGCCCAACGAGAGCAAGCCGCAGCCCGCGGTGCCGCAAGTGGTCGATAGCGAGAGCTCGCAACAGCCTGCACCGGAGGATGGCGAAGAACACGAGCCGGGCAAGAGCAACTCGACCCCCAAGCTCCGGCTGCCGGTCACCACGCTTGCCGGGGCGGGCAAGAAGGGGCAGGCTCCCGCGCCCGCGGCCGAGAAGCTCGACGAGGCGGTTGTGGCGCAACAGGACTTGCTGGCCGAGTTCGACAAGATTGCCGACGAGCTCAACAAGGTGCTGGCGAATCTCGAAGGCAGCACGCTGGTCAAGCGCCTCAAGGCCGCATCGCGGCAGCAGTATTCGGTCGCTGGCAAGGTGTCAGAGCAGCTCACTTCCACCTTCGGACAGCGAGGCAAGCCGGCGCCGCCCCAATCGGAGTTGCTGGAGCAGATTTCGGCCGCGGAAGCCGGCAGCAGCCAGACCCTGTCGACGATCATGGACGACATGCAGGCGTATTTTGACCGTCGTCGATACCAGCGCTTCAAGACCGTGCTCGACGAGATGCGCCAGGAGGACGTGGTGGGCAGTCTGCGCCAATTGAGCGACGACGTGCGCGCCGAGACCGGCATGTCGATGGCCCAGATGGAGTTCTGGTCCGACACGTTCGATCGCTGGGCCGACGACCTGGTCGATCCGGCCTGTGCCGGCAAGTGTCCCGGTTGCAAGTCGAAGGGGAGCCTGCCGCCGTCGATCGTGCTGGAAGCGATGCAAATCCTGGAGGGCGAAGTGAACCTGCGCGAGGAAACGCGCGTGGCCGAGCAGGCCCGCGCGGCGCTTGAGCGCGAGGAATACGGCCAGCGCGCCGGCGGGCTGCAAACCACACAGCAGGCGCTTTCCAAGCGCGTGGTCGATCTGGCCGAACGCATCCGCGATTTGCCCGATGGCGAGGCCGATTTCGCCAAAGAGATCGCGCTGTTGGCCGCCGTTCACGACGTCATGGATGAAGCCGCCGGAATTCTCGGCACGCCGGAGACGGGTTCCACGGCCATCGCGGCCGAAACCGAAGCCATCGAACTGCTGCTGCAATCGAAGCGCATCAATCCCAACGGCGGCGGTGGCGGCGGATCGTCACCCGGAGGCGGTGGCGGCGGAACCACCAGCGATTCGGCCTTGGCGCTGGTCGGCTCGGGCCAGAACGACAAGGAACTGCGCGAGGATCATCGCGTTTCGCAAGCGACCGGAGAATCCGGCAGCGCGCTGCCCGAGGAGTTCCGCGCCGGACTCGACGAGTACTTCAATCGCCTGGAACGAGGTGGGTCGCCATGAAAAAGCATCGGTCGCAACCGCTCGAGACAGCCCGCAGTGACGAGCCATCGGCGAAGCGCCCGTTCCGTTTACGCGCGCTCGCTGTGATGTTGCGGATGGTCGTGTGCTGCGCCATAGCAACTTTGCCGGACGTGGCGGCCGCTCAGCCCAAGGTCGTTGGACTGGTGCCGGTCCAGGCGGAGCCAGCGAAGGAAGCGCCCGCTGCCAAGCGCAGGGTGGTGGTCGCGGCGCCTGCCCCGAAGGCTGTCGTCCTGCAGGCGCAGAACGAGGGCATGATTCAACAGTGGCTCGTGCAGCTCAGGCCGGTGATGCTTGCGGAGTTGAATCACATTCGCCAGGTATGCGAGCTGACGCCCGAGCAGCGTCCTGCGATTCGCACTGCGGGCGAAACGAGCTTGCGCGAGGCCGCCGAGCAATATGCCAAGTATCAGCAGAGCGGGCGCGTCGTGCGGGGCCAACTGCAAACGCAGCCGTCGCCGCGGACCATCATTCGCCAGGGGCTGGCCAAGGCCGTGGAAGGGACGCTCTCGGCCGAGCAGTTTGCGCGCTACACGGCCGAGGCCAAGGCGCGTAGCGAGCAGCGCAAGCGCGCGACGATTTTGGGCGTGGTCGCGCGATTGGACGGCACGCTGAGCCTGTCGCTTGAGCAGCGCGACGAGATCGCCGACGTGTTGTCGAGCCGCTGGCGCGACGACTGGGAGCAGTGGTTGATGGTCAGCCGGTACGGCAGCCAGTATTTTCCGCAGATTCCCAACGACGTGTTGGTGCCGCAGCTTTACTCTGCGCAACGAACGGTGTGGAGCGGAGTGCAGAAGATCAACGTAGGATTCCAGAACTCGTTTGTGCAACCGCTCGACGACGAAGCCTGGTGGGGCGGGCAGCGCAGCGACGAGGTGGGACCTCCCGAGCCCATCGACCAGCCCGTGGACGGGGAGATTACCTTCGGCAAGGCCCTGGTAAAGACGCTGACGATATGGTTTGGCGGCGCCAAATAGAAAGGCGCCCGTCTTCAGGCACCCGCGTGAATCAAAGATGAACCGCAGTCCGCGCATGTTGCTGATCGCCTTGGGCATTGCCGCGGGAATGCTGCGCGCGGAGAGTGGTTGGGGGGCGCCGGACGACACCGAGCGACCGGCCAACGCGGCCGCCCAGCAACAGGTGGTCGCCATCGATCCCTCGAATTTCGACCAGTGGGTGTTTCAAGGCACGGGTAATGCGGTGTCGGCCCGCGCGCAAATCGATGCGCGGTTTCGACTGCAGCTTGAGTTGCTGGCCCGCTCGTACGAACTTTCCGACGCGCAAAAGGCCAAGTTGCGGCTGGCCGCCAGCGGTGACACGCAACGGTTTTTCGACGAGGTGGAAGTGGTGCGGGAAAAGTTCCTTCAGTCGCAGAAGGACCAGAATGAGCTGGGGCGGATCTGGCAGGAGATTCAACCGCTGCAAACGAAGATGGCCGGCGGGCTGTTCGGTGAGGATTCGCTGTACGCCAGGATCTTGCCCAGGACGCTCGAAGGCGACCAGGTCGCCAGGCACCAGGCCACGTTGGAGGAGCGCCGGCAGTTCCGCTATCGAGCGGCCGTCGAGGCAGCGATCGCGCTGCTGGACGACGCGGTATCCTTCGAGGACCAACAGCGCACGGCGCTCATCCAAATGCTGATCGACAAGACGAAACCGCCGGCAAATTTCGGGCAGTTCGACTACTATTTCGTGATGTATCGGCTATCGACGCTGCCCGCACAGGACGTCAAGGCGCTGGTGAACGAACGACAATGGCGGGCGCTGAAGCCCCAGCTCGATCAGGGGCGCAGCATGCGGGCGACGCTCGTGCAGAACGGCGCGATCGGCGCCGACGACGGCCGCTAACACTCGAGACATAGGCAAGATGATGCACACGTTGTCAGTTGCAGCAAGACGATCGCGGGCAGGGGTAGCGCTGTTTATCAGCCTGTTGAAAAATGCCGTCGTGGCATTTTTCAACCTCGCCAAGTGCGAAGCAAAGCTTCTCACGGCTCGCAAAATAACGAGTTACGTCGCTATTTTGTTATCGCATCCATGCGATGTCACAGCCCGTCGAATTCTTCAACGGGCTGTTATGGCTGCTTTGTTGACGGTCGCGGCTTCGACGGCCAGCGGCCAGCCCCCCGTCGTGCGCGTGGGCGAGGCCGTGCCGCGCGACGTGCGCGATATTTACGACCGCGGCTTGCAGTATCTGGCCAACTCGCAAAGCGAGACGGGCGAATGGAAGGGCGGCCAGGACGGGCCCGGCACCACGGGGCTGGCGATGATGGTGTTTTTGGCTTCCGGCGAGGATCCGAACTTTGGCCTGTACAGCAGCCACGTTCGCCGCGCGCTGCGCAACATGATCTCGCAGCAATCTGAGCACACCGGCATCCTCGGATCGAGCATGTATCACCACGGCTTTGCGATGCTGGCGCTGGCCGAAGCGTATGGCACGGTCGACGATCGCAATCTGTGGAGCGGCTCGGAGCCGAATCGCCGCTCGATTGGCGAGGCGTTGCAACTGGCCGTGCGCGCGGCCGTCACGTCGCAGAAGAAGAACTCGCTGGGCGCGTGGCGGTATTCTCCGGACAGCAATGACGCCGACACCTCGGTGAGCGGCGCGGTGCTGGTGGGCCTGCTGGCTGCGCGCAATGCCGGCATCGAAGTGCCCGACGAAGCCATCGACAGGGCGATCGACTATTACACCAAGATGACTTCCGACTCGGGCCAGGTCGGCTACTCGGGCGGGTTCGGAGGCTTCGACGAGTCGATGGCGCGCATTTCGATTGCCACGCTTGTCTATTCCGTGGCGCGGCGCAAGGATCTTCCGCAATATAAGGCCACCTTGGGGTACCTGACCGCGCGGCTGGAAAACAGCGCCAATAGTTATCCGGAGTACACGCGTTACTACCAGGCGCAGGCGCTGTTCCAGGGAGACGTCGAGGCGTGGGAGAAATGGAACAAGCTGCTGGTGCGAGAGCTCAAGTCGGTGCAGGCCGAAGACGGCAGCATCCGCTCGCAGTTTGGCACGCACTTGGGCACGTCCATGTCGCTGTTGGCGCTGGCGCTGAACTACCGTTTTTTGCCGATTTATGAACGCTGAATTCAACAATCCTGGCGCTGCGCGCTTTGCCTTTCGGCTCGGAGGCAGATCTCGAACCGTGCGAATCTGCGCCTACGTTGCGTTCGTGGCGCTGGCATGGATCGCGGCCGCGGCGCTGTCGCGCGAGACGATGGCCGCCGAAGCAGCCGCCGACGAGCGTGCGGCGGTGATCCACTTTGCCAATGGCGACCACGCGGCCGGCCGGTTGGTCGATTCGCCCCAGGGCGATCGCATCTTGTGGAGTCATCCCGGCTTTGCCGATGACCTGCAGATTCCGGTCCAGGCGTTGCAGGGCATCCGATTTGCAACGCCCGAAACGCTGCCGAAAGTGGACGGGGACTTTTGTTTCGAGCTGACCAGCGGCGATCTGTTGTTCGGCGGATTGGTCTCGCTCGACGATGCGACGGCGGTGATCGATATTCCGGGCCTGGGCGCGTTGCACGTCGACAGGACAATCCTCCGGCGCATGGATCGCCGCACCAGCGCCGATCTGGTTTTCAGCGGCCTGCGCGGCCTCGACGGCTGGCAAGCGTCCGGCAAGGGCGCCGGCTGGCGCGAGAACGCCGGCCATCTGGTCGCCGACCAGTCCGGGGCCAGCCTGTACCAAAACCTGCAGATTCCGGCCCAGGCGCGTTTCGAGATCGATCTTTCCTGGAGCGACAAGCCCAAGTTCAAGCTGGCGTTCGGAGTGGCGCAAAGCACGAGAACGTCGTCGCTGCGAAACTTCGCGCTGGATGTTTGGGACGATCAACTCGTGGCCGTGTGCGAAGGCAAACAGGACGCCGACGTCGCTGCGCTGGCGAAATTGAAGAGCGGTTCGGGCAGCATCGCGCTGCAAGTCTATCTGGATCAACAGGCCGGCCGCATGCTGGTGACCACGCCCAGCGGAGAGCCGCTGGCCGACCTGAAGGTGGACGTGCCGAGCCCGCAAGCGCTCGGCGGCCTGCGCATCACCAACGTCCAGGGCAACCTGCGCATCGAGAATCTGCGGATCTATCAATGGAACGCCGAGCCGCCGCGCGC
>JBGSYQ010000075.1:0-21457 GCA_041750795.1 Pirellulales bacterium | reverse complement strand
GGCAGATTCCAACCCAGCCGGCGCAGCTCGTCGAGCGTGGCCAGCGCCACCGCGGCGTTGGCCGCCTGATGCGCGCCGGCCAGGCTCAACTCCAAGTCGACAATGCGCGCCTTCACGTTGCCCTCGGGGCGAATGTAATCGAAGCGTGCGCTGGCGGGACCCTGCTCCAGGTGGCGCGGCGGGCGATAGTCGAAATCGAAGTCCTGCCCCAACTGAACCAACCGGCAGCCGTTGCGGGCCGCCGCGGCCGCGATCACGTGACGCGGCTCGCCGAGCAGTACGCCGCTGACGACCGGCACGCCAGGCTTGATAATGCCGGCCTTTTCTCCGGCGATGGCGGCCAGCGTGGCGCCCAATTGCTGCGTGTGGTCGTAGCTGATGCTGGTGATGACGCTCACCAGCGGTTGGCAGACGTTGGTCGAGTCGAGACGGCCGCCCAAACCCACTTCGAGCACGGCCGCGTCGACGCGCTGTTCGGCAAAGTGCAGCAAGGCCAAGGCGGTGATGATTTCGAAATACGTCGGGCGATTCGACTCCAGCGGATCGGTCGTGGGCAGCGCGTCCATCTCGGCGACCGCCGGCCGCAGGCGGTCGACCAGTCGCCCAAGATCTTCGGCCGTGCAGGGCCGGCCGTCGATGGCGATCCGCTCTTCGACGCGGTCGAGGTGCGGCGAGCTGAACAATCCGGCTCGATGGCCGGCGGCTCGCAGCACGCTGGCGATCATGGCGGCCGAGGAACCTTTGCCCTTGGTTCCGGTGACGTGTACGATCTTCAATTCACGGTGCGGGTTGCCCAGCCGGTTGAGCAATTGGCGCATCCGGTCGAGCCGGAAGTCGCGCTGGCCATAGGGGATCGACAGCATCCGCTCGTAGTCGATGCGGCTGGTAAGGAAGTCGACCGCCGAATCGCCCGAGAGTGGGCCGGCCTGTGGCTGGGTGCTGGCGGAGGGATTTCCCGGCGTAATGGCTGGCTCCATGAAGGCTTCCGACGGGGTCAACCCGCATCAGGGGGCATCGGCGGCGAACGCGCCGTCCGCGGTTTCGGGGCGTAGGAAGTTTACTCAACCGGCCGCCGGTTGTCTTGGCATGGGCGGCGACGACGATTCGGACCGGAAACACGGCCGCGGACAGAAAAGCGACCCGAAGGAGACGCGATCGGCTCGAATCGTGTGCGGGCGGCTTCGCTTGAAGCGTTTGGCGGGTGGTGTATAGTGGGGATTTTCAGGGGTTGGCGTCGGGGGCACGGATTTGCCGTTTCTGCTGCCACGAGCCGAACTTTGGCGTCCACCCCCACGTATCTGACACTATGTCAGAAAAGGACTTCCGCAGATTCTCTGCGCTGAGGTCGCTCTCTTTTTATTGAGGCCTGGTTTCGGCGGCGGCGAACTATCCAAGTCGGATTTTTTGTTGAAATGCGTTGAAAAATGGGACGTGCACCTGGCTCCCAACTTGCTCGGCGAAATTGGGCGTCATGGGCCTGGGGCCAGTCCTTTGATGCTACCGACAGTTAGCCCCTTGCCCCCACGATCGATCGACCCCATTTAATTTCGGCAGGGAGACCCCCGATGTCGTCCGAGTCGCCCGAGGTAATCGTCGAGACGCGCAACCTTTCGAAGGTGTATCGCGATTTTTGGGGTCGTCAGAAGGTGCGGGCGCTGAAGGCGCTGGATTTGGAGATTCGCCGCGGCGAAATTTTCGGATTGCTGGGCCCCAACGGGTCGGGCAAGACCACCACGATCAAGCTGCTGTTGGGACTGCTGTTTCCCACCAGCGGGCAGGCCCTGATCTTTGGCCGCGATGCTACGGACGTGTCGAAGAACGAACGGCTGGGTTATCTGCCGGAAGAGTCGTATCTGTATCGCTTTTTGAACGCGGAAGAGACGCTCGATTTCTACGGCCGACTGTTCGACATGCCCGCCCGGGTGCGCAAGCAGCGCACCGCCGAGTTGATCGAGATGGTCGGGTTGGAATGGGCCAAGCGGCGGCAGTTGAAAGAGTATTCCAAAGGCATGGCCCGCCGCATCGGCTTGGCCCAGGCGCTGGTGAACGATCCGGAGCTGATCCTGCTGGACGAGCCGACCAGCGGCCTCGACCCGATCGGCACGCGCGAAATGAAAGACCTGATCCTGAAGCTCAAGGCGCAAGGCAAGACGGTCATCATGTGCAGCCACTTGCTGGCCGACGTGCAGGACGTGTGCGATCGGATCGCCATTTTACACCAGGGGGAGTTGAAAGAGTTGGGACGCGTCGACAGCCTGTTGAAGCTGCGCGATGAGACCGAGATTCGCGTCAAGGGCTTAAGCGCCGCCGGCCAGGCCGAGATCCGCGACGTGATCGAGCGACACCACGCATCGGTGCTGACGATGGACAACCCGACGACCACGCTGGAAGAACTGTTCCTGTCGATCGTGCGCGACAGCGAAGCCCGTCCGGGCCGGCGCGCGAAGCAGGAATCGTAAACCCTAGGCCTATCTCAATCGAACCGAGTCCGACGCCCGACGCCGCGAAAACACGATGGTCCTGGAAGAAGCACCCCCGCCGTTCGACGCCTGGTTTGGCTCCGCGTTTTTGTTTTTCCTGCAAAGCGCGGCGCTGCTGGGCGTGCTGGCGCTGGCAATCGGCTATGTCGTGGCGGCATTTCGCTATGGTCCGCTGGGCGGTGGCGACGTCGTGTATCGGCGGCTGAAGACGGCGCTGGGCGATTTATTCGCCATGTCGCCACGGCGGATCATGGCGCTGTCCTGGCTGGCCGTGCAGGAATCGCTGCGGCGGCGCGTGCTGGTCGGCTTTGCCGTGTTCGTGCTGATCCTGCTGTTTGCCGGCTGGTTTCTCGACACGCAATCGAGCGATCCGGCCACGCTGTATTTGAGCTTCGTGCTCACGTCGACGACCTACCTGGTGCTGTTGATGGCGCTGTTCTTGAGCGCCTTCAGCCTGCCCACCGACATCAAGAATCACACCATCTATACGATCGTGACCAAGCCGGTTCGGCCGGGCGAGATCGTGCTCGGGCGGATCCTGGGCTTTGCCACGGTGGGCACGGTGTTGCTGGCGCTGATGGGCGTGATCAGCTACGTATTCGTGATCCGCGTGCTCAATCACACGCACGACGTGGAGGTTGCCTCGCTCAAAGCAGCGCCCAACGACACCACCGGCACGCGGATCGGCCGCACCGCCGCGAATCAGAACCACCGTCACAACGTCACCTTGCAGCCGGACGGCACCGGCAGCACCGACGTCGTGCAGGGCCACTGGCACGAAGTGGACGAAGTGGTCGACGGCGATGAGACAACCTACATCGTCAGCGCGCCGCGCGATCTGTTCAACGCACGCGTGCCGGCATACGCCACGAATCTGCGCTTCAAGGACCGCACCGGAAAAGCGTCGACGAAGGGCGTCAACGTCGGCAACGAGTGGACCTATCGCAGCTTCATCGAGGGCGCCACGCTGGCGTCGGCCACCTGGACGTTCGAGGACGTCACACCCGAGCGATTTCCCGACGGCCTGCCCATCGAAATGACCGTGCGCGTTTTCCGATCGCACAAGGGCAACATCGAAAAAGGCATCCTCGGCAGCCTGGTGCTGCGCAATCCGCGCACGGGACTCACCAGCGCCGGTATCAACTTCGAGGCCAAGGACGGTTACATCGATTCGCGCAACATCTTGCCCGAATTGACCGATCCGTCGGGTAATCGGATCAACCTGTTCGACGACCTGGTGGACGAAGGCGCGTTGGAGTTGCAATTGCAATGCCTGGATATGGAGCAATACTTCGGCGTGGCAAAGCCGGACTTGTACCTGCGGGCACGCGACGCTTCGTTTGCCTTGAACTTCGTGAAGAGTTACGTGGGCATTTGGGTGCAGATGCTGCTGGTGACCAGCTTCGGCGTGATGTTCAGCACCTTCTTGAGCGGAGCAGTGGCGATGATGGCCACGCTGGCGGCACTGGTGCTGGGCTTTTTCACGCAGTTCATCTATGACGTGGCGGTCGGCACGGTCGAAGGGGGCGGTCCCGTGGAGTCCTTCGTGCGATTGATTACCCAGCGCAACGTCACGACGGAATTGGATCCAGGCCTGCCCCGCAACGTCGTAAACGCGCTGGACAACGTGTTTATGTTCTTCATGCAATCGGTGACCAGTCTGTTGCCGGATTTTCGGCGCTTCAGCGACGTGGACTACGTGGCCTACGGTTTTGACATTCCCCTGAACCTGTTGGGCATGCAGATCGTATCGGCGCTAGGATACTTGATCGCGATGAGCGCCATCGGTTACTTTTTCCTGCGCACGCGCGAGGTGGCTCGATGAACCAGCGGAAACGTTTCATCCGCAAGATTGCTTATGCCTGCGCGATCGCCGCGCTGCTATTGCCGTTGAGTTGGTTGAGCGCCCCCGCCACTCGGCAGGCCGACGGACGACAATCCGACGGCGGCGTGCTGGCCCAGATGCGACAAGAGCATCACCTCAGCCAGGCCACGCTGGGCGAGATCGATCCGGCCAGCGAGACCATCAAGTTGGCCACGCTCGGCATGCGCGGCGTGGCGGCCAACGTCCTCTGGCAAAAAGCCCACGACTATCGCAAACGAGAGGACTGGGTCAGCCTGTCGGCCACGCTCGAGCAGATCGCCAAGTTGCAGCCCAATTTCGTCAGCGTGTGGATCTACCAGGGCTGGAACCTTTCGTACAACATCTCGGTCGAGTTCGACGATTATCGCGACCGTTACTACTGGGTGATTCGCGGCATCGACTTTCTGGAGGAGGGCGCCACCTACAACGCCAAGGATCCGCGCTTGGCCTCGGAGATCGGCAACACCATTTCGCAGAAGATCGGCCGCGCAGACGAGCACCTGCAATTTCGCCGGCTGTTCCGCGACGACGACGATTTTCACGGCGCCCGCCCCCGAGCGCAGCGCGACAACTGGCTGGTGGGACGCGAGGTGCTGCTGGAAGCGCAGCAGTGGGTCGATCAAGAGGGCATCAGCATCAAGGGCAAGAGCCCGCTATTGTTCCATTCGCACCCTGTAATGTGCCTGATCAACTACGCCGAGGCCCTGGAAGAGGAAGGCACGTTCGGCGAAGTGGCCAAGAACGCCTGGCAAAAAGCGGCCGATTCGTGGCAGCAGTATGCCAATCGCGACTTGCCCACCCACGATAACACCTTCATGCGACTGGCCGACAAGGAACGCTTCGACGAGCGATCCCAAGATGCGCAGGCCGAGCTTGCCAAACTGACGCCCGAGGGGCTCCGCGAGCAGATCCTGGCCGAAAAGCTGGCCGAACTGTCGGCCGAACAACGCGAAACCTACGAGACCGCTTCCGGCGATCGCACGCCGGAGCAAAACGCCATGATGTACGGCATCGACAGCGCGACGTCGATCTCCCACTTGGAGATCGCGAATCGTATCACCGGTGAGCATCGCTCCGCCGCGCTGAAGCTGGCCGAAGAGGCCATGCAGGCCGACCACATGTCGCTGATGATCGACATCGACCGAGACGTCGTGAACTACGGCTATTGGACTCGGCGTTGCCAGATCGAACCGCAGGATGCGACACTCGAAGCGCGCAAGGCCATCTACGACGCGGACCAGGCCTTCACGGCCGCCCAATTGCTCAAAGCACGCGAACTGTACGAGCAAGGCTGGACCAGATGGCGGACCGTGCTCGACGCCAACGACTTCCTCGTCCAGGACGCCAACCACGTCGAGGAACTTTGTTACTCGATCGCCAACTACATCGCACTGCTGCACCAACTGGACGAGCAACTCCCGCAGCCGTTCATCCTGATGGACGTGCTGGAGGCGAACGAAAAATTCACCGGCCGCAGCGTTCCCGGCGCGCCCCGAAGCCAGGCCGAGCAAGCCGATCCGAGCCAGCCACAGCCGGAAGCGCCGCTCGAACCGGTCACGGATGCCGCGGGCTGAATCCAGCTACCACGCAACGTCGGCCGCCGTGGGCACGTCTTTCTTCGTAGCTGAATCCGCAAGAGCTCAGACGAACCGCCCGCCCGCTAAGCAATTGCCAATCCAGCTACGAATTAAACGCGACAGCGCTATACGCCGTGGACGATCACGGTTTTAAGCTCGGTCATTTCGCGTACGGCGTATTTCGGGCCCTCTTTGCCGAAGCCGCTATCCTTCAGCCCGCCATAAGGCATCAGGTCGGCGCGCCACTGCGGACCCCAATTGATGTTCAAGTTGCCGGCGTCAACTCCGCGTGCGAATTGCATGGCCCAAGTGATGTTCTCGGTGAAGATGCCGGCCGCCAGACCATAGGGCGAGTCGTTGGCCATTGCAATGGCCTCTTCGATCGAAGCAGCCGGAGTGACGGCCACCGCCGGCCCGAACAGCTCCTCGCAACTGACGCGCATCCGCGGATCGACGTCGGCCAACAGCGTGGGCTCGTACAGGGCGCCGCGGCGGCCGCCACCGGTGACCAGGCGCGCGCCGCCGGCCACCGCCTCGTTGACCCAGGCTTCGACGCGCCGTGCATCGGACTCGCGAATCATCGGTCCCATCTTGGATTTCTCGTCCAACGGATCGCCCACGGTGATGGCTTCGACCTTGGGGCGCACGGCGCTAATGACGTCGTCGTAGACCGGCCGCAAGGCGATCAACCGCTGCGTGGCAATGCAGACCTGGCCCGCGTTGGAATAGCCGGTGGCGGCCGTGGCCTGCGCGACTTTCACCAGATCGGCGTCGGGCATGACGATGATGGGGCTGTTCGAGCCGAGCTCCATGGTCACGCGCTTGATGCCCGCCGTCTTGCAGATATGCTCTCCCACCTCGCGGCTACCGGTGAAGGTGATTTTGCGGACGCGCGGATCGGAGCAAATCGCGTCGCCGATCGTCCCGCCCGAGCCGGTGATGCAGGCGATGGCCAGCGGCGGCAAGCCGGCTTCGAGCA
This sequence comes from Pirellulales bacterium, assembly GCA_041750795.1. Lineage (GTDB taxonomy): Bacteria > Planctomycetota > Planctomycetia > Pirellulales > PALSA-1355 > JTS-RE94. The sequence goes on along the minus strand of JBGSYQ010000075.1, from coordinate 14,557 downwards.
GCAGCTCGACCAGCGCCAGAGCCGACAGCGGCGTATCGCTGGCCGGTTTGAGCACGACGGCGTTGCCGGCCGCCAGCGCCGGTCCCACCTTGTGACACACCAGGTTGAGCGGGAAGTTGAAGGGAGTAATAGCGGCCACCACGCCGCAGGGCACGCGCAGCGTGAAGCCCAGCTTGCCGGCTGCGCCCGGCGCGCCATCCAGAGGCAACACTTCGCCAGCAAGCCGCTTGGCCTCGTCGGCCGACAGCTCGATAGTCTCGCGCGCTCGCGACACCTCCAGCCGCGCTTCGGCCAGCACCTTGCCCTCCTCGGTGCTGATGAGCCGTGCCAGCCGCTCGGCCTGCTGTCCGATCAGCGCGGCGGTGGCCCGCAGGATTTGCGCGCGGTCGTAACCGGTGGTCTGGCGCATCAGGCGAGCGCCCTCGACGGCCGACGCAATGGCCCGCTCCACGTCGGCGGCCGTGGCCTTGGGCACGGTGTCGACCGTCTGGCCGTCAAACTTGTTGGTCACTTCGATGCGCTCGGCGCCATCGATCCACTGGCCGGCCAGAAACATTTTCATCGGAGGCGATCCTCTCTTGTCGCTGGAACTGATCTCAAAACCGGCGGGAACTGTCCGCTGCTGCGAGCCGCAACCTTAAGGTTATGGCCTTTTTCTGCGATCGGTCAACGACGTAACTTGAGCCTGCGGGCGGCGCGGTGGTAAGCTGGCCGCATGAGTGGCCCTCGAAGGATCGTATCGTTGATCTCCAGTGCGACCGAGATCCTGCATTTGCTGGGTCTGGGCGAGCGCGTCGTCGGCGTCAGCCACGAATGCGACTATCCGCCCCAAGTGGCCGCCCTACCCCGCCTGACCCGGGCGGTGGTCGAATCGGCAGCCTCCAGCCGGGACATCGACGAGCAGGTGCGCACCCTCACGACCGATGGCCAGGCGCTCTACCAGATCGACGTGGCGCGGCTGGTGGCGCTGCGGCCCGACCTGATCCTCACCCAAGCCCAGTGCGACGTGTGCGCCGTGCGCTATGAGGATGTCGCCGTGGCAGTGCGCGACACGCCCGCGTTACACGGGGCGGACATCCTGGCGCTCAATCCGCAGTCGATTCACGACGTCCTCGACGACGTCGTGCGCGTGGCGCAAGCAGTGGAGGATGAGGTCGCGATCCACCGCGCGCAGCAGTTCCAAGTGGAACGCGCGAAACACCTCAGCGACCGACTCAACAGAGTTGCCGAGATTGCGCCGGACGATCTGCCGCGGGTCGTTTGCCTGGAATGGATCGATCCGCCGATGGTGGCGGCCAACTGGATGCCCGAGTTGGTGCGACTGGCAGGCGGCCGCTGCGAGTTGTCGCAGCCGGGCGTACACAGCACGTACGCCGACTGGCAAGCGATTGTCGACTACGATCCGCAGGTGATCGTGATCGTGCCGTGCGGGTTTGATCTGCCGCGGGCCATCGAAGAGGCGCAGGTGCTGCCGGGCTATCCCGGCTGGAACGCGCTGAGCGCCGTACGTCAGCGGCGGGTGTACGCAGCGGATGGCAACGCGTACTTCAATCGCTCGGGACCCCGCTTGTTCGACAGCCTGGCAATCCTCAGCCACCTGGTTCAACCGGAATGGTTTCCCAAACCATCGAACGAAACCGCGGCCCGCGCCTGGCGGCGGTTGGAGACATGCGACGGGGCGCTCGTGCCGGCGTGACGCGCGATCGCCTTGCCGGCGCCCAACAGCAACCCTTCGAAGCAGAGCTGTCCACATGAGTCATCAGCAGTTTCTCGTGCCCGCAGGCGCCACAATCGCGCTTGCGGACTTTGCCACCGCGCCGACCAAAACGGAGCTTTCCAAGTCCGACGGAAAGGATCAACTTGCCGCAGGTGTGGCCAGGCTGTCGGCGCTGCAGTCCAAGCTGCATGCGCAGAACACGTATGCATTACTGATCGTCTTGCAAGGCATTGACGCTGCTGGCAAGGACGGCACGATCAAGCACGTGATGTCGGGCGTGAACCCGGCCGGGTGCCAGGTGACTAGTTTCAAGGTGCCCTCCGAGGAAGAGCTCGACCATGACTACCTGTGGCGCTATGGCCGGGGCTTGCCCGCTCGCGGCAACATCGGCATCTTCAACCGCTCGCACTACGAGGAAGTGCTGGTGGTGCGCGTGCATCCGGAATTGCTCGATCGTCAGCGGATACCGGGCAAGCGACGCGAAAAGTTCTGGCTCGACCGGTTCGAGGAGATCAACCACTTCGAGCGCTACCTGGTGGACAACGGCATCCTGGTCTTGAAGTTCTTCTTGCACCTGTCGAAGGACGAGCAGAAACGGCGGTTCATGGACCGGCTCAACTCGCCGGACAAAAACTGGAAGTTCTCGGAAGGCGACGTGAAAGAGCGGGCCTATTGGGACGAGTACATCGAGGCCTTCGAGGACGTGCTCAGCCATACCAGCACCGACGCCGCGCCCTGGTATATCGTGCCTGCCGACAAGAAATGGTTCACCCGGTTGACCGTGGCGAGTATCATCGTGGACAAGCTGGAGTCGCTGGCGCTTGATTATCCGAGACTTTCCGGCGAACAGTTGCAGGCGCTTGAGCGGGCCAGAACGCTGCTGGAGAACGAAGAATGACGATTCGATCCGCGTGGGCGGCCGGTTTGATTTGCTGTTTGAGCGCCTCCGCGAGTGCCAACGACGACGGCAAGGCCGCGCGGCCCAACATCGTGTGGATCATGGCCGACGATCTGGGCTATGGCGACGTGGGCTGTTACGGCCAACAGCGCATCAAAACGCCGAACATCGACCGCCTGGCCAGCCAGGGCATGCGGTTCACCGATTGCTACGCGGGCAGCACGGTTTGCGCACCCTCGCGCTGCGCACTGATGACTGGCCTGCACACGGGGCACGCCCGCGTACGCGGCAACGCACGCGTGCCGCTGGAACCCGACGACGTTACGATTGCCGAGGTACTCAAGCAAGCCGGCTATGCCACCGCCATCATCGGCAAATGGGGGCTGGGCGAGCCAGGCACCACCGGCGTGCCAAACCGCCAGGGCTTCGATACCTGGTTCGGCTACTTGAATCAGCATCACGCGCACAACTACTATCCCGACCATCTGTGGCGCAACGAAGAGAAAGTGCCGCTGCCGAACGTCGTCGAAAACAACGTGGCGACGAAGCGCGTGGTGTACTCGGCCGACTTATTCGCCGACGAGGCGCTGGGTTACCTGGATCGTCAGCGTGACGAGCCGTTCTTTTTGTACTTGGCGATGACGCTGCCGCACGCGAACAACGAGGCCGGCAAGCAAGGCATGGAAGTGCCCAGCGACGAACCTTATTCGCACGAATCGTGGCCGCAGGCGCAAAAGAACCACGCGGCGATGATCACCTACCTCGATTCGCAAGTCGGGGCTGTCTTGAAGAAACTCGACGAGCGCGGGCTGGCCGACAACACCGTCGTATTCTTCACCAGCGACAACGGCCCGCACCGCGAAGGGGGCGCCGATCCGGATTTCTTCGACTCCAACGGCCCGCTGCGCGGCATCAAGCGGGCGCTCTATGACGGGGGCATTCGTGTACCGATGATCGTCCGTTGGCCGGGCAAGATCGCGGCCGATAGCGTCAATCACCAGCCGTGGGCCTTTTGGGATGCACTGCCGACCATGGCCGAGCTGGCCGGGGTCGAGCCGCCCGCAAGCATCGACGGCGTTTCCATGCTGCCAACGCTCGTGGGCGAAGCCGCCGCCGGACGACCGCAACAGCAGCACGAGTACCTGTACTGGGAGTTTCACGAGCGCGGTTTCGGCCAGGCTGTGCGCCTGGGAAATTGGAAAGCCGTCCGCTCGAAAGCCGGCCAGCCGATCGAGTTGTACGATCTCTCGCACGACGTCGGCGAAGCGCACGACGTATCCAGCCAGCACCCCGAAGTAGTCGCAAAGGCCGCAGCGCTGTTCAAATCCGCCCGCACCGACTCGCCCCACTGGCGCGTGACCCAGTGAAAAAGGTGCCAGGAACCTTTTTGCCCGGTCAATCCACGACGTATCGCACGGGCGGGTTTTCTTCGCGTTGATAGCCGGCCAGATCGGCGATCGTCAGCATGCCGCGCTGATAGAGATATTCGACGTGGGCGGCCACTTCCTCGAGCGCCAGCAGGACGTGAAAGCCCTCGACGTGCGTGTAGAGCTTCTGCGAGACATCGTTGACGGTCATCGGCTCGGGAGATTCGCGCAGCGTGTTGAGCACTTTTTCCAACTTGCGCTGATGCCCCTGGTGGATCTCGGCGATGCGTTTGTAAACCTCGCGGATGGGCGCGCCATGCCCACCCAAGGCCAGGTCGAAGCCGCCGGTCCGGCCGATCTTGTCGAGCGACTCCAGGTAATGCCCCAACCCCGTGTACGGCATGATGCTCTCGGGCGCCTGGTGCGGCGAGATTTCGGGCAGAATGTGGTCGGCGCTGAACAACACGTCACCCAGCGCGATGCACACCTGGCCCGGGCAGTGTCCCGGCGTGTGGATGAAGCGCAAGGCGTCGAGTTGATCGTTGTCGCCCAGCGTGCGCGCCACGGGCAGACTGTGTACGTTCTGCTTCGAAAAGCCGTACATCTCCATGAAGCCTGGCAGCAGTTCGGGCTCGACGCCGGCCTGCTCCAGGAAGCGGCGAAACGACTTCGTCGCCACGGCCACACGCTCTTCATAGGCCGTCAGGATGCGCACGTCGAGTTGATGAACGCAGATCTCCGCGTGCGGCACTTGCTCGTGCAGAAAGGCCAGCCCCCCGATGTGATCGATGTGCCCGTGGGTGATAACGATGCGCTGGATGTCGGCCAGCTTGACCGTTTCGTTGAAATCCTTGCCGATGCGCTCGATGCCTTCGACGAGCTGCTTGTTGGCGTTCCAAAAGCCGCTGCCTGTGTCGATGAGCGTGGGAGGTCCGGCTTCGAGCACCAGGTAGATGTTGGCCGCAAAGCCCGGAAACGCCAGGCAGGTAATGCAATAAATGCGCGCGCCGGTGTTCGCGTCATAGCGGCGCAACTCGGGCAAATCCGCTTCATCCCAACTCATGCGGCACCTGGATACCTGAGAATCAGCTACCTGAGAATCAGCCCGAGCGTCTACCAGAAGGAGCCATTATACCGACGGCATCCAATGATTGCCCGGCTCTTCGTGCACGCGGCGTGCCTGCTCGAGCAGTTCGATCAGTTGGCGAAGCTGCGATTCGGTAAGGTGCCCCAACTGGCGGAAGTGGCATTCGCGCACCCGCTCGTCCAGCTCGGCCAACAGTTCGCTGCCGGCGGCCGTAAGGCCGATCAGCACCATGCGGCGATTGTCGGCGGGCCGCTCGCGGACGATCAGCCCGCGTTCTTCGAGCTTGTCCACCAGCCGCGTGATGTCCGGGGCGCGCGAGACGAGCCGTGCGGCCAGGGCCAGCGTGGGCAACTTGCGCCCCGCTTCGCCGCGCAGCAGTCGCAGGGCATTATACTGCTGGGGCGTAAGATCGTAGCGCGAGAACAGCTCTTCCTCGCGCAGGTGCAGGCGGTCGTACGTGCGCCAGAGGTTGAGAAAGGCCTCTTGCTCGAGCGAATCGAAATGGCGGGGCCGCCCGGCGGCCGGTTCGGCGGATTCGTGCATGGCCGCTATGCTAACCAGACAAAGCCCCGTTGTCCAAACCAGGGACGATTTTCGCCGTGGCGGTGCAATGGAACGAGCATGGGTTGCCACAATGCATCGCCGCGGCATAGCCAGATTTGCACGGAGCCAGCCGGATTGCAGTCTGAATTCTTGCGAATTCGGCGGCAGCGAAGATTGCGGGCCGACAGCGCAGGCGGTACACAGAACGATAGCTGGAGCAACCTCATGTCGACCGCCCAAGACCCATCCGTCCCTTCTGCCGCTACTTCCGACTGGGAGCGCCGCCTGGCCGACATCATGGAAATGATGCGCCAGACCAGCCGCCACACCGAGCCGCAAGCCATGGTGGCGGAATACAGCCGCCACGTCCGCAAACTGATGCCCATCGACCGCTTCGTGTCCATCAGCCGCCGCGATACACGGCCGCCCCACTACCACATCACGCGCTACAGCGGCTGGGACTCGAGAATCAATCCCTGGACGCAAAAGGACCAACTGCCGCTGCTCTCCGGAGGACTGCTGGGCGAGTTGCTCTACGCGGGCGAGCCGCGCATCATCGACGACTTGCAGATCGCCAGCGACGATCCGGCCTGCGAGTATCTGGCCGGGCAGCGCTCGCTGATGGCCGTGCCGCAGCTCGATCGGGGCGAATGCCTGAACATGATCATCAGCATGCGGAGCGAGCCGCACGGGTTCGACCGGGAGCAATTCCCGCAGATCGTGTGGACGTCGATCCTGTTCGGCCGCTCGACGCACAACCTGGTGCTGGCCAAGCAAGTGCGCGAGGCGTATCAACTGGTCGATCGTGAGCTGCAAGCGGTGGGCAACATCCAGCGCGCGCTGCTGCCGGCCGAGTTGCCCGAGATTCCCACGCTGAAGCTGGCGGCGCACTATCAGACGTCGCAGCGCGCCGGCGGCGATTATTACGATTTCTTTCCGCTGCCGGACGGCCGCTTTGGAATCTTGATCGCCGACGTCAGTGGCCACGGCACGCCGGCCGCCGTGATGATGGCCGTCACGCACAGCATTGCCCACATGTATCCGGGCACGTCGAGCGCACCCTCCGACATGCTCAACTTCGTGGGCCGTCACCTGGCGCGCCGCTATACGCAAAACGTCGAGTCGTTCGTCACCGCGTTCTACGCCATCTACGATCCGCGCACGCGAGAGCTGTCGTACTCGTCAGCCGGGCACAATCCGCCCCGGCTCAAGCGCTGCGGAAACGGTCGGATCGTGGCGCTGGACGGCGCCGCCGACTATCCACTGGGCATTCAATCCGACGTCGACTATCAGGACGAGTTGGTGGCGCTCGAGCCGGGCGATCAACTGGTGTTCTACACCGACGGGATCATCGACGCCGCCGACCCGAGCGGCCGGTTGTTCGGCCTGGAGCGGCTCGACGCCGTGGTGGCCCAATGCCGCAACGAACCGGCCGAGATCGTCGAATCGCTGTTGGCCGCGGTCGATGCGTTCGCCGCCGGTGAAGCCGCCAGCGACGACCGCACAGTGGTAGCCGCGCGGGTGCTGTAGCAATCGAGAAACCCGCCACACCGTCTTACGACATCAGCCAAACAGTTCGGTGATGGGCGCGCCGTCGTCGACGATGCGGATGGGGCGGCCGTTGGAGGCGATGTTCTCGATCGTGGAGTCGATCTGCAGGCTCATGCACAACGTTTGCAGCAGGTCGGTGACTCCGACCGGGCGCTCCTCGACCGTGCCGCCCGCCTCATCGGTGCGGCCGATGACCTGGCCGCCGCGAATGCCACCACCGGCCAGCACGGAGTTGAAGGCCCGCGGATAATGGTCGCGGCCCGAGCGCGGATTGATGCGCGGGGTGCGGCCGAACTCTCCGGTCCACAGCACGACGGTGTTTTCGAGCATGCCGCGCTGGTGCAAATCGGTGAGCAGGTAGGCAAACGGACGATCGATCTGGCCGGCCAGCTCCCGCACACGCGGGAAATTGTCGAAGTGCGTGTCCCAGCCGCCGTGGACGACTTCCACGCAGGGCACGCCCGTCTCGACCAACCGGCGTGCCAGCAGGCAACTGTTGCCGAACTTCGTATCGCCATAAGCCTCGCGCATTTCCGCCGGCTCTTGATCCAGGTCGAAGGCGCTCATCTGCGAGCTCTTGATCATGCGAGCGGCCTTTTGATAGAGCCGCTGATGCTCGGCCACCTCCTCCTTGCCGCCGCTGGTGGCATAGCTGGCATCCAGTCGATCCAGCAATCCCAAGCGGCGATCGTAGCGAACGAAATCGGTGGATGGCGCCGTGTTGGTGGGCAGCTTGCCCGCCTCGGGCATGTGGAACGGATCGTACTCGACGCCCAGGATGCCGCCGCCCGCGCCGTCGCGCGTGGCCTGGCCGATGCGCACAAAGGCGGGCAAATCGAGCTCGGCACTGGCGATCTGCTGGGCCACGATCGAACCGAACGAGGGATACTTGACGCTGGCCGTGGGCAAGTAGCCCGTGTGCATCATGTACGTGGCGCGCGGATGGCTACCTTCCTTACTGGTCATCGAACGGATGATGGCGGCGTGGTGCATGACCTTGGAAAACTCGGGAAAGTTGTCGCTCACCTCAATGCCGGGCACCGAGGTGCTGATGGCCTTGGTCTCGCCGCCGTTTTCGTGGCCCGGCTTGGGACTGAACGTTTCGAAATGGCTCGGACCGCCGGCCATCCACAGGATAATGCAGGCCATGCCGCGCTTGTTGATCTCGGCGGCTTGCAGTGTCACCAGGTCGTGCCACGACAGCGTTCCGGCGGCAATGCTGGCCGCCGAAACGCCGCGCAAGAAGTCGCGCCGCTGCATGCGACCACGGCGCGAAAGTGAAACCTCGATTTGATGGCGTAAGTGCAAGGACATGGCGGTTTCTCGTGATTCTCAGCGGGCCGTGGGGGGATGCGTGCGGCGCGACGGTCCGAGTCTCGGACGGCGGCCCGTCGCACGATTACTTGCGATTCAAAAACTCGGTGGAGTTGACCAACGACCAGGCGATGTCCTCGAAGGCTTCCGCCCGATCGCCCACGCTCTTGACGTACTCCAGGCAGGTCTCGACTTCCTCGTCGTTGGGGTCGCGGGCCAGGCAGCGAAGATAAAGCTCTTGGACCACCGCGTCATCCTCGTCGATGGACTTGAGCAGCCGGTTCAGCATCGTGTTCGGTCCGCGAGCCGTGATGGCGCGGTTCAACTCGACGCCGTTCATCAGGAACAGCGCCTGGGGGATCGAGCCGACGATTTCATCGCGGCGCTCGCTGGGATCGTAGCCGAAGGCCTTGTTGACTTGCCCGCGAGGCGTGCCGTCGGCGCGACGATAGTCTTTGCGACGCGCCGCTTCGCGGTTGCCCTCAGGCAGTTCGAGCGCGACCAACAGGGCGCTATAGAGCTGATCGCCGCGCAGTCGTTGCGGGCAGTTCGAGGCGAACGGCGCGCCGCTCTCGTCGTAGCGCGAGCGGCTTTGGCGGGCGTAGGCCTCGGTGGCGGCGATCGTGCGGAACAACCACTTCACGTCGTACTGGCTGTCGGCAAAGCCATCGGCCAGATATTCGAGCGTTTGCGGCGCGCTGCACGAGCGATCGGGACCGATGTCGTCCACCGGTTCATAGAAGCCGCGGCCCACCAGCTCCGCCCACATGCGGTTCACGAATGCTTTGGCAAACCAGCGATTCTCGCGGCTGGTGATCCAATCGGCGATTTGCTCGCGGCGCTCTTGATCGGCCATGCCGGTATCAAGCTTCTGACCGGTGACGAAAAACACCGGCTTCATCAGCGTGCCTTCGGCTTCCGGGTGATCCAGATCGGGCATGAAATGTTCGAGGCTGCCGCGCCGCGCGTTGCCCCCCTTTTTCTTGGGACCCTTGTCCGTCGACACGACCGCGAACGATCGGCGCTTGCCGTCCTCGCGCACCGGCTGAATCGAGATGCGCGGGAAGAACGCCGCCAGCTCGTGAAACTGTTCGCGCTGCCAGCGATCGGTCGGATGATTGTGACACTGGGCACATTGAATCTGGATGCCCATGAAGATTCGAGAAACTTCGGCGGTGGTATCCTCGGCGACACCCATTTGGGCCATGATGATGGCCGTGGCGCCTGCCTGCTGAATGTCGCCTGTGGCGATGATGAACTGCCGCGCGATCTGGTCCCAGTGCGGCCGTCCGTTGAACTCCGCGGTCAGGAACTTGATCAGCGCCGGGTTGACTTGCAGGGCCCGCTCCTCGCTGCGGCGATACATGATCACGTCGCGCCAGTAGTAAGCCCAGTTCTGGCCGAAGCTTTTGTCGGCCAACAACCGCTCGACGGCCGCCGACTGCTTGTCGGGAGACGTGTCGAGAGCGTAGGCGGTGATTTCGTCGGGCGTGGGGGGCTGGCCGACGAGATCCAATGCCAGGCGACGCAGCATGGTTTGGTCGCCGGCTTGCGGGGCGGTGGCGGCATCCGGCTGCTCGGCCCCGCCGAACGACTCGCTTGCCAGCAGCTCGTCGACCTGCCGGGCTGTCGCCTGCGGATCGAGCCCCCCGGCCGCGGAATGCTCGACAAGCAGCGCTAGCAACAATCCGCTAATTGCCAGGAATCGACCAAGAATCATCGCTCTACCCTAGTGGTGCCTTCGCTCGACAATCGTCACGGCTGCCACGGCCCGCCGCCGAGGCCTCCGAAATCCAGGTACTGCCCCCCGGACTGCCAATTCAACCCCGTGGGATGTCTTCTGGTATCGCCCAACGGCCTGCCGCGGGTGTACTTTTCGCGGAGGCCGCCGTCGGGCTCGACGATTTCCCCGGTATAACACGCAGCCAGGTAGCGGGCTAGCGAAACCCTGCGGGCAATGCGGATTCTGGGGGGCTGCGGCACCCGCGGAGTCACCCCGCGAAAAACCGGCGCTGGCCGCTAATCGTCGATCGGCAAGGCGCGGCGATAGGTGCGACGACGAGCGCGAGGCGCGCGAGGCGAGAGGACATAGCCGGCGTGCTCCCCCTCGATAAAGAACCGACCGCCCAGCAGTCGGTAGAAAAACAGCAGGATGAAGGCTCCGGCCGTGGCCACCAGGAAGCCCACCGGGCTGATGGGCGTCACCCGCTGCCCGTCCGAAAAGTACGTCAGGCAGCCGCAGCCGATGACGGTTCCCCCGACGCCCATCATGAGCGTGGCGACGGCGCCGCCGGGATCTCGGCCCGGCATGATCGCCTTGGCCAGCAGTCCCACCAGCGTGCCAAAACCGACCCAGGCCAGCAAATTGTTGGTCCAGGCGGCCGCTTCTGGCGGAAGTTGGATATCCATGGGCGTCGCTCGCTCGCACGCAATGGCGATGAACTGTTAAAAAATCCCTCGGCCGCTGACGTCCGAGCCGCGCTCGAGGTTATCGAGCGCGTCGATCTGCTCAGACGTCAGCCGCCAAGGGCGTCGTCCCCCCACAACACCCGAATCGCGACGGACCGCGCGCGTCTCGCGTCGCATGTGCGGCGCGCAAGTCGCGTTCCGACCGTACGGGTGCTCGACGAATCTCCTTTTCGCGGCGGCGCATCGCCACGCCACCGCACGTTTGAAGTCTCAGGGCTCCTAGGGCTGTTGCGCTGCCTGCGACTCGGCAAACGCCTTTTGGGCGGCCGCCTCACGAGACAGCTTGAACTCAGGGCCCGGGGGGAAGTATTGAATGTCGTCTTTCTGATACCAGGGACTCGGCAGCGTTTGGCCGGCGACGTCGATCTGGCATCCCGAGATGCCCAATACGGAGCAGGCTCCCAAGGTCAGCAGGGCTCGCTGCCAGGAGCATCGATGCTCATTGGTACGCCGCATTCAATCACCCTCCGTGAACGCGGACCAGGGCGCGTTGTCGCACGCCTCGGCCGCAGGGCCGCACGCCGACAAACTCGCTGTGTCCGTTACAATCCGCACGATGAGTATCGGCATGGGGAATTCTCCAACTTTGACGCCAATTTCGAATCTCGTCGAAAATGACGCCCAACGGCTGGCATGGCACAGCGTCGCGGTGCGATAGCAACCGCCGCTAGCAATCAGCCCCGTGCGATTCGCCCAGGCTGGGAAATGTGGGTATGATGGAGGTTCAGCCGCCTGAGACTCCGCTGGTCTCGAAAATCTGGCGTGCTTGCTCGCTGGTGAGACGACGGAGAACGGTCGGCGGCCCCGGGACAGGGGCTCGTCGTGGAGGGCCTGGAATCATGTTGCGTCGCACTTCGCATCGCCGTCGACACGTCGCGCTCTTGGCCGTGTTAGGCTGCATGGGGGTCGTCGGCAGCAGTGTCCGGCAAGCTGAAGCTCAGCTCGCGCCCGGACAAACCCTGCCTTCGCAAGTCTATTTCGCGACGTTGCCCGCCTACTACGGGGGCGAGTATCGCAACAGCCTGACGGCGTTCGTGGCGCACAGCCGCGGCGGCATCCGCTCGGTCAACGGGCAATGGATCGACTCGATTTGCTATCTGACGATGGCCGGCGAGTGCCACTATCAGTTGGGCCAGTTGCCCCAGGCGCTGCAGAACTTCGATGCCGCCGTGAAGTTGTACGTGGCGTACTCCGATTGGATGATGCGCGTGGACTTTCCACCCGGCATTGTGGCCGCGCCGCCCGGCGCGATGCGTGCCGCGCCGTGGGGACAAAGTCGCCGCCGCGCCGCGGTCGGCCAGTTTCGCGAAACGTACCTGATGGGCCAGGGACAAGTCGACAACTCGCAAGTGGTCCGCCAGGGCGGCGTCATCCAGCAAGCGATGCTGTTTCCCGTCAACGCGGCCGAGATCGTGCGCTGCACGAGCCTGGCCATTCGGCGGCGGCGCGAATTGCTGGGCCCGCTGGGCAAGTTCGATCCGCTCACCAGCGACCTGATCAACGTGCTGACGCGGCGTCCGGCGCCGGCCAATCACTGGACCGACGCCTGGGTGCAAGTGCAGTTGGGCTGCGCCTATGCGGCAGCGGGCGACGCGGCTCAGGCCAAAGCGGCGCTCGACCGCGCCGTGCTGGTCGGCGGCGAGTTCGATCATCCGCTCACCAGCACGGCGCTGTTGGAACTGGGTCGGCTGGCGCTGGAAAGCGGCGACTTTCCTGCGGCCGGCACGCTGTTCGAGGAAGCCAGCTACGCCAGCTTCACCTTTCTCAATCCGGGAAACCTGGAAGAATCGCTCCGCTATGGGCTGCTGGCGCATCTGCTGCTGAACCAAAAAGGGCCCTATCGACCGCTAGCGCCGGCGATGGCGTGGGCCAAGGCCCAGGGGCTGCGGCAGCTTTATGTTTCGCTGGCGATCCTGGCCGCCGAGAACATGTCCGATTCGGGCGACAGCGCGCAGGCGTCCAATCTGTTGTCGACCGCCAGTACATCGATGGCACGCAGCGACTTGCCAGTCAGCCAGACGGGTGCGCGCTTCAACCATGTCTCGGCGCAGGTCGCCTATCAGACTCGCAATGTCGAGGCCGGCGACCGCTCGCTGGCGTCGGCCCTGCATTTTCAGCGACAGGGATCGCTGTGGATGTATCAGATCGGCCTGGCCGACCAGCAGTATACGAACGGCGAGTTCAGCGATCGGGTCGGCTTGGCGCTGTACGACGCGTTGCTGCGCGATCCGACACCCGGCGACTGGGCCTACAGCCCCTTGGAGTGCTTGTCCGTATTGACGATGCCGCACGAGCCGGCGTTCGAACATTGGTTCGAGGGCGTGGTCGAGAACGTTCGCGAGCAGGAGATGGCGCTGGAAATCGCCGACCGCGCGCGGCGGCATCGGTTCTTGACGTCGCTGCCACTGGGCGGGCGGTTGCTGTCGCTGCGCTGGATTCTGGAAGGACCTCCGGAAATCGTCGGCCAGCGCGGCCTGCTGGAACGGCAAGAGCTGCTGACGCGCTATCCGGAATATCAGCAACTGGCCGAAAAAGCAGCGGCGGCTCGGGCCAGGTTGACGACCTTGCCCATCGCCAGCAATGACGCGGCGTTGCGCAGCGAGCAGGCCGGCCAACTGGGCGTGCTGGCCGATCTCAGCCGCCAACAAGAGCTCATCCTGCGGCAGATGGCCGTCGGCCGACGTGCCGCCGACGTGGTGTTTCCGCCCCTGCGAAAAACGACCGACGTGCAGCAGGCGCTGCCCGACGGGCAAGTGCTGCTGGCGTTTTATCAAACGCAGCGCAACATGTACGGCTTTCTGTATTCGAACAAGCAGTCCGCCACGTGGCGCATGACGTCGCCGTTGCAACTACAAAAGCAGGTGTCCGGGTTGCTGCGCGATCTGGGCAACTTCGACGGTAATCACGAGCTGGCTCGCGACGATTTGACCAAGGACAACTGGCGCGCTACGGCCGACAACATTTTGCGCATGATCCTGGCGCGATCGAACGTCGACCTGGCCGGCAACTTCCAGGAGATTGTCATCGTTCCGGACGCCTTCCTCTGGTTCTTGCCGTTCGAAGTCCTGCGCGTGGGGAACAGGGAAGATCGCCGCATGCTCATTTCGCAAGCGCGCGTGCGCTATGCTCCGACCGTGGGATTGGCGGTGCCCACGCCTCAGCCGCGCAAGCAGCACCCCAACGTGGGCGTGGTGCTGGGTAAGCTCTATCCGCAGGACGACGCGGCCGTGGCATCTCAAGCATTCGAGCAGTACGCCCGCGCAATCCCCGGCGCCGTGGCACTGTCCAACTCGCTGCCTGCCGCGTCAAGCGTGTTTCGCACGGCGCTAGATGCCCTGATCGTGCTGGACGACGTTACGCCGGGCAAAGGCGCCTACGATTGGTCGCCGTTGCAAATCGATCGAGGCAAGCCGGGTGCGGCGCTGGCCGACTGGCTGCTGCTGCCCTGGGGCGGTCCGCAGCACGTGATCCTGCCGGGCTTTCACACCTCGGCCGAGTCCGGGCTGCGCAAGACTTCGGCCGCCGGCGACGATCTGTTTCTGTCGCTGTGCGGGCTGCTCGGCTCCGGCACGCGCACCGTGCTCATCAGCCGCTGGCGCACTGGCGGCCGC
>JBGSYQ010000074.1:0-10153 GCA_041750795.1 Pirellulales bacterium | reverse complement strand
GCCGGCAACAGCTTGGCCGCCGACATCGACGTGCCGGCCGCCTGCGCGCGATCGATGGCGCCCTCCACCGCGCGCACCAGCACCAGCCGATCGTTCAGGCTCGATTGCGAGTCCGCGTCGAATCGCAACACGACCTCCGCGGGCAACAGCGGTCCGATGGTGTCCTCCAGCCAGTGGTGATCGCGCACGATCTTGGTGTCGGCGGTGAAAAAGTCTCCCAGTTCCATGGTCGCCTTCAATTGCGCCACTCCGGCCGCGCCGGCTACGATGGCCAGCGAGAATCCGATCACCATTAGCCAGGCATGTCGCGCGATGAACCGGGCCAGCACGGGCCAGCGCGAAGTGCGTACTGATGGCGCCGAACTCGCGGCGACTGGCGCGGCATAGCGCGCGTGAATCACCATGGCGCCGGGCAACACCAGGAACATCACCACGAACGTGACGACGATGCCAATCGTGGCAAACTGGGCGAACACCACCACCGGCTCGATGCGGCTGGTGGCCAGCGAACCGGTGCCGACGGCGGTCGTCAGAGTCGCCAGGAAGCAGGGCAGCCAACCGGCGCGCACTGCTTCAGACGGCGCCATCGCCGCCAGCCCCTCGTCGAGCGCCTCGTAGTAGTAGTTCAACAGGTGTACCGAGCCGGACGTGAAGATCACGAACACCAGGCTGGGCATGACCACCAGAATGCCGTTGATTTCCACGCCGCTGTAGTAGGCCAGCGACAGCGTGATGCACTCGACCAAAAGTGCCGCTCCGCTCACCAGCACCGTCATCCAGAAGCTGCGCAGCACGGGCCAGGCCACGATCAGCACCACGATGGCAGAGGGAATGATGTTGTCGATCAGTGAGCGGACGCTGGCAGAATCGATCTCGGTGCTCTCGACGGTCGGTCCCCCCAGGCGTAGCTCGTCGGGCGAAAGCCCCGTCTCGCGCTGGGCGATCGATTCGATCAGTTCCAGGGCCTCGCCGCCGCGTTTGGCTGCCGCCGGTGTGAGCACCACCACGGCGCACGTCGATTGGCCGTCTGGGCCGATCATTGACCCGCGCAGCCTCCCGATGGCCGCCTCGCGCGAGAGTCGCAGCGGCCGCGACGTCAACTCGCGCAACAGGTCGCGACCCGTGACCACGCGATGAAACAACCGCTGGTCGGAGGGCTGCGCTTCGTCCGCCGCGCGCAGCGCCTCGGCAAAGCGATCGAGCCGGTCGTCGTCGATCGTGCAGCCCGGCCAGCCGACGATCACCGGGTCGAAGTGCTCGAAGTTTGCCACGAACGCTTCGTACTGCGTGCGTGCGGGCGTGTCGCGCGGCATCCACACCAGCGGATGATTGTTCATCGCCTGCAGTGCCCGGTAGCTGCCCCAAAGCGCCCACGGAGCCGCCACCAGCAGCACGCCCAGCGTCACCAGCGCACAGACAACGAAGGCCCGGTTCACGCGGTTTGACCGGCGATCGTGCGGCGGGGAGAGATCGGCAGTCATAAGCCCCGCACTTCAACGTGCAGTGAACAACGAAGGGCCACGCCCGCGGCGCGGCGTCGAGCGGCAGATGCAATCTAGCAACTCGGCACAGGCGTGTCACCCGAGCATGCCGAGGCGCGTCCGAAGTGCGTCTACTTGGGAAGAGGAATCACTCGCAATCGCCCCTCGGTCGCCACACTGAAATGGTCCTGCCAATCAGCCGGTTGTGAGAGGACGGTAGAAATGAATTGCGAGATATTCTGGCGAACGCAACCTGGGGCGGAGCAAAATGATGCCGCAGGACGCCTGCCGACCCAGTCGGAACGCAAGCTTGCCAAAATCCTTGTCGAAGGTTAGGAGCACTCGTCCCTCTGCAATCGACTGAACCAGTACGGCTTCGTCATCAGCACCGGGCGAAGATTCCGCAATCCAACATAGATCGTGGCCGGCCAGGCGCGCCGCCTCAACTGCAATGGAAGGAACATTCTCGTTGGCCAGAAACTTGCCCATCGCTTTATATTGCCAGCCGGAAGATCTGTTCTTCCTTCAGTGCCTCGGCGGCATAGTGCAGCGCGGCCTGAATGTCCTCCGTTGTGAGCTGTGGATAGTTCGTTAGAACTTGCTCGCGAGTCCATCCTTCAGCCAACAGCTCCAAGAGAAACTCAACGGCGATCCGCGTACCACGGATGACCGGTTTCCCGGCGAGCACTTTTGGATCAATCGCGATCCGTTCTTGCCATTCCACGGCATGACTCCTGAACGACCTGCGATGGAATTCACCACATTCTCATCACGACTATTCTACCTTGGAAACGGCAGAAATACCTTGCCTCGGATTGCATCCTCTAGCAGCCTGTTCGACTTACGTTGCTATTTTGTCATCGCATCCCTGCGATGTCGCCGCCTGTTGAATTCCTCAAAAGGCGGCTAGCTGAGGCACTCTCGACGGGAAATCGCGGTCGCGATTAGGAGCCCCAGAAAGCGATTACTGCTTGCGCATCGCATAAATGACGTTCTCCCCAATAAATCGCGGTCGATTCTACCTACCCGCCGATTGCAACTCGCTTGCCGTCGCCTCCGCTGCCCGCATCACGCGCAGCAAATTGCCGCCCAGGATCTTGTGGATGTCTTGCTCGCTGTAGCCGCGATCGAGCAGGCCCTGGGTGATGCGCGGATAGGTGCTCACGTCTTCCAACTGGCGCGGCACCGTGTCGATGCCGTCATAGTCCGAGCCGATGCCGACGTGGTCCACGCCGGCCGTTCGGGCGATGTGGTCGATGTGGTCCAGCACCACGTGGATCGAGCCGGGATCGGTGGGGTTTTGAATGGCCCAGTTACGCATCTCGGCCCGAATCTTGTCGGTGTCGTTGCCGTACTTGTTCTTCAGCTCGCGCAACAGCGGAATCGCCTGCTTGCCGCGCTCGGCGGCCGCGGGCACGACAAAGCCGGGATAAAAATTCGCCATCACCACGCCGCCGTTGGTGGCCGTCAGCTTTAGCACGTCGTCGGGCACGTTGCGCGGATGATCGGCCACGGCACGCGCCGAGGAGTGCGAGAAAATGACCGGCGCCTGGCCGATCTCGATGGCCTGCTTCATGGTGGGAATCGAGACGTGCGAGATATCGACCAGCATGCCCAGCCGGTTCATCTCGCGAACCACTTCCCGGCCGAAGGGGCTTAAGCCGCCGTTGCGCTCTTCGTCGGTGGCCGAGTCGGCCCAATCGAGCGTGTCGGAATGGGTGAGCGTCATGTAGCGCGCGCCTTCGGCATAAAGCTGACGCAGCACGGCGATGGAGTTTTCGATCGAGTGGCCCCCTTCGACGCCGATCATTGAGGCGATCTTGCCCTGGCCGCTGATTCGCTCGATGTCGTCGACGGAGAGCGCCAGCTCGAACACGTCGGGATAGCGCTCGATCATCGACTTGACGATGGTGATCTGCTCGAGCGTGGTCGACAGCGCCTTGCCGTCGTGGCGCGTGCCGGCCGGCACATACACGCTCCAGAACTGTGCCTTGACGCCGCCGGCCCGCAACCGCGGAATGTCGGTGTGCATCTTGGGCTGCGGAAGGGCAATGTCGAGCTTCTCGAAGTTCGACGAACCCTTGGTGCGAATGACCCAGGGCAGATCGTTGTGGCCGTCGACCAGGATGGCCGCATCGTGGATCTTTTGCGCGCGCTCGGAAACGACGATGGTGGTTTCGGCCGCGGCACCGGCGTCATCGGCCGCTCGGACCTTGGTGCAACCCGGCATCAACAGAACCAGGCAGGAAACCACCTTAACGATGGCAATTCGGCGAGGCGTGAAACGCTCCATGAGGCCCGAACCTTTCAAGCAGAAAACGCGACACGGGAAGCCAACGCGCAACCGGAGGCGGCGTGACGCCAGTATAGTACCCTTCGAAGTTGAACAACAGCGTGCGCTTGCGTGGACTTCCTGTTATTGACGCGACGGTACGACTTGGTGCTACATTAAGCAGGCAGCGGCGGACATCTGACGGCTCGACGGCGTTCCATGCCGCTGGCAAGCTTCTCTGTAGCCACCATACTCAACGAGGGCCCCTATGAAACGGCTCTGGATGTTCTTCGGGCTTGTACTGGTGTTGTCGTTTCTGGTGCTGGGCTGGATCGGCACGCGCATCTATCAGGAGGCGCCGCCGCTGCCGCAACGCGTCGTGACCACCGACGGCCAGATCGTTGCCGACGAGGGGGCCATTCAAGCCGGGCAGAACGTCTGGCAATCGTTGGGCGGCATGGAAGTGGGCTCCATTTGGGGACACGGCAGCTACGTGGCGCCCGATTGGACCGCCGACTGGCTGCACCGCGAGGCCACGTACATGCTCGACCACTGGGCCAACGAAGCGTATCAGCAGGACTTTGCCGATCTCGGCGCCGAGCAGCAAGCCCAGCTCAGCGGACGGCTGGCAGAACAGATCCGCGCCAACACCTATGACCCGGCCACCGACACGATCACTATTGACCCGGTTCGCGCCGCCGCCTTCGAAGCCAATCTCGCACACTACTCGGACGTCTTCTCCAACGGGCAAGTCGACTACGCCATTCCGGCCGGCGCCGTCACCGATGAAACACGCTTGCGGAATCTCGCCGCTTTCTTCTTCTGGACCTCCTGGGCCGCGGTGACCGATCGCCCGAACGACAAGATCAGCTACACGCACAACTGGCCCTACGAACCGCTGGTCGGAAACAGGCCGACGGGCGAGGCCGTCGTGTGGACCGGCGTCAGCATCATCATGCTGCTGGCCGGCATCTCCGCGATGGTCTGGTGGTACGCCGCGCTGCGAAACGAGGGCGAGCCGGCCGCGGCGCTGCCGGACGTCGATCCGCTGGGAAGCTGGCAAGCCACGCCGTCGCAGCGTGCCACGCTCAAGTACTTCTGGGTTGTCTCGGCGCTGTTGCTGGTGCAAATGCTGTTGGGCGTGGTCACCGCACACTATGGCGTCGAAGGCGACGCGTTCTATGGTTTCCCGCTTTCCGACTGGCTGCCCTACAGCGTGACGCGCACCTGGCACATCCAGTTGGGACTGTTTTGGATTGCCACGGCCTGGCTGGCGGCCGGTTTGTTCATCGGCCCGCTGGTGAGCGACACCGAGCCCAAGGGTCAGCGCCTCGGCGTCAACATTCTATTTCTTGCCCTGCTGGTCGTGGTCGTCGGCTCGCTGGCCGGCGAATGGTTGAGCATCCAGAACAAGCTGTCGGATACCGTCTCGTTCTATTTCGGTCACCAGGGCTACGAGTACGTCGACCTGGGCCGAGCGTGGCAAATCGCCTTGCTCGCCGGCCTGCTGCTGTGGCTGTTCTTGGTCGTGCGCGTGCTGCGACCGGCGCTGGCGAAGCCGGGCGAGCAAAAGCAACTGGTGGCCTTGTTGCTGGTTTCGACCACCGCCATTGCGCTGTTCTACGGCGCCGGCCTGGCGTGGGGACAGCACACGCACTTGACGATCGTCGAGTATTGGCGATGGTGGGTGGTCCATCTGTGGGTTGAGGGCTTCTTCGAGGTGTTTGCCACCACCGTGATCGCCTTCTTCTTCATGCGGCTCAATCTGATCCGGCCCGGCGTGGCCGCGGCTGCCGCGCTGTTGTCGGCCACGATCTTTCTTTCCGGCGGCATCATCGGCACCTGCCACCACTTGTATTTCTCCGGTACGCCAACCGTGGCGCTTGCCTGGGGATCGGTGTTCAGCGCGCTGGAGGTCGTGCCGCTGGTGCTGGTCGGCTTCGACGCGATGGAAGATGTGCGCCGCTCTCGCGCCACCGTCTGGGTGAAGCGCTACAAATGGCCGATCTACTTTTTCGTGTCGGTCGCATTCTGGAACATGGTGGGCGCGGGCTTGTTCGGGTTCATGATCAACCCGCCCATCGCGCTGTACTACATGCAGGGACTCAACACCACGCCCTTGCACGGCCATGCCGCTTTGTTCGGCGTGTACGGCATGCTCGGCATCGGTCTGATGCTGGTCTGCCTGCGCGCCTTGATCCCCGGCATCGAGTGGAAGGACGGCCTGCTGCGGTTCGCCTTTTGGGCGCTCAACGGCGGATTGATGGCCATGTGTCTGCTCAGCCTATTGCCGGTCGGCTTGATGCAGACCTGGGCTTCCGTCGAACACGGCTATTGGTACGCACGCAGCTCAGAGTTTCTGCAAACTCCGATCATGCAGAACCTGCGCTGGATGCGCATTCCCGGCGACACCGTATTCGCATTGGGCGCCGTGGCGCTGGTGCTGTTCGTGGCGGGTTTGAAAACCGGCCATTCCTTCCGGAAGTCGGACTGATTGCCGGCGGCGAATTCGCGCGTTTCCTGGTGGTTTTGAGTATGATAGTCGGCGAGCAGCCTGTTGAAGAATTCAACAGACTGCCAGGACACTCGATCTTCCGCGCCGGCTGTCAACGTGCCTCGAACCCCTGGGGAACCGCATGTTTCGATACAAGTACCTGACGATCGCGCTGTCCGCGGCCCTGATCGCACTGCCCGCGAGCGCCGCGGAGAAGACGCCGCTCTATGATTCGGTCGAGCGCCGCGCGGACGGCTGCTGGGAAACGGCGCAAGCCATCTGGCGGTTGGCGGAGCCTGGCTATCAGGAAACCGAGTCGTCGGCGTTGTTGGCCGACATGCTAACAGCCGCCGGATTCGAGCTGCAGCGCGGCGTGTGCGGCATGCCCACGGCGTTTGTGGCCACGTTTGGTTCGGGCAAACCGGTGATCGGCATCCTGGGTGAGTTCGACGCGCTGCCCGGACTGTCACAGGAGGCCACGCCGTATCGACAACCATGCACGCCCGGTAGCTATGGACACGCCTGCGGGCATCACCTATTTGGCGTGGCTAGCGCATCGGCCGCCATTGCCGTGGCCGAACAGATCGCGGCCGGCCACCTGGCGGGAACGGTCCGATTCTACGCGTGCCCGGCGGAAGAAGGCGGTGCGGCCAAAGTGTTCATGGTGCGCGACGGCCTGTTTGCCGATTGCGATGCCGTGTTGCACTGGCATCCCGGCAGCCGCAACAGCGCCGGCGACGCAACGTGCCTGGCGCGCGTGGCCGCGAAGTTTCGCTTTCATGGGCGCAGCGCGCACGCGGCCGGCGCGCCGGATCAGGCGCGCTCGGCGCTGGATGCGGTGGAACTGACCAATCACGCCGCGCAACTGTTGCGAGAGCATACGCCGGACTTCACGCGGATCCATCACGTGATCACTTTCGGCGGCGGAGCGCCTAATGTCGTTCCCGACTTCGCCGAAGTGTATTACTACGTGCGGCATCCCGAGAGCAAAGTCGTACGCGGGCTATACGATCGGTTGGTGCTGTGCGCCAAGGCCGGCGCATTGGCCACCGAGACGCGGCTGGAGATCGAATACCTGGGCGGCACGCTGGAGATGCTGCCCAACGACGCGCTGTCGCGCGTGACGCTGGCCAATTTGCGGGCGCTCAACGATTTGCAGTTCACGGAGGACGAGATTCACTTTGCCAACGCGATCGCCCAGACGCTGGTCGAACCGGCGCCGCTGGCGAGTATCGCCGACGTGGTCGACCGGCAGGGCTCCACTTCCAAGGGCTCGACCGACGTGGGCGACGTGTCGTGGGCGGCGCCGACGACCGGTTTCGGCACGGTTTGCTGGGTGCCCGGCACGCCAGGCCACTCGTGGCAAGCCACGGCTGCGGGCGGCACGACCCTCGGGCGCAAGGGCATGCTGCTGGCGGCCAAGGTGCTCTCGGCCACGGCATGGGATCTGTATACCAGGCCGGAGTTGTTGGCCGCGGCCAAGGCCGAGCACCAGCGGCGCCTGGCGACCATGCCGTATCAAAGCCTGCTCGAGCCGGATCAGAAGCCCCCGTTGGATTATCGCAATCCGCCCGACGGCGCGACGAAGGCGGCTGCGGCGGAGTAGCCTCTGGGGGCAATACCGCGATTCCAATTGCCCAACCCGGCGACCACCCGCCGCGATGAAGCATTTGCAAACACGCTGGCAGTTGACTGGGGCGATTGTGGGCAGGTGATTTCGAGCCACGGGCTCCAATAGCAAACCGCAAAGGCTCGTTTATGGGATGCCAACGAGGAAAGCCGTCGCAAGAGCCCAAGCCCGGACGCTTCAAGTGCGAAGACTGCAGCGTCGTCCGGAAGAAAAAGGGCAAACTCTGCGCGCCGAAGAAGATCAAGAAAGGCTAGCGAACGGACGCGTCGCACTCACCAACCTCTCACGCCCACGCCGTTTCGTAGCGGTTGACCTCGTCCACTTGTTCGTTGAGCGTCCACAGGTCGTAGAGCCAGCCGAGGCCCAGCAGGCCGCCGCTCAACAGCCAGATAATGCCGGTGATCCACTTGCCCATGTAGAAGCGGTGGATGCCGAACACGCCCAAGAACGTCAGCAGCAGCCAGGCCACGGTATAGTCGAGCGGCCCGGGGGCGTAGCGCCAGTCGGCGCGGCGATCCATCTCGGGAATCAGGAACAGGTCGACAAACCAGCCGACAAACAGCAGCCCCAGCGTGAAGAACCAGATCGTGCCGGTGACCGGCTTGCCGTAATAGAAGCGATGGGCGCCGAAGATGCCGAACAGCCACACCAGGTAGCCAACCAGCAGCGAATGCGTGTTGCGCTCATAGTAGCGCGGATATGCAGTGGCCATGCGCCGTCTCTCCCAGGTGGAACCCAAATACAGCTTTCCACTCAAGTTAGTTCGCCATCGGCGCGCGGATCTTGGCGGAAGCAGCAGACAATCCGGCCAGCTCGCTCCGTCCCGGTTTGCCTTTGCGAGCCTCGCTACTTCGTAAACGCCAGTCCCGGGTCGTTGGGGGAGCCGCCGGCTAGCTTGAAGTTGAAGCCGCGCGCGGTGAGGCTGCTCACCTGGCCGACCATGGCTGGGGCGTCGTCGGTGTTGAGCACCAGCAGGTTGTCGGCCACGCTGTACTTGCCCGAGTGCGCGTCGGTTTTGCCGTCGTGCGTGTAGCTCCAGGTGTAGGTCGAGTCCGACTTCAGATCGAGCTCGATCTTGCCGCCGTCGGGCCGCGAGAACTTCCAATCGCCGGCCAGTTGCGCGGAGGTGACCGGAGTGGCCGGCGCCGCGGGCTGCTGGGGTTGCGGCGGCTGCGCATCGGCCGGCGCCGTCAGGCTGGCGAGCAATTGCGCCGAAAGCTGGTCCTTGGGATTCAGCTTCACCACTTGCTTCAGCTCGGCTATGGCGCCGTCGGTCGAGCCCATGGTCAGGTACTCGTACGCCAGCAGGAAGGCGGCGTCCGCTTCGTCCGGGTGCGCCTTGCAGTAGCTTTCCAAGGCGCGCAACTGCCGCGTGTACAGATCGATGTTCGGATACAAGCTGGCCAGCGTCGTCCAATCCCAGCCGGGGCCGGTCGACAGCACGGCATAGACCGCCGCCGCGGCGTCCTTGTAGTTGCCGGTGGCGAACAGCACCAGCCCGCGGAACTCGTGCAGCACCGGATCGTCGGGCGTCAGCGCGATGGCCTGGTTCACCGAATCCATCGCGGCCTTGTAGTCTTCGCCGGCGAAGGACTGCCGCGCCTGGTCGAACGCGACCGACGCCTGGTCGGCGGGCGTCTGACCGGCTTGATTGTCGGCCGGCGAACTGGACGCGCTATAGCTGGCCAACGGCTCGGCGTAGTTGACGGTGGTGTTGTCGACCACATAGGGCGTGGTGGCATACGGATTGTCGTATCCCCAATAGCCCCAGGACCAGGGCACCAGCGAAGCGGCGGCCCAGCCGGCGCCAAAGCCCCACCCCGCGCCGCCCCACCAACCGTAGGGCCGATAGTGCCAGCCGTGGTCCCAGTTGCCGTGCCAGTTGCCGTGATACCAGTTGTCGTGGTTGATGTGGTTGTTGTTCCAGTTGTTGCGATTGAAATTGCCGCGGTTGATGTTGCCCGCGCGATTGGCCAGATCGCCGCGATTGCCGATGTTCGTCCGGTCGCCAATGTTTGCGCGGTCGCCGATGTTGGCCCTATCTCCGCGATTCGTTCTGTCGCCAAAATTCGTGCGGTCGCCAAGATTCGACCTGTCGCCGAGGTTGGCTCGGTCGCCGGCGCCGGGGCGCGTGAGGTCGTTGGCGTGATATTGGAAGTTTCCGCCGCCGAAGCGGTTCTCGCCGGCGCCGACGCGCGAGGGGTAAAACGTCTCGGGCCGTGCCGCGGGCGAATTGAACGAACCGGAGTGGTTGAAGCCGCCGAAGCGGTCGCCGC
>JBGSYQ010000073.1:0-5574 GCA_041750795.1 Pirellulales bacterium | reverse complement strand
CCGATCTCAAGCGGGCGTCCGCCAAAGCCAGACCGGTGGCCCGCCCGGCCAAAACACGTGCGGCCGCCGGGGCGAGCACGAAATCGGCCGGCAAACCCTCCAGGTCCAAGCGACGTAAAAAGGAGACGCACGACTACGTCGCCACGCTGGCGGCCGGCGCCCGCCAGCTTGGCTTGGGTCTGCGCCGCGGAGCCACCATCGCCGATCCGCGCAAGCTGATCCACGGCACCGGTGAAAAAATCCGCCACATCAAGTTCAATCGCGTCGCCGATTTTTGTAAAAAAGAATGGCACGAGCTGACGGCCTTGGCCGGCAAGCTGCAAGAGTTGGCCAGTCATCCCGAACATCCGCCACGGCGCCGCGCCAAGCGGACACCAAAGTAACACGGAGTCCACGATGGAGAAAGCAACGTTCGCCGCCGGCTGCTTTTGGGGAGTCGAGGCCGCCTTTCGCCAGACACACGGCGTCAAGAACACGGCCGTCGGCTACACCGGCGGTCAAACCCCCAATCCCACCTACGAGCAAGTCTGCACCGATCGCACCGGCCACGCCGAAGCGGTCGAAGTCGAGTTCGATCCGGCCGAGATCTCCTACGACGAGTTGTTGAACGTCTTCTGGCAGAACCACGATCCCACGCAGCTCAATCGCCAGGGGCCCGATTACGGCTCGCAATACCGCACGGCCATCTTCGTCCACACGCCCGCCCAGCAGAAAGCCGCACAAGCCGCCAAAGAGCGCCTGGCCGCCAGCGGCAAGCACTCGCGGCCGATCGTCACCGAGATCGTGCCCGCCGAAACGTTCTACCGGGCCGAAGAATATCACCAGCAGTACCTGGAAAAACGCGGCCAGGCAAGCTGCCGCGTTAGGCCGTAGGCTGTAGGCCGTAGGCGGTAGGCGTTAGGCTGTAGGCGGTAGGCTGTAGGCGGTAGGGGGAAATGGGAGGCAACTCGCCTAGGACGCTGCGCCCGTGCTGGGCTATAATTCGCGCCGCTCGAAATCCCCGGAAATGGAGTTCCGCACGCGATGCGATCGATTGCTATCATCAATCAAAAAGGCGGCGTGGGAAAAACCACGACGGCCGTCAATCTCAGCGCCGCGCTGGCCGCCACTGGGCAACGGGTGCTGCTGGTGGATCTCGACCCGCAAGCGCACGCCACGCTGCACCTGGGCCTGCAACCGGCTCGCGACGAGCGCAGCATGTACGACGTGCTCACTGGAAGCACCGAGTTGGCCGACGTCTGGCAGCCCGGCGGCGAGCACCTGTGGATCGCCGGCTCGCACATCGACCTGGCGGCCGCCGAAGTGGAGTTGGTGGGCATCGTCGGGCGCGAAGTGATCTTGCGCGACAAGCTGGCGCGCTGCCGCGACGAGTTCGACTACGTCTTCATCGATTGCCCGCCGTCGCTGGGCATTTTGACGCTCAATGCGTTGGCCGCGGTCGACGAAGTCTTCCTGCCGTTGCAGCCACACTTTCTGGCGCTGCACGGCCTGAGCAAGTTGCTGGAGACCATCGACCTGGTGGCCCGCCGGCTCAACGACCGGCTGAAGCTCAGCGGCGTGGTCTACTGCATGTACGAGTCGGGCACGAAGCTGGCGGCCGAGGTGATCCACGACGTCGACCAGTTCTTCCACGAAGGCGCCCAGCCGCGCACGCCCTGGGCCAGCGCCCGCCCCTTCGCCACGCGCATCCGCCGCAACATCCGCCTGGCCGAGGCGCCCAGCTTCGGCCAATCGATCTTCCACTACGCTCCCGGCTCCAACGGCGCCGTCGACTACGAGCAACTGGCCCGCGAAGTGGCGGGCATCTAGCAGCCAGTGGGACGTCTCTGGCGTCGCTCCGCCGGCATCAGCAGCGCGAAACCTTGCCGCCTTTGCCGGCGCCGCCGAGAAGGGCTTGCGCACCCGATTTTCCGTTCGCGACGGTAAATCCGAAGGGCGCGGGGTGGCGCGGGGCGTTTTAACGCGGCATGCCACATTCGCACGATGCACACCTGGGGGAAATGCCGATGGTCGAAATGCGCTCAATGGATTGAGCGAGGGACGGAGAGGGATCTCCTGACACCGTCGAGCGATTGCGCCGGCGGTGCAACGACTTCGCCGGTCGACGCCCGCGCCATGGTCTCGTGCGACCACGGCGCCACGGATGACGTGTCGCCATGTGGAAAGGAGTCTATCGTGACGAGATCCCTGGGGATCGCTGCGCTCTTCTCGTGGGCAAGCCTGATGGGCATTGCCGGCGCGCAAACGATCGAACGTTTGCCGCATCCACCGATCTCGCTGCTGCCCGCCGTACACGCGGCACCTGCTTCCGGCGATTCGACGGCCGCGCACGCCGCCTACGACACCTATTACGCGCCCGCCCCGCCATCGGCGGCTCCTCAGGCAACCGCCGGACCGCACTTTTCGGAATTCACGTCCGAGAACGCTCCGAGCGGCGCTCAATCCACGTCCGCCAAGCAACATCAGACGGCCCCCACCACCGAGACGCGGTCGGCGTTCTCTGCCTGGGCAGGGGGCGAAGGGGAACTCGAGCGAACCGGCTGGTCCGAATGCGATGCTTGCGGCTGCGACAGCAACTGGGACTGCGAGTGCGGCGTCCACTGTGGAAGCGGCTGGTTCGCCACCACCGGCGCCGTCATCCTGACTCGCAATCGCGGACCGGCCCAAGTCATGACCTATCAGTCCGGCACCAGCACGCCCTTGATGACCTTGCAGGCCGCCAACGCCGGTTGGACCGGCGGCGGAGAAGTCACGCTCGGATACGCGTTTGGAGGATACACCGACAACACCGGCCCGTGGGGCGCGCTGGGCGCCAGCAGCGGCACGGCCATCGCCTTCACCTGGTGGGGCACCGGCGAAATGAACGGCTTTGCCCAGGTCGACGACACCACCGGCGTTCCGGCCACCGCGCTGGACGCGTCGTTTAATGTCTCGGGCATCACCCTCAACGGAAATCCGTTCTCGTACTACTTCGAAGAGGCCGCCTCGCAACGGATCTACCGCACCGATATCGTCAACAGCGCCGAAATCAATCTGCTCGGCGGCACCCTGCTTAGCTCCGACCGCCTGCAAGTCATCGGCCTGGCGGGCTTTCGCTACTTCCGCTTCAGCGAGGATCTGGCGTTCGGCTCGGTGTCCTTCGGCAACGACTGGTCCGACCCCGACGAGACCGCTTTCGTAAGGTTCCGCTCGCTCAACAACATGTACGGCGCTCAGTTGGGCACGATCTTCAACTTCCGGTTCAACCCCGAGTGGAGCCTGTTCTTCGTACCCAAGGCCGGCATCTATGGAAACGAGATGACCGTGCGATCGCGGATCTACTCGGGCAACGGCGACGTCGCCTACGACTTTACCGACGACAAAACCGACGTCGCCTTCCTGGGCCAGATCGATGCCGGAGTGAACTGCCACTTTCGATCCAACGTGTACGGCTATGCCGGCTACCGCTTCGTGGGCGCCGCGAACGTCGCCCTGGGCGACAACCAGTTTGCGCCGTCGCTAGGAGACCTCAAGCAGAGCGGCAGCCTGATCCTGCACGGTGCGTTTTTCGGTCTGGGCTGGCTGTTTTAGCAACCCGTCGCACGCCCAGTCGCCGGCAGGCTGCCCAGCACGACCCGCCGCGGCGTCAGACGGTCACGCGCACCATCGACTGGAAGTCCGGATCCGAGCGGATCGGATCGAAGTCGGGCTCGTCGGCCACGAGCACTCGATAGTGGTCTTCCAGCTCGAAGGCCCGCTCCAGGTAGGCCAGCGCCTGACGCTTGCTCTTGGCCAGCGCCCAGTAGCAGGCCAGATTGTAGTTGACCAGCGCGTTGTCCGGCTCGGCCAGCAAGGCCTCTTCCAGCGATTCGATGGCCAGATCGATCCGTCCGGTGCGCTTGTAGCACCATCCCAGTGCCAGCCAGATGTGGATGTTGCGAGGCTCGGCCTGCGCCGCGGACGAAAGCGGCTCGATCGCTTCGCGGAAGCGCGACAGCGAGCGCAGCGCCTCGCCCTTCAAGTACAGCGCATGCACCGACCAGGTATCGGCCGGCCCCGAACGATCCAACGCCGCCAGCGCATGCGACGCCATGCCCAGCTCGAGGTAGCCCTCGGCTTGCAGGGTGCATTGCTGGCGACGGATGCGGTCGTGAGCGCTCATAGAAAACGTCATGCTCGAGATGAGATGAATGCGAGCCACGTCTAACCAATTTTACACGCCAATTCGCGCCGGTCGAAGCGGGGATGAAAAAAAATGCCCTCGCGATGCGGCGCGCAATGCCGCTCGGTGCAACGAATCATGTGCCGGGCCGATGGTTCGAGGGCCCGCGGCGGCTTCTCCCAGCCACATTTCCGGCCGTCGCCGACCACTGCTGCAACCGGCAAACCGCTGTGGGCGAAGTTTCCTTTTGGAAACACGCCGCTGGCGACACGTTGAGCGGCCGCATCGGTCATGCCACACGTCCCAATCCGGTACGGCGACTGCTAAGCGGCAATGCCAGAAGCACTTACGGCCTGCCAGGCAGCCTCTCACGAAAACTTTGGCCCGCCAAATGCATTTCAACCCTGCCGGCCCGCGCGTCACATACTCCCCCACCCGAAATTCACAACGGCTTTTGCCTATGTTTTCCCTTTCGTTTGATTGGAGGGCCGCCACCCTTGGCGCTTGCGTGGGTATCCTGTCCGTGGTCACGGTCTCGCTGGCCGCCGCCAATGTCCCCAACGCTCAAGCCGAAAACGGCGCCCAGACCGTTGCACACTCACATTCGGCCGCGTCGGCCCGACCCCAGGATGGCGCGGCACACTTGGCGAATCTCGATACATTGCACGCCTTGGCCGTGGCCATCTTCGTGGCTGCCTCTGCGGCCGGGCCGATCTGGCTGATCTCGGCAGCCCATCACCCCCACCCCCGCGCTCGCTCCCACTGCACCCGCTAGCAGGCGTGTTCGAGCTTCTGGGCCACCGGCCTGCCGTTGTTGCGCGGCCCGTGTGCCGGCATGGGTTGGGGCGTCATTTCTTGCGACTTTCTTGCCTCGCAACGTACGGCCGGCCGCCTCCGTCCCCACTATTACTTATAGACGCCGGTCCACCGCGGGCTGCGCGCTGCCATTTCGGACGACGCCACGCGGGGACCATATGCGACTCACACTGCGAACGATGCTGGCCTACCTGGATGACATCCTCGATCCGCAGGATTCCGAGGACATCGCCAAGAAGATCGAAGAGAGCGAGTTCGCCAGCGAGTTGGTCCATCGCACGCGCGACAGCATGCGCCGCCTGCGCTTGGGCGTGCCGCCGGTCACCGGCAAGGGGCTGGCCACCGATGCCAACACGGTCGCCGAGTATCTCGACAACACGTTGACGGCCGAGCGCGTGGCCGAGTTCGAAAAGATCTGCCTGGAGTCGGACGTCCACCTGGCCGAGGTCGCGTCCTGCCACCAGATTCTCACGCTGGTGCTCGGCGAGCCGGCGGCCATCGACCCGCAATCGCGGCAGCGGATGTACCGCGTCGCCACCGAGACCAGTGCTCCTCCCATCCAAGGCGATGCCAATCAACCGCTCGTCGCGGCGTTATCGCCCGGCGCCGCGCCGGCG
>JBGSYQ010000072.1:0-2001 GCA_041750795.1 Pirellulales bacterium | reverse complement strand
CCGGTCGGCGTGGTCGCGCAACTTGGTGCCCAGCGAGTTGCCGATGACGTGCGCGGCGCCCAGGCACAGAAACAGTAGCAGCACGGCCGACCACAGCGCGCCCAAGGACGCCATCACGGCGAACAAGCAACACAGGGCCGTGATCGCCAGCCACAGCGTGCGCAACGAGAACCTGGGCGGGCGTAACGCCGGCTCGGACAGATCGAGTTGCTCGCGGGCAAGCGCCATGGAATTCGACCGTCGGACGAATCGTCGCACACCAGTAGTGGCCGCCCTCGCCGTGGGCGGCCACGCTTGTGCTTGAATGCCGCTTGTTATTCTAACCCGCGGCGGTGGAGGGTCCACGGCGGAGCCGCGCCAAATTCGGCGACGAATCGGAGCCGGATCCGATTTCACACCGCGACTTTAATCACGACCTTGGTATTCGGACCGGTGGCTGCCAGCGGTGCGTGGGCGTCGTCGGGGAAAAAGATCATGTACTTGCCGGCCGGCAGCGAGATCCACGTTTGGGGGGCGTCGCCGAAAAACGCGATGTCGCGGTCCGCGTCGTAAGGCTCGGTCGCTTGCACGCATTGGGCGGTCGGTCGCCAGCCGATTTCTTCCTGCCCGTCGACCAGGAACTGGATGTCGATGTACTGCCGATGGGCTTCGAGCCGGGCGCCGGCGCGGCCGCGGCCCGGATCGCGATTCACCAGCGCAAACACGCGCTGGCCGTCGATCTCGTGGCGACCCCCGGCCAGGATTGCCAGATCGGTGCGCATGAGAAAGTCGAAGCCCAGGCGAAAGCCGGGGTTCAGATCGCAATAGCGTGCCGCACGGGCAAGATCGTCGAGAATCATGAAAGGGCTTGCCTGTTCTGCGTCACGGCAGTGTTTCGGCCAGGATTTTTGCCTGTTGCTCCTGGCGATATGCCTTGAGCTTTTCGCGCAGCTCGGGTCGACTGCCCGCCAGGATGGCGATGGCGAACAGCGCCGCGTTGACCGTGCCCGCCCTGCCGATGGCAAACGTCGCCACCGGAATTCCGCCGGGCATCTGGACGGTGGAGAGCAGCGAATCGAGGCCGCCCAGCGACGGCGTCTGCATGGGCACACCCAGCACCGGCAGCACGCTGTAAGCCGCCACCACGCCCGCCAGGTGCGCAGCCCCGCCGGCGCCGGCAATGAGCACTTCCAAGCCGCGCGACTCGGCGCTGTTGGCAAACTCGTGAGCTGCGTCCGGGGTTCGGTGGGCCGAAAGCACGCGGCATTCGTGGGGCACGCCAAAGCGCGTAAGTGTTTCCGCCGCATGGGACATCGTCTCCCAGTCGGACTTACTGCCCATCACGATACCCACCAGGGGTTTCGATTGATTGCTCATCGACATCAGCGCCTCCATAGTCGTTGCAGGTGTGGGAACGTGCGCAGCAGGAGCCCCGTTTGGTCGGCCGCTTTCGCGGCATGGAGGCGGCCTTGGCGCGGGTTCGAAAAAAGGATTTGCATGGGCGTGGACAGTGCGTGGAGCGGCCTGTGATTTATTTCACAATCCTCGAATTCGCTGTTGGCGAAGGTGGCCGGGAAGTGCTGTACCGGCCGGCAAAACATGATATACTTCCTGCGGTTGGTTCGTCGAGTGAGTTCATGCCGGTAGTTCAAGCCGAGTTGGCTCCTGCGGTTGCCTCTATCGCCCTTCCACCTGTTGGGCCGTCAAGTCGGCCCCTTTCCATGCGACCCGGAAAGCAAGATCGGGTTGTTGTTTGCGCTGGTACAGGAGTCCGTTCCCGTGGGTAAGAAGTTGTATGTAGGAAATCTGAGCTATTCCGTGTCAAGCTCGGACCTCGAGCAGTTGTTCGCTGAATTCGGCACGGTGCAAAGTGCACAGGTCATTCAGGACCGTGACACGGGGCGGAGCAAAGGCTTTGGTTTCGTTGAGATGGGTTCGGACTCCGAAGCCCAGGCAGCCATTCAAGGGCTCAACGACCAGCAACACGATGGTCGCCCGCTGGCCGTCAACGAAGCGCGCCCC
>JBGSYQ010000071.1:0-20597 GCA_041750795.1 Pirellulales bacterium | reverse complement strand
TCCTGGCGCACCTGGGCAACGGCGCAAGCCTGGCGGCGGTGCGCGACGGTGACAGCATCGACACGAGCATGGGCTTTACGCCCGCCGGAGGCGTTCCCATGGGCACGCGCACCGGCGACTTGGATCCTGGCGTGGCGTGGTACCTGATGCGCACCGAAGCGACAACGCCGGCACAGTTCAACGAATTGATCAATCGCCAGTCGGGCCTGCTGGGAATTTCCGAAACGAGCCCGGACATGCGCGAGTTGCTGGCGCGCGAAAACGAGGACGTCCGCGCCGCCGAAGCCGTCGCCGTGTTTTGCTATCACGTGAAGAAATGTATCGGCGCGCTGGCGGCCGCATTGGGCGGGCTGGATACACTGGTCTTTGCGGGCGGCATTGGCGAAAATGCGGGCGTCGTCCGCGCGCGCGTCTGCAGCGGCATGGACTTCCTGGGCATCGAGATCGACGACCAACGCAACGACGCCGACGCACCTGTCATTTCCAAGGACGCAAGCCCAGTCGCCGTGCGGGTGATGCGCACCGACGAGCAATGGATGATCGCCAAAACCGTCTGCCGAACCATCGGCCTCCCCATAGGAGAGCAATGTCATGACCACCCAATTGATGAGCGCAAGCAGTAAGCCGCTTTCGCCGAAGCTGCTCGAAAAGATCGACGCCTATTGGCGGGCCGCAAACTATTTGTCGGTCGGCCAGATCTACCTGCGCGACAATCCGCTGCTGCGAGAGCCCTTGAAGCTCGAGCACATCAAGCCGCGCCTGCTCGGCCATTGGGGAACCACGCCGGGACAGAACTTCATCTACGCGCACTTGAATCGCGTCATCAAGGAATTCGACCTGGACATGATCTACATTGCCGGACCGGGACACGGCGGCCCGGCGCTGGTAGCCAACACCTACCTGGAAGGCACCTATAGCGAAATCTATCCCAACCTCACGCAGGACGAAAACGGCCTCAAACTGCTCTTCAAGCAGTTCTCCTTTCCAGGCGGTATTCCCAGCCACGTATCGCCGGAATGTCCAGGCTCGATTCACGAGGGAGGCGAGCTGGGGTATTCGCTCAGCCACGCCTTCGGCGCCGCGTTCGACAATCCCGATCTGCTGGTCGCTTGCATCATCGGCGATGGCGAAGCCGAAACCGGGCCGCTCGCCACGGCCTGGCACTCCAACAAGTTCCTCGATCCGATCACCGACGGCGCCGTGCTGCCGATCCTGCACCTCAACGGATACAAGATCGCCAATCCGTCCGTGCTGGCACGCATCAGCCACGAGGAACTGGAAGAACTGCTGGCCGGCTATGGCTGGACGCCCCATTTCGTCGCCGGGGACGATCCGGACGAGATGCACCAGCTCATGGCCGCCACGCTCGACATCGTGGTCGATCACATCAAGCAGATCCAGCAATCCGCACGCAGCCAGGGCAACGCTGCGCGGCCGCGCTGGCCGATGATCGTGCTCGATTCGCCCAAAGGATGGACGGGGCCGAAAGTGGTCGACGGATTGCCGGTCGAAGGCACCTTTCGAGCGCACCAGGTTCCGCTGATCATTTCGGCGTCGAACCCTCAGCATCTGGCGCAACTGGAACACTGGATGCAGGAGTATCGGCCTGAGGAGCTTTTCGACGAGCGTGGCCGCTTTCGCGCGGAATTGGCCGAGCTGGCGCCCGAAGGCGCGCGTCGCATGGGCGCCAACCCGCACGCCAACGGCGGAATTTTGCTGCGCGACTTGCGGATGCCGGACTTCCGAGACTACGCCGTCACGGTGCCATCGCCCGGCGGCGTCGAGGCCGGCGATACGACCGTGCTGGGCGAGTTCCTGCGCGACGTCATCAAGCTGAACGACGATCAACACAATTTTCGCATCTTCGGACCCGACGAGACGTTGTCGAACCGCTTGGGCGCGGTCTTCGAGGCGACCAATCGCCAGTGGGAGGCGCAGACGCAGGAGAACGACGAGTTTCTCGCCGCCAGCGGCCGCGTGATGGAAGTGCTCAGCGAGCATCAGTGCGAAGGCTGGCTGGAAGGTTACCTGCTGACGGGACGCCACGGGCTGTTCAACAGCTATGAGGCCTTCATCCACATCATCGATTCGATGTTCAACCAGCACGCCAAGTGGCTGAAGGTCACGCTCGACCTGCCCTGGCGACGAAAAATCGCCTCGCTCAATTACCTGCTGTCGTCCCACGTGTGGCGGCAGGACCATAACGGCTTCACGCACCAGGATCCCGGCTTCATCGACCACGTCGTCAACAAGAAGTCCGAGATCGTGCGCGTCTATCTGCCGCCCGACGCCAATTGCCTGTTGTCGGTCATGGATCATTGCCTGCGCAGCCGGCACTATGTCAACGTGGCGATCGCAGGCAAGCACCCGGCGCCGCAATGGTTGAACATGGACGAAGCCGTGCGGCACTGCGCCGAGGGCATCGGCATCTGGAAGTGGGCCAGCAACGACCAAAATGCCGAGCCCGACGTGGTGATGGCGTGCGCCGGCGACGTGCCGACCTTGGAGACGCTGGCCGCGGTGTCGATTTTGCGCCAGCATCTGCCCGAATTGAAAGTGCGCGTGGTCAACGTCGTCGATCTGTTGAAGCTGGAGCCGGCCAGCGAGCATCCTCACGGACTGAGCGACAAGGACTTCGACTCGCTGTTCACCAAGGACAAGCCGATCATCTTTGCGTTTCACGGATATCCCTGGCTGATCCACCGGCTGACGTATCGCCGCACCAACCACGACAACCTGCACGTGCGTGGCTACAAGGAGGAGGGCACGATCACGACTCCCTTCGACATGACCGTCCTGAACGAGCTGGACCGTTTCCACCTGGCCATGGACGTCGTCGACCGCGTGCCCAACGTCGGCACCAAGGGCGCCTACTTGAAACAGGCATTGCAGGACAAACTGGTCGACCACAAGCAGTACATCGACGCGCACGGCCAAGACCTGCCGGAAGTCCGCAATTGGAAGTGGAACGGCGGGGAAGAAGGCAAGTAGTGTGCATCGACGCACATCGCCGAGCGTGCGGCATGAGTAGCTGGAGTTGCAAGACGTCAGTTGGAACCGGCTGAATGCTTGCGAGCCAGCGACGTGCCCGATGTACAAGGTGCGCTGCAAGTGCCAAACTTGTCGCCGTCATGTCCGCAATGTTAGAATCCCGGGGAACAGGCACCGGCACGTGCCCGGCGAACACCAGGCAGGATTTTTGCAATGTTTTTCCGTTCTACTGCGTTGGCGGTATTGCTGTCCGCCTTGATCGTGGTGGCCCATGCCGCGCATGCCGTGGCGGTCGAGCCGCTGGCGCAAGCCCACGCTCATAATGACTACGAGCACGAGCGCCCGCTGTTGGACGCGCTGGACCACGGCTTTTCCAGCGTCGAAGCCGACATCTACCTGGTCGACGGCGCGCTGCTGGTGGCGCACAATCGCAGCGACGTGAAACCGGACCGCACGCTGCAGGCGCTTTATCTCGATCCATTGCGCCAGCGCGTGAAGACCAACGGCGGCAGCGTTTATCCGGGCGGAAAGCCGTTCTACCTGTTGATCGACATCAAGAGCGACGGCGAGACGACCTACGCCGCGCTCGACAAGGTGCTGGCCGAGTACGACGACGTGATCTCCACGGTGCGCGACGGCGTCGAGGAGCCCAAGGCCATTCAAGTCGTCATCTCCGGCGCATGTCCGCGCGACACGATGACCGCCGCCGCGGTGCGTCATGCGGGCATCGATGGCCGCATGGGCGATCTCGATTCCGACGCGCCGGCGCACCTGATGCCGCTGGTCAGCGATCGTTGGGGCGCGCATTTCAAGTGGCGCGGGCGCGGGCCGATCGACGACGAAGAGCTTGCCCGGCTCAAGACCGCGGTCGAAAAAGCGCACGCGCGCGGCCGGCGCATTCGCTTTTGGGCGACGCCCGAAACGGTCGAAGCCTGGACCGTGCTGCAAGCGGCCGGAGTGGACCATATCAACACCGACAACCTGGCCGGCCTGGCCGCGTTCTTGCGCGGCGAGCCCCAGACCAACTAACCTCGCAAGGAATTAGCGCCATGGTCGATCGTTCTCAAGCTGGCGGCTCCGGCCCCTTGCGCGACTTGGAGGAGTGGGACGACGACGTGCTGCGCCGCTATCCCGATCCGGCCCAGCGGATGGCGCCCGCTTCGACCAAGGCCAAGGAAGAATTCCGCGACTATCGGGCCCAAGTCAAGCCGCACGTGGCCGAGTTCTATCGTTTGAACCACCAGCATCAGACCGTCGACTTCGTCCGTACCAAGCGCGCCGAGTATCTCAAGCGCGACAAGCGCCAGATGGGCCTCTGGGACGGCCTGGAGTTCCTCAACACACTGGTCGACGACAGCGATCCGGACACCAGCCTGCCGCAAATCGAGCATCTGCTGCAAACGGCCGAAGCCATTCGCCGCGACGGGCATCCCCGCTGGTTCATCCTCACCGGCCTGATCCACGATTTCGGCAAGGTGCTCTGCCTGTTCGGCGAGCCACAATGGGCTGTCGTGGGCGACACGTTTCCCGTCGGCTGCGCGTGGAGCGAGAAGATCGTGCTGGCCGAGTACTTGGCCGACAATCCCGACAGCCAGGTGCCCGAGTATCAAACGCCGTGCGGCATCTACTCCGCAGGCTGCGGATTGGACAACGTGCTGATGAGCTGGGGCCACGACGAATACATGTACCACGTGGTGAAGGACTACCTGCCGCCCGAGGCCTTGTACATGATTCGCTACCACTCCTTCTACCCCTGGCATCGCGAAGGAGCGTACGGGCATTTGATGAACGCGCAGGACCGCAAGTATCTCGGCGCCGTGCGGGCTTTCAACCCGTACGACCTGTACACGAAGGCGGCCGAGCGTCCCGACGTCGACAAGCTGCGTCCCTACTATGAAGACCTCTGGAACGAGTTCTTCCCGCCGCAGTTGGCGTTTTAGAGAAACGTGTGAGTTGCATTCAGTCTAATCGAACTGAGTGGGTTAGCCGGCGGAGCGGAATGCGACAAAAAGATTGCTTCGGCTGTCAAACTTCGGCCCCGCGTCGGTGATATATTCATGCTCGACTATCTGCCGCAACGACTTGCCTACTTAAAGGCCCCCGCAGAAAACATTGCCAAACAGGATCCAGACCTGATCGGCTGCGGCGAATTTGACGCAACGGCCTTCGAGACCGCGCTTCGGCGTGAGATGGCACCGCTTTCACCGGACGAAGCCGAAAGTCGCTGCCAAGACGATCTTCGCGAACTAGAGGCGTGGCTGCACTCGCACAACCGGCCAGGTGATCTTCATGTACTCGCATTGTGGGCGATCCTCGGGCAATTCACAGCGGCATACGAAATCCTGAATCCGGCATCCGTCGACGACCATGACGAGCGGTGGGCACCGGAATTCGATCCGCGTTTGGCGACGATGCAACTTCCTGAGCATTTCTCACTAGCGCGATCGGGCCAAGAAATTCTAGTGACAGATGGCGTCGCGAGTGTCCTAGTGCGAGAAATTGACGCAAGATCCTTCGCTATACTTGCTGACGAATTCTCCACGCCGAAGAGAAAGACAAAGCTACCAGATGGCACAGTAGTGCATCCCAAGTCGCTAGTTAGCATCAACAATCTCGTGGGAAGCAAAAACGTCAGCGAACGGGAAGGGCGAGCCGAGATCACATATCTACTTAAGTCCGACGAATGGTTCGCGTTGGTTAAGCTCGAAGCTCCTGCCAATGTGGACTTCACGCCATACGAACTCTTGTTGGGTTTGATTGCGTTTCGCTAAAGCGGGATCCGGTAGGAAAACCGGATAGTTCATGCCGTGGCACGACCAGCTGCGTGCGTTCTACGAAGGTCCTGTGGAACGAATTATTCCCGCCGCAGTTGGCGTTTTAGAATCGCCGGTTTCAGCGTAAGGAGCGCTAACCGCCGTTCGGCCCTTCGTCGATCTGAATCTCCTCGGCCGGGATCCAGACGACTTTGCCGTCGCGCCACGTGCAGATGGGATTGCCGGCGCGCTTATGCTGGACAAGGGCGTCGCGCACGGCGAGCTTTACGGCCGCTTCGACCGCGGCCGATTGCGAGGCGAGGTGCTCCCTCGTGAAATCGGTTGCCATGCTATGCCTTTGCTCGTTCGAGTTGGACTTGCTGCCATACTATTGGCAAATGGATGTCTGCCACTTGAGACCTCATCCCATCAGCAACAAGCTGAGGGTTGCCGTCTGAACTATTATCCATCACTTGCCAACTTGTTGCCAACGGCAAGTACAACTTGAAAAGATTGTGAACCCCAGCGGCGTACCGGCGTTGGACGACGTTCTCGGGAACATCGTGGCCGCCCATCCGCACACGCTCTCGTACTCTTGCCACGGCCATATCAGCGCTTGGCAGCCATAGAAATACGAGATGGAATTCATAGCCCGAGCCGATAAGCCGCTTCAACCAAGGTGCGAATGTCCGACTGGCCAGAGTAGTCTCAAAGGCAAACGTGCGCTGCGCCGCCGCACGCTCCCTGAGTCGCCGCGACATGATCTCTCCAGCCAAAAATGCCACCTCAATGGGATTGAACCCTGAAAGACCCTGCGCAATTGCATCGGCGTTGACGAATTCATCGACTGCTAGAGTATCCCGCAACAACCTGGCGGCCGACGTAGTCTTGCCGGCTCCGTTTGGGCCGGCTATCACCACGACACGCGGGTGGGACTTGACTACGCCATTCATATGCTATTCCGGAATTATCCGCTGCCAAGCATCGCTCCAAATTATCAGACGATACACCCCCACAAAAGCAGAAAGGCCGGCTCGCTTGGGCGGCGGGCCGGCCTGTCCGGAGAGAGTTGCCAGACTTTCTGCCGAGGATACGTTTACCAGCGGTATTCCACACCCGCGTTGTAGCCATGCACCCAGAACGGCGTGTCCTTGGGCGAAAACGACGGTTCCGCAACGCCGGCCAATGCGCCGTTAATCTGCGTGGTGTTGATGGTGCGATTGATCGCGTCGCCCGAGCGCTGCACGCGGTTGGTATAGATGAACGTATAGCCCATGATCAGCCGCATGTTCTTGGTGATCTCGATTTTCAGATTGGCGTTCGCCTCGGGGAGCACGGCGAACACGTCGCGGCGATACGAGCCGATGTTCGTTCCGAGCGCCAACAGGCCGTGATCGATATCGGTGGTCACTCCGCCAGAGGTCTGGCTGGACGCGCCGTTGATCCAGGTGCGCTGGCGATTGTTGCCAAACGCGCACTTGCCGTTGAACTCGAAGATCACCGGCCCGTGATACGATTGATACTTGAGGCCAATTTCGCCGCCGTTGAATTGGTTTCGCGAACGGAACAAGTCCTGGCTGATCGTGGTCGTGGTGGGAAACACGCCGGCGGCGTTGAACACTGTCATATCGTCGATCGTGACGCTGTCGTCCAGCCGGAAAAATCGATAGCCGAACAGGAAGTCAAGCCGGCGCTGCATCGTGAAATCAATCCATACCAACCGCCGGAACGTCATGCTTGCGGACTGGATATTGCTGACCGTGCGAACATTGATGCTGCCGTCCAAGTCGGTCGTTGCACCGCCAAACTGAAAATCCGGATACGCCAATAGCACTGACTCCTCGTCGTTGGTGCCGTTGGGCGGCGTGACAATGATCGGCCGCGCCAGAATCTCCGCGTTCGGATCCACCGAAAAGATCGACTCGGCGAAGAAATTCGAGTTCTGCGTCCCCAGCGCAAAGTATTGTCCTTCGACCCCCAGGAACTGGCCATCCACCAGCCAATAGCCGGCCGTGATGCGGGCGCCGTTGCGCTGATCGAGATCGACGCGCTCGTTGCCATACAGAATCGACGTGGTGGCGCTCACCGGCAGCACGCCGGCCTGGGACTGCGGAGTGCCCAACGGGCTGGTCGTTACCAGCGGCGGCAAGGGATTGCCCTGCGCCCACATCGAAAGATACTCGGCCGTCACGTAGACGCGATCGTGCCGATGCACGTCGTCCCACAAATCGGTGCCCCAGTTGGCGCACCAGCGGGCCAGGAACCCGGGGCCATGGCCGCAGGGTCCGCCGCAGAAATCGCCGCACCCATCCGTCGGGCAGCCTTCGCCCAGATCGCTGACCGCAGCATCGCTGTCGCCATAATCCGACAGGCCGTAACCCGACGCGCCAAACTCCGATACGCCGGCATCCGATGCGGCGTAGTCGTAGTTCGAATAGCCCGACATGCCGGTGAGCTCTTGCGCGTCGAACATTTCGGCCGGCGCGTTGGCCGGCTTCTCGTCGCTGACCCAGGTGCCTTCCACCGTCGATGGCGGAGTCAACAAGGGGGCTCGTTTCGCCTGCGCGGGCGCGATGGGCGCCCGCGAGCCCGCGGTGGTGCGCGGGATCTGCCCCCAACAGAGAATCGCCGACCCCAGCAGGGTCGCGATGGCAATGGTTAGTCTGGCGACGAATCTCACAGTCATCCCCCCCTATACCCCTCGTCGATCTGTGACGCTCGTAAGGAACGTACGACGTCGGTTATGTGTATCGATTCGACCGATCGCGCCGGCAATTTCAGAGAATCCGAAACAACTAGCACTCTCAACCCAGAACGCGAAGTCGACCATGCTTTCCCATTCTCAATTCCGCTAGCGATCGGTAGTGCGTTCCGATCGCGCGATTGGGAAAGTTAAGAAAACCGGTTGGAAAGAAAGGGCGCCTGGAGTAGATTGAAGTTGCTAACCGGGCTTTGCGTCCCAGCACTGCAAGCCATCCAACGCGTGCGGCATCCTGGGCGCACCCCCCCACAGAATTCTAAAGGAGCAGTCATCCGTGGCAAAAGACGCTGACAAGAACGAGCCGACCCCGCAAGCAAACCCCGCTAGCACGCCAGCCACCGATCCCGTCCAGCGCCAGCCGCTGCAGGTCGATGCGTCCAAAGCGCGCGCCAACTACGCCAACTTCTGTCGCGTGACCGGCACGCCGGAGGAGTTGATCATCGACTTCGGGTTGAACACGCAACCGATGGGCGTGCCGACCGAACCGATCGAAGTTTCGGAGCGGATCGTGATGAACTATTACACGGCCAAGCGCATGCTGTCGGCACTGTCGATGTCGCTGCAGCGGCACGAAGGCGCCTTTGGCGTGCTGGAAACCGACGTGCAAAAGCGCGTCATGCCGGGAGTCGGTCGGCCAGCCCAAACGCCGCCGCAGCGGTAGCAGCGCGGCCCCAATCGCAACCCCAGCTCCTCCAGAGCCGTCCCCTTTGCGGGGCGGCTCTTTTTTTGCGCGCTTCGCATGATTCGGACGCCGGCGCTCCGTTTATTGCGATTCTTCCGCCAAGTGCGAAAAAACGGAAAAAACCACGACCTGGGAATAACTTGCGCTCGTTGAAATGAACACCTGCTTGGACTAGTCTGAAGACCTGGGATAGACCCACTGTCTTATCTAATTTGAAGCCCGTACGCGGGATCTCCACCCGCACGGGCTTCTAACGCCAATACAGGGCCCGTATTGGCCAACGGAACAGGGCGGTACTGTCAGGACGCAGCGATCGACCCACATCGTCTCGGCATGCATCGCTCGGATGCTCCGAGTTGAGGAACAGACCGCCTTCGCCACGTTCCGCACGCGAGCTTGCTTGTCGGCCAGCCAGGTCACCTTTGTATCCACACCGGACTGAAGAGCACCATGAAGATCTTCCGTAGGCGGAATCGTTCCACCGGACGTTTGCTGAGCACCCGAAATCGCATTGGCCGCTTGCTGCGTCGCTCGTCGACCATGTCGCTCGAGCCGCTGGAATTACGGTCGATGCTGGCCGCCGACGCCTTCGAGGCGGACAGCGCCTGGTACGACTCGGCCGGCACGATCAACATCTCGGTGCGCTCGCTGTTGGCCAGCAGCTATGCTCAGCCGGCGGCCATCGCCGACGGTGCGGGCGATCCCACGGAAACAACCGCCTTCGCCACCAGCTTCACCGCCACCGCCGACACGGAGAGCAACTCGGAAGGCAATCCCGAAGATAACAACGTCGAGCCGCTGGTCGATCATTTCCAGGTTCAGTACGTCCTGGAGGCCCAGGATCTGAGCGGCAACCCGATCAGCAGCGTCGTTGTCGGCGAGGATTTCAAGTTGGCCGTCTTCGTGCAGGACTTGCGCGATCCCCCGCCCGAGTTTGGCTCCGGCGTGTTCGCCGCCTACGTCAATATCGCGTACAACAGCACGCTGGCGTCGATCGATTCGTCGCAGAGCATCGAGTATGGCGACTTCTTCAACTCCGTCCGCAAGGGTGACCTCTCGACACCCGGTCAGATTTCCAGCGCAGGCGCCGCCACGACCAACAGCACGCCGCCAGGCAACGCGACGCAATTCCTGTTTAGCGTGGTTGTCCACGCCGATCTGGGAGGCACGCTGACCTTCACCTCGTCGTTCGACTCCGCGCTCGGCAACGATACGCTGCTGTTCTTGTCGGACGTCGCCACGCCGGAAGACGACATCACTTTTGGCAGCCTGCAACTGCAAATCCTCGACACGCCACAGTTGTCTATCGGCAATGTGACGGTGACTGAGGGCACGAACGGGTCAGTCCAGACGCCGATGGTCTTTACCGCCAGCTTGTCGTCGCCGGCCGAAGAGACGGTGACGGTCGAATACACGACCAACTCCGGCACGGCCACGACGCCCGCCGATTTCGTGGCCACCAGCGGCACGCTTACCTTCGCGCCGGGCGAGACCCAACAGTTCATCACCGTGCTGATCGAGGCCGACGCGATCGACGAGGACGACGAGACCTTCACGGTCACGCTGTCGAATCCGACGGGCGCCGAATTGGGCACCGCCAGCACGGCCACCGGCACCATTATCGACGACGACGCTGCGCCCACCGCCTCGATCGGCAGCGTTTCGCCCATCGCCGAAGGCGACGTGGGCACGACCGACCTGGTGTTCACCGTCAGCCTGTCGGGCAACGCTACCTCGAAGACGGTCACCGTCCAATACACGACGGTCGACGGCTCCGCCCTGGCCGGCAGCGATTACATCGCGACCAACGGCACGCTCACCTTTGCGCCGGGCACGACCAGCCAGTTGATCACCGTGGCGATCCTCGGCGACGAGATCGACGAAGACGACGAAACCTTCTCGGTCAATCTCGCGGCGCCGGTCAACGCCACGTTGGGCACCAGCAGCGTCAACGCAACGATCCTTGATGACGATGATCCGCCGAGCGTTTCGATCGGCGACGCGACCACGCTCGAAGGCGACTCCGGCACCACGCCCCTGATCTTCACGGCCACGCTATCGGCCCCCAGCAGCAAGCAAATCACCGTTGCGTACAACACCAGCGACGGATCGGCGCAGACGGGCGACAACGATTACACGGTCGCCAGCGGCACGCTGACCTTTGCGCCCGGCGTGACCACCCAGCTCGTCACGGTGCTGGTACAGGGCGATACTTTGGACGAGGCGGACGAAGAAACCTTCAGCGTCATACTGACTGCCCCGGTCAATGCCGGCCTGGGGGATGCGATCGGCACCGGCACGATCGTGGACGACGACGCGCCGCCGGTGGCTTCGGTCAGCAGCGTGAGCCAACTGGAAGGCCACGAAGGCACGACAGAATTTGTTTTCACCGTCGGTTTGTCGACGGCCAGCGGACAAACGGTGACCGTCGAGTACGCCACCAGCGACGATAGCACCACCGCCGGCGTGGACTACGCCGCCACCAGCGGCACGCTCACCTTCGAACCCGGCGCGATTACGCAGACGGTGACCGTCCTGGTCCACGGCGACACCGACCGCGAGGAGAACGAGACCTTCGTTCTCGAACTGTCGAATCCCAGCAACGTCACGTTGAGCACGGTGCCCGGGCAGGGCATCGGCACGATTATCAACGACGACGGCCCGCACCTTTCCTTCGAAGTGGCCAACGTCTCTCAGGAAGAAGGCAACGGCGGCACCACCGCCTTCGTGTTCGCCGTGAACATCGGAGAAACCGACCTCGAGCAGGTCACGGTGGTCTACAGCACGGTCGACGGCACCGCCACGGTGGCCGACAACGACTACGTGCCCACCAGCGGCACGCTCACCTTTGCCCCCGGAGAGAGCGTCCAATTCATCACCGTGCTGGTCAATGGCGACCACAACGTGGAAGGCGACGAAACGTTCTCGGTCGTGTTGAGCAGTCCCACCAATGCCACGCTGGTCTCCGACACCGCCACCGGTACGATCCTCAACGACGACGAATTGTTGATCGGAATCTCCGACGGCTCGGTGGTCGAGGGCGACTCGGGCACGACCGACATGGTCTTCACCGTCATCCTTTCTTCCGAAAGCCAGCAGACGGTCACCGTCGAGTTTGACACGCAGCCGGGCACCGCTCTTGCCGGCGCCGACTACGTCGCCACCAGCGGCACGCTGACCTTTGCGCTCGAAATTACCACGGCCTTCATCACGGTCGCGGTCATCGGCGATCTGGCCGACGAAGACGACGAGACGTTCTCCGTCCGCTTGTTCAATTCGACCAATGCCAGCAATGCCCTGTCCGAAGCAACGGCCGTCATTGCCACCGGCACGATCGTGGACGACGATCCGGCGCCCGCGATCG
Organism: Pirellulales bacterium; assembly: GCA_041750795.1. Classification (GTDB taxonomy): domain Bacteria; phylum Planctomycetota; class Planctomycetia; order Pirellulales; family PALSA-1355; genus JTS-RE94. Next base: position 8,046 of record JBGSYQ010000071.1, on the reverse strand, counting down.
CGCTGAGCCCCGTCACCGCCAGCATCACGGAAGGCAACGCGGGCACGACGAACCAAATCTTCACCGTCACGCTTTCGCAGGCCAGCGGCAAGACCGTCATGGTGCAGTTTGCGACCGCCGACGTCACCGCGCTGGCCGGCAGCGACTACACGGCCGCCAGCGGCACGCTCACCTTTGCGCCGGGAGAGACCAGCCAACTGATCACGGTGGCGGTCATCGGCGACACCATCGACGAGGACGACGAAACGTTCACCGTCAATCTCTCCACGCCGGACAACGCTACGCTGTCGGCGGCCAGCAGCGCCACCGTGACCATCATCGACGACGACGCTGCCCCGACCCTGTCGATCAGCGACGTCTCGCAGCAGGAAGGCAATTCCGGCACCACCGACTTCGTATTCACGGTCTCGTTAAGCGGCGCCACCAGCCGGACCGCCACGGTCAACTTCGCCACCGCCGCGGGCACGGCCACGGCCGGCAGCGACTTTATCAGCACTTCGGGCACGCTGACATTCGTGCCGGGCGTCACGCAGCAGCTTATCACCGTCGGCGTGTTGGGAGACACCACCAACGAGGCCAACGAGACGTTCTTCGTCAACCTGACCAGCCCCAGCAACGCCACCTTGGCCGATAGCCAGGGCATCGGCACGATTCAGAACGACGACGCGCTGCCCACGCTCTCGATCAACGACGTTACGCAGGTGGAAGGCGACTCCGGCACCACGGAGTTCGTGTTCACCGTCGCGCTCAGCGCTGCCAGCGGTCAACAGGTCACCGTGGCCTTCGCCACCGCCGATGGCACGGCCACCGCGCCGGACGACTACGCGGCCACCAGCGGCACGCTCACCTTTGCCCCGGGAACCACGACGCAGACCATCACCGTCCACGTCGTCGGCGATCTGATCCAGGAACCCGACGAGACCTTTTTCATAAACCTGTCCAGCGCCACCAATGCCACGCTTGCCGACGCTCAGGGCACCGGCACGATCGAAAACGGCAGCGACTCGGTCGTCGACACCGAATCGACGATTTCTGGCTTTGCCTTCATCGACGGCAACAAGGACAACCTGCACACCACGGGCGAAAAACCCTTGGCCGGAGTGACGGTTTTCCTGGTTTCCGACGGCGGCACGCTCGTCACCCGCCAAACCTCGACGGCGGCCGACGGTTCCTACTCATTCGCCAACCTGGATCCCGGCACGTACAACATCTTTTTTGCCCAACCGATCAACTACAAGACCGGCGAAGTTGCGGTCGGCAGTCACGGTGGAACGTTGCTATCCGGCACTCCGGGGTTCGCCATCACCATCGCGTCGCCCGGCGGCGTCACCGCGACCGAGAACAACTTCTTTGTCGATGGCCTGCACGCCGATTACATCTCGCAGCGGCTGTTCCTGGCGTCCACCAGCGATACGCCGCCGGCCGTCTTGTACCTGTCGCTGGGAATCACGTCGGCGACCGACGTCATCAATGCGGCAAACGCCACGAACGCCTCGATCAACGGCACCGGCGAACCGGGAGCCAGCATCTCGGTGTTCGTCACCGATGGCGCCACGGACACCGCTGTGATGACGACCTCCGTGGCCGCCGACGGCACCTGGAGCATCACGGACATCGACGTCAGCGGCCTGAGCGACGGCACGCTCGCCTATCAAGTCGCGGCCACCAACGCCCAGGGCCATACGAGCAACGCGCTGCGCAGCGCCACCAAGGACACGGTCGCTCCGACCGTCGACATCACCACCGTCACGAACCCGGTCAACATCGGCAACGTGTCGAACGTCACTGCCAGTGGCACCGGCGAAGTCGGCGCCAACCTGTCGATCGTCGCCAGCGACGGCACCAACTCCACCGCCGCCCAAACCACCACCATCGCCGCCGGTGGTGCCTGGTCGGTCTCCGGATTCAACCTGAGTGCTCTTAACGATGGCACAATTACCTTCACCGTCACCGCCACGGACGCGGCCGGCAACACCGCTACCGACAGTCTCACCACCAGCAAAGACACCGTGGCGCCCACGGTCGCCATCACCTCGGTCACCGATCCCGCGAATAGCGCCAACGCCGCCAACACCACGATCAGCGGCACGGGCACCGTCGGCGCGACCATCTCGGTCGTGGTCGGCGATGGCACCAACTCCACCGCTGCTCAAACCACCACCGTCGGCAGCGGCGGAACCTGGTCGATCAGCGGCATCAACGTCACCAGCCTGAACGACGGCACGATCACCTACACGGCCACAGCCAGCGACGCCGCCGGCAACACGTCCACCGCCACCAGAACGGCTCAGAAAGACACAACCGCGCCCGCGGTGGCAGTGACCGTCACCACCAACCCGGTGAACGCCGGCAACGTCACCAGCACCAGCGCCAACGGCACGGGCGAAGTCGGCGCCAACATTTCGCTGGTCGTCACCGACGGCACCAACTCCACCGCCGCACTGACCACCACCGTGACAGCCAACGGCACCTGGAGCATCACCGGTATCAATGTCAGCAGCTTGAGCGACGGCACGATCACCTTCACGGCCACGGCCACGGACACCGCCGGCAACACGGCCACCGCCACCAGCACGGCCCAGAAAGACGTCGTCGCTCCGGCGCTCGAACTGATCGAGGTCACCGATCCGATCAACGCCAGCGAGGCCACCAATGTCGCGGCCAGCGGCACCGGCGAAGTCGGCGCCAGCATTTCACTGGTCGTCTCCGACGGCACTAACTCCACCGCCGCAATGACCACCACCGTGGCCAGCGACGGCACCTGGAGCGTTTCGGGCATCGACGTCAGCGGCCTGGACGACGGCACGATCACCTTCACCGCCACCGCGACTGACGCCGCCGGCAATACCGCTACCGACACGCTCGCGGCCGAACTCGACACCACGGCGCCCGCAGTCGAAATTACCAGCGTTAGCAATCCGGTCAACAACGACAACGTCACCACCGCTGCCGCCAGCGGCACCGGCGAAGTCGGCGCCAGCATCTCGCTGGTCGTCTCCGACGGCACGAACTCCACCGCCGATCTGACCACCACCGTGGCCGGCGACGGCACCTGGAGCATCATCGATATCGACTTAAGCGGTCTCGATGACGGCACGATCATCTACACGGTCACCGCCACCGACGCCGTCGGCAACACCGCCACCGACAGCCAAACCGCCACCAAGGATACGCTGGAAGATCCGTTCACCCTGGTGACCGATCCCATCGGCATCCTCGAAGCCGACGCAGTCACCGCGGGCGGCACGGGCGAGCCCGGCGCCGCGATCACCGTCGTGGCGACCGACGGCACGAACGACACCATCGAATACACCACCACCGTGGGCGGCGACGGCATCTGGAGCATCATCGACATCGACGTGACGGGTCTGAACGACGGCGTGATCACGTTCAACGTCACCATGACCGACGCCGGTGGCAACACCACGACCGACAGCGTCGAAGCCGATAAAGACACCGTCGCGCCCGCGGTCGAAATCCTCCTGGCAACCAACCCCGTAAACGCCGCGAACGTCGCTATTGCCAGTGCCAGCGGCACGGGCGAAGTTGGCGCCGGAATCTCGCTGGTCGTCACCGACGGCGCCAACGATTCGGCCGAATACGTCACCACGGTGGCCGGCGACGGCACCTGGAGCATCATCGACATCGACCTAAGCGGACTCGCCGACGGCACGATCACCTACAACGTCACCGCCAGCGACGCCGCGGGCAACACGGCCACCGACTCGGTCGAGGCCGACAAAGATACCGTGGCCCCGACTGTCGAGCTGTCGCTTGCCACCGACCCGGTGAACAACAGCAGCGTGTCGACCGCCAGTGCCAGCGGCACGGGCGAAGTCGGCGCCGACATTTCATTGGTCGTTACGGACGGCACCAATGATTCGGCCGAGTACACCACCACGGTCGCCGGCGACGGCACCTGGAGCATCATCGATATCGATCTGACCGGACTACTCGACGGCACGATCACCTACATGGTCACCGCCACCGACGCCGCGGGCAACACCGCGACCGACGACCAGACGGCCCTCAAGGACACGCTGCAAGACCCGTCCATACTGGTGACCGACCCGATCGGTATTCTGGAGGCAGACGCCGTGGTCGCCGGCGGCACCGGCGAGCCGGGCGCTGATATTACGGTCGTCGCCACCGATGGCTCCAATTCGACCGGCGACTTCACCACCACGGTCGCCGGCGACGGCACCTGGAGCATCAGCGACATCGACGTGACCGGCCTGGTCGACGGCCCGATCACCTTCGAGGTTACGATGAGTGATGCCGGCGGCAACACCACGTCCGACAGCGTCGTGGCCCAGAAGGACACCGTCGCGCCGGACGTCGATTTTCTGAGCGTCACCGATCCGATTGACGCCACGAACGAAACCCAAGTTGAAGCCAGCGGCACCGGCGAGGTTGGCGCCAGCATCGTACTGGTGGTCACCGACGGCACGAACACCACCACGGAATACTCTACCACGGTCGCCGGCGACGGCACCTGGAGTATTGCCGACGTCGACGTGACGGGGCTCGACTACGGCACGCTCACCTTCAACGTCACCGCCAGCGACGCAGCGGGCAACGAGACGACCGATTCGCGCACCGCCGAGTACGAGGACATCGTGCCGCCGGCGCTCGACGTGTTGACCGGCACCGACCCGGTCAACGCCGCCAACGTGACAGCCGCCGCCGTCAGCGGCACCGGCGAAGCGGGCGCCGACATTTCACTCATCGCCACCGATGGCGCCAACGACACGATCGAATACACGACCACAGTCGCCCTCGACGGCACCTGGAGCATCACCGACATCGATCTCAGCGCGCTGGATGACGGCACGATCACCTACATGGTCACCGCCAGTGACGCCGCCGGCAACACGTCGACAGAAAACCTTCCGGCCGAGAAGGACGTCGTGGCGCCCGTGGTCGACATCACGGCGGTCACCGACCCAGTCAACAGCGGCAACGCTACGTCCGTCAGCGCAACCGGCACCGGCGAAGTCGGCGCCGAAATCTCGCTGGTCGTCAGCGACGGCACAAACTCCACGGCCGCGCTGCTGACCACGGTCGCCCTCGACGGCACCTGGAGCATCATCGACATCGACGTCAGCGCGCTGGATGACGGCACGATCACCTACATGGTCACCGCCACCGACGCCGCCGGCAACGTCTCTGCGGTCGAAACGCTCGACGGCGAGAAGGACACCGTCGCGCCCGAGGTTGAGATCTCCGCGGCGACCGATCCGATCGATCCGGGCAATGAAACCGACGCTTCTGCCAGCGGCACCGGAGAAGTCGGCGCCACGATCGTGCTGTTCGTCACCGATGGCAGCAACAACACGATCAACTACGACACGATCGTGGCCGGCGACGGCACCTGGGCCATCACCGGCATCGACGTCAGCGGCCTGGACGACGGCACGATCACCTATACGGTCGCCGCCACCGACGCCGCCGGCAACAGCACCACGGTCACGCAGGACGCCGACAAGGATTCGATCGCCGATATCCTGGCGGCCGAAGATGACTTCGGCGATCCGGTGGAGACCGAGTTTACCTCACCGGACGATGGGTTCGCCGATTCGGTCGACTCGGCGCTAGAGGACGAGTTGTCCTGGCTCGCTTGATGCGTCCAGTGCGGTCTTAGAAGTTGCACTCGACGCCGAAGTTGATGCCCTGCAGCCACAGGTCGGAATCCACGAAGGTGAACCGCGGCTGCGAGCCGGGCGTGCCCGGCGGGAACTGGTTCGTATCGACGTTCAGATCGATCTGGTCGCCGGGCCGCACCACGTTGGTCACGACCATCAGCGTATAGCCCAGGTTGAGCCGCCACAGCGGCGTCAGTTGATAGCGCAAGTCGGCGCCGAACTCGGGCAGCACCGCGAACTGGTTGCGATGGTAGCTGCCGATGTTCGAAGGCAGCGCTAGGATGCCGCCCTCGAAGTCGGCCGCGGCGCCGTCCGGCAATGTCCGCAGGGTGTTGCCGTTGATACGGACGGTCTGCGCGTTGGATCCCAACGCCAGCTTGGCCAGCAAGTCCAAGGTCCAACAGCCGTTGATCATCTGTGCGTTGATGCCGATCTGGCCGCCGTTGAACGTGTTACGCGTGGAAAACTGGTCAGAAATGGCGAACGTCGTGCCCACTTCGATGATGCTCTGCGGATCGATCGACGTCGTGTTCGTGCTGATGCCCAATCCCTCCGAAATGCCGAAGTAGCGGTAGCCGGCCAGCACATCGAACCGCTTCCAGCAATCGGCCACCAGCATGCGGCGCAGGTTGACGTCGCCGCCGTAGACTCTGCTGTCGGCGTTCACGTTGATCGATCCGGTTACCACGCCGGGAAACGCGATCAACTGCGCGTCCTGCAACTCGGTGATTACGTTGAAGAACGGCCGCGCCAATATCGGATTGCCGCTGGAAGAGTTGGAGTACTGCTGGTTCACGTCGCCCAGGAAAAAATACGACGTGTCGATGCCCGTCAGCTCGCAACAGTTGAACCAATAGCCCAACGTGAATCGCCCGCCCGAGCGGCCGCTCTGATTCACGCGCTCGTCGCCGAACAGAACCGTGGCGGCGGGTAAGATGCCGGCTTCGTCGCGCGGCGTGCCATTGGGACTGGTCGTTACCAGCGGCGGAGTGTCAGCGCCGCGGACCCACCAGTACAAGTATTCGGCGCGGCCCCAGAAGCCGGGCATCGGCCCATAGTCACAGCAATCGTCGCAGCAATCGTTGCAATAGCCGTCCGAGTAGCCGTCGTCCCACTCGGGCCCTTCGTAGAATTGACCCTGGGCGGGACCTTCGATCATCGTGCCGGGCCGCACGTCTTCCTGATAATGGCTCGGTTGCACGTAGCGGCGCTGGGGCTGCTGTTGATATTGGGCTCTGCGAACCGGCTGCGATGGGGCGCGGCGCGCGGCGGTATACGGGGCCGGCTGTTGATGCGCGGCCGGCGCCGTCGTGCCGCCGCGCCGCAGTTGCGGCACGGGCGCCTGGTCGTAACCCGGCAATCGGCTTTGAGGACGTTCCATCGGTGCAGCAAGCGCCAGCGATGTGCTGTGCGTCGCGACGATTACCGCCAGGATGACAAAACCTCGCATGACCTGATTCCTCAACTGGGTGTTCCGTTGGTTGCTGGCGTTCGGGCTGCTAGCTGGCCGCGCCTGCCGGGCGCGCGTCCGATACGTGAGCAAGCCACGTCGTAACAGATTTTTCGGTCGAAGCGGTCGTAGCAGTTGAACGGAAAAGTCCGGCTGTGGCGGATTTGTCGCGTAAGGCGACTGGAGAAGCTGGGCCGGCTCTAACTTCCGCACGGCGCGCGTGCTGGCACGCTGCTCATTCGCGTTGCCTTGCCTGCCCGAGCGTTAAGCACGATCTGCGGTCAGGCCGCGGCGGAGAGCCGTGCCGCGAATTTTGCTATCGACAGTAACCGCTTGAAGGCGAGCAACTTGCGATCGTCGCCCAACGACGCTGCCGGCGTTTTGGTCCGGCACTTGCTTTAGGCCTGCCCCAACCAATCGCGTTCTTGGGCACTTCGCCCAACGATGCCGATTGGGAGCAAGTGCCCCTGTTCGAGGACTGTGATTTCCCATCTACCTAAATCACGACCGAACTGGTTTGGGAGGGCCGCCGTCATTAGTGGACTGGCTGCGGTCGGCACCTTGGGCGGTTTCGACGGCGTGACTGTCTTGCGAGCTGCTACGCACGCATCAAGCTCGCATTGTTCGCCACCTACTTGGCACGTCGTCGAAACCGCCAATTTTAAGATCCTCAACTACGGAGATCAGCCCGTCAAGCAAGACGTCGCGGACACGTGCGAGCAACTGCGGCAGGGTTTGTGCCAGCGCTGGCTCGGCAGCTCCGCAACCGGCGACTGGCGCCCCAAGTGCCATGTGGTCATCCATCCCAACGATGCCAGCTATCTGGCCGAAGTGGGCAGCGCCGGACGCTCGACCGTGGCCTCGGCGCTGGTGCAACGCGAGGGCGGGCGAATCGCTCTGCGCCGCATTGACGTCCGCGATACCAGCCACGGCGCCTTTGGCCACGAGCTT
>JBGSYQ010000070.1:0-1609 GCA_041750795.1 Pirellulales bacterium | reverse complement strand
GAACGGCTCGGCCAGGTCGAGCGCGGCCACTGGCTCCAGCCGTTCGGCCAGCGCCGCCCGATCGGCATCGCAATGAGCGGGCACGGCCAACCGGTTACGGCCCACGGCAAACTCGTTCAAATGCGGACCGATCGCCTGGGGCGCGTCGACGCGCCAAACGGTGGCGTGGGGGGCGGCCGCGTCGATCGATGGTCCGGCGATCGGGGGTGCATCGTGGTTCAAAACCAGCGTGACGGGCGACGTCGCATAGTCGCGCACGCAGAGGGCGCGCTCGACGTCGGTACACACGGCCAGCAACTCCAGCGAGCACCTGGCCAATAGCGTCTGGCCGATCTGTTCGCCGTAGAGATACGCGTCCAACGTGGGGCCGAAGAGGATCTGCTGGGCTCGATTGGCTTTGACCGGCGCCGTGCAATGAAACTCGAGCGGCCGCCCGCTGGTGTTGAGAATCAGGTAGCCGCCGACCAGTCCGTGTTGTTCGTGTTCGAGAATCGTCAAGAAGCCCAGAGCCGATGGCGCGCGGCTGTCGCCTGCTGTCATAGGGGGTACCCTCACGAGGAGCCGTCAAGCGGGGACGCACGTCGTCGGACGAAGGGGGCGGAGTGTGCGGAGGTGATTGGCTGTCGTTTGCATCGGGCCGGCGACGCGGCAGACTTTAGATGCTCCGACTGGGGGCGCTTGTGCCCAAGGGCCGTGCCGGCGTGACAGCTTGTCAATCTTCCCGCCGAACCCCCAGCTTCGTCGGGCGCCGGTCGAGAGGGCCTGTTGCAGGCGCCGGCTTCATGGGCCGCAGCTTTCCCAGATCATTTAACCGGATTGGCGGCGAATTGCGACCGAAATGGTGGCAACTTACCGGGTCTTCAACTAGAATCGGGGAATTACACGAAGCGCAGTTCCACGGAGTCGCTCGCATGAGCCACGAACCTCATCCCGCCCATGCCCTCTTCACGCAAGTCGACATCACGGCCGGCAGCCAGGTTGGGCGGCCGGGCGATGCCAGCGACGTGCAGCTTGAGCAGGTGGGACTGCTGCGCAGCATTCTGGCGGCCCAGGACCGGCAGAATGAGATTCTCGAAGAGCTGGTCTCCCAGATGAGCGCGGCTCAAAAACAACGAGCGGTCGAGTTGGGTCAGTGGAAGCAGGCCAATCCCGAGTTGGCCAGTCGCTGCCGCCAGGCGGCCGAGTCGCTCAGCCAGGTGCAGGTCGAGTTCCTCACCAGCATGACCGAAGAGATCAATGAAAACTCGGAAGTCCTGATGGACGGCGAGTTCATGCTCAACGAGTTTGTCGATCGTTACGGCCCGCGGCTGGCGCACTTGAACGGCGTGTTGCAAGTGCTGGCCCAACTCTCCACGGCGCCGGCTCCTACGAACTCGTAGCCGCGGCTCGTCGGCGCGATCCGCGTATTGCCCATGCTCGTCGATCTGGTGCAAGTCACGGCGTCCGACGGCATGCGTTTGCACGGAGCGCTGGAGACGCCGCCGGGCGATGTTCCCGCGGCCGCGCCCGCGGTCGATGCCTGGGTGTGCATCCACGGCACGGGCAGCAACTTTTACTCGGCGTCGACCCTGGGCGGACTGGCGCCCAAGCTGCTGGCCACCGGCGCCGC
>JBGSYQ010000069.1:0-8018 GCA_041750795.1 Pirellulales bacterium | reverse complement strand
GGGCGGTGGCGCCGGCGCCGATCCGTCGCGCGGCACGTACTTGGCCAGCACTTCGTCGATGTTCGCCGGCGAACACAGCACCGTGCGCACCGGCATGCTGAACCGCAGCCGCAGCTCTTCCTCCACGTTCGGATCGAGCATGTTGGGAGAGGCCATCAGCAGTTGCTTGTCGTCGACCATCACCGGCACGCAGGAATGCTGCCGCGCAATTTGCGGGGGCACTTGCGAAATCAACGTCCGATTGAGCGGAAGGTCTCGCAGATCGAGGTACGGCAGGCCGATCGCTTCGGCGTAGGCGGGCAGCACGGCCTCGTACTTGGCCAGCCGCTGTTGTACCAGCGCGTCGCGCACCTCCACGTTGATGGCCTTGGCGAAATTACGCGCCTTGTCGAGCGCCGCCTGATCGACGACCTTGGTGGCCAGCAGAATCTGCTCGAACGTGCGCCGCTTGCCGTCGGAGGTGTCTTTGCGGCCCAGCGAGGCGTCGTAATCTCCCTTGCGGCGCGCATCGGTCAGGCACAGCATGGCGCGGGCCAGCTCGTTGAGCAGGTCTTGCGATTGTTTGGCAAACTCGCCGGCCGCGTACTTGCGCACGTGCGCGTTCATCGCCCGGTAGTGCTCACGCACTTTGGCCGGGTTATCCTCGAACTGCTTGAGCCGCAACAACTGGTAGTGGTTGAGCGGCCGCGCGGGTTCGGCAATCTTCAGCCAGTCGCGATAAACGTCGAGCGTCTTGGTCATGGAATCCTGGGAATCGTACGCAGGAAGGCCGAACGGGTTGCTCTCTTGATCTTAACCAGCCGAGCGGTATTTAGTCGACCTGGTAGGAGTCTGCCAGGCTGACAAAGGCGTTGAGTTGGGTGTCGTTGAGCCCGCCTTTTCGCTCGATTTCGATGGCCGCTGCCTGGCCGCCCGTCTTGTCCTGGGCGCTGACGCGCACCCGGCCCGAGGAGTCGAACGCATAAACCACCTCGACCGGCGAGCCCTTGGGCAGGTTTTCGGGCAAGCCGGTAATGCGAAAGTTTCCCAGCATCGAACAGGCATCCGGGTCGGGGGCGTCTCCCTCGATCACGCGGATGTTGACGCGTTTCTGGTTAGGCTCGCTGGTGGCGAACGTGCGCCGCACCTCGGTCGGCAGCCGGCTGTTGCGCGGGATCATGACGTGATTGACCATCTTGCCGGTCTTGGGATTGCGCGCCATCACGCCCAGCCCGTGCGAGTTCACGTCTTCCTGCTTCACCGTGCGCAACAGCTTGCGGACGCGTTCGGCAAGTTCGCTCGATTCGCCGCGAAACTTGGCTTCGAGGATGGCGGCGTGAATGGCGGCTCCCTGGGCCACGGCCGTGTGGGGCGACAGTCCCTGGTAGGGCACCTTGCCGGTCAGTTCCTGCAAGGATTGCGGCACCTTGGGCATCAGCGTCGAGCCGCCCACCAGCACGATGGCGTCGAGGTCATCCGCCTTGACCTTTGCCTGCTCGAGCACCAGCGTGGCGGTGTCGGTGGTGCGCTGCAGCAGATCGGCCGTCATGTCCTCGAACTGCTCGCGCGTGATTTGCAGATTGATCGACTTGCCCTCATGGCGGCAGGAAATCGAAGTGACGGTGCCGTCGGTCAGGTTGATCTTGGCCTGGTCGGAATCGTGCCGCAGCATTTGCAGCGTGGCCGGCGACTCGCGCGGATCCCTGCCGTGTTTTTTCTTGAATTCTTCGGCGACGTAGTCCACCAGGCGGTCGTTCCAGTCGATGCCGCCCAAGTGTACGTCGCCGTCGGTGGCCAGCACCTGGAAGTGCGTGGGCGTGTAGCGCACCACGGTGACGTCGAAGGTGCCGCCCCCCAGATCGTAGACTAGCGCCATGTGGGGCTTTTGAGTGGCGCCTTCCTTGGCGCCCAATTCTCCCCGGTGCCAGGCATAGGTCAGCGTGGCGGCGGTGGGCTCGTTGATGATGTCGATGACGTTGAGCCCGGCGATCTGGCCGGCGTCCTGCGTGGCTTTGCGGCGCGCGTCGTTGAAATAGTACGGCACCGTGATCACGGCGTTGCCGATCTTGCCGATCCGCTTTTCGCCGTCTTTGCGCAGCTTTTTCAGAATCAACGCCGAAAGAAACTCGGGGGTGATTTCTCGGCCGTCGAAGGTGCGCTTGAATTCCACGTTGCCCATGTGGCGCTTGACGCGCTCGACGACGTGATCGGGATCCTCCATTGCCGCGCGTGTGCGGCTGGGTCCCACCACGACGTGCCCACTTTCGGCCAGCACGATCAGGCTGGGCGTCTCGACCGAATCGTCCTCATTGGCGACTGGAACGGGGTTGCCTTCCTTGTCCAATTGAGCCAACGTCGAGAAGGTGGTTCCCAGGTCGATGCCAACCGTATGGCCGGGCTTGAATTCCATGGCGTCTCTGGATCAGTGTTGCGATCGATGGAACACGGCGAAGGATCGCGGCGGGGAATTCTCAACGCGCTGCCGCTCGTCGCAGAAAACAAGCGGGCGGGGCTACCTCTCGGACCGTCCCGTCGCACTACCAACTGCCAACTGCTGCCGCCTAAAACTGCGATTTTCAACCGCCGGTGCGCGGGAGTCAAGCAATGCGTCCGGAACGACGTGCCGTCCGGCAGGCAGAGCGACAAGAAAGCATCGCGGCATGGGCCGCTTCGCACAGTGCGACTCGACCAATAGCGCACTGGCCGACAGTACACCACACATGGGCCGGAGCTGGAAGTGGGGTTGCGCCGGAATGTCAGTTGCGGCGGGCAGTGGCTCGGGGCCGATCGCGGGCCGCCGCGCTATTCCTCGATGACTTCCTTGACCGGCTGCACGAAATGGGGCGTTTTCGCCGTCGTGGAGAGCTCAGCGGCCTTTTTGTCGGCCTGCTTCCGCTGGCTGTACTCGAAGAGTGCCACACGCTTCATCGATTGATTGAACACGCCCCAGAAGGCCTTGAGACGAACTTCCTTGGCACTCTTGGCGCGGCTCTTGCGCTTGACCGGCTTCTTCTTGACCGCGGCATCGACCTCGGGCTTGACGGCCTTCTTTTTGGCCTTGGTTCCGGATCGCTCCGCGGCGTCGGATTCTTCGCGCAATTCCTTACGGTTGAGAACTTTACGTGCCATATTCGGATCTTCCCCCGCGGCGGGTAGCCAGTGTATCAACCAGGAAATAGCGGCCTTGGGGACGAATGCAGCCCCCGTGCCAGGATGAGCATCATAATGCATTCCGAACCCGCCGGCTAGTAAGGACGACCGCGGGTTATCAGCTCGCTAGCCTGTTGAAAAATGCCGTCGTGGACTGCCGTGGCATTTTTCAACGACCTGGTTTCGCCTCGCCCTCGGATTCTTCCTCCGCCGCTTCGATCGGCGTAGCGCCGGGCGGGGGTGTGCCGCCGCCGGAACGGACATACCTGGCTCGGGCGCGAGCGTAATCCTGCGCGGTGGGCTCGGGCTGTTCCGCCGACGTCCCCTGGCGCTGTTGCTCGAAGAGGTGGCGCAAATAGGTGCGACACCAGCCACAGCCGGTGCCGGCCCCGAAGCACTCGCTGAGTTGGGCCGGTCGGCGCGGCTTCTCCACGCGGATGTAGTTGATTACTTTCCGCTTGGTGACGTGAAAGCACAGGCAAAGTTCGTCGTCGAGTTCCATACGAATGGTTCGCGCAAGGACGCAGGGATCAGGCGGCGCTTTCGGACCCAGTCGCGATCGAGATCGCGATGCGGCAGGCGTTTTCGAAGGCGCCGACGTCGAGCATCTCGCCGGTCGTGTGGATTTGCGACTGCCCGCAACCCAACGTCACCGTGGGAATGCCGTGGACGTTCATCCAATTGGCGTCCAAGCCGCCGTTACTGATGGCGCGGACCGGTTCGAGCCCGATGCCGCGCAGCGCCTCCTCGGCGACCGCGACGGCCGGCTCCTTCTCGGCCAGTCGAAACGCCTCATAGTCGAGGTGGCCGTCGATGCGGACCTTGCCGCGTTTGCCGTCGGCGCTGGTCACCTGGCGTACGGCGTCCTCGAACGCCTGCTTGATGGTTTTGACGATCCGCGCGCGAAAGGCCTTGTTATGGCTCCGTGCTTCGGCCTTGAGCGTGACGTGGTCGGTCACCACGTTGGTGGCTTCGCCGCCGTGGATATAGCCGACGTTGCTGGTGCCGGCCTGGCCGTCTTTGACGATCAGGCCGTGCCAGCCATCGCGCACCAGTTGGGAAATGGCCAACGAGGCAATGGCAATGGCGCTGACGCCCCGTTCGGGCGCGGCGCCGGCGTGTGCGGCCCGTCCTGTGACGTCGATCTGCATGCGATAGCCGCCGGTGGCGCCGACGGTGAGTTTTTCGGCGGCGCCACCGTCCCAGTTGAAGGCCATCTGGGGCTTGCCCAGCAGGGGCAATTGCACGTAGCGTGCGCCGTGCAGGCCGACTTCTTCTTGGATGGGCCAGAAAAACGTCAGCGGCGGGTGCGGCAGCTTGCGGCGCAGAATCTCGAGCGCCGCGTTGAGCACGACGGCCACACCCGCCCGATCGTCGCCGCCGAGTCCGGTGTGGGGATTGGCCGAGCGAATCCAGTTGCCGCGTCGCACCGGTTGCGAGCCGACGCAGATGGGCACCGTGTCCATGTGTGCCATCAACAAGCGTCGCGGCGCCCGCATGGTGCCTTGCATCTGAAAGATGAGGCTGCCGACCTGCCCCTGCAACGGAGTCTTGGTGTGTGCGTTGTCGTGACGGATGGCGGTGGCCGGTGCGCCGGCATCGCGGAGCTTTTTGGTGATATACTCGGCGACCGCGGCCTCCTGCCCGCTCTTGCCGGGTATGGCCATCAGTTCCAGGACCATCGCCAGCGCGCGTGCGGTGTCGATCTGCTGCGTCGAGCGAGCGGACTTGTTGGCGGCGGCTTTTTTACCAGCGGCCGCGGGTGGCTTGCTGCGGGGAGTCGTAGCGGATGTTGCCATGGAAATCGTCAGCGGCGTGCGAAAGTAGTGCGGTGGCCCGACGCGCCTTTTGATGGGCGCCGGCTTGCCGGAATGAGCCGATAGGCTTTATCCTAGACCATTCGATCGGACGGTGACAGCGGCACGGAGATCCGCACCCATCGCGGATCCTTCTCATTTCCAACGAACCGCCTCATTCCCAGCAACCACGAGGTCGCCCAGTCATGCGATTCTTTCTCGCCGGCATCATGCAGGGTTCGCACCTGGCCGCCACCATCCACAACCAGGACTATCGGGTGCGCATCAAGCAGTTGCTGGCTGACTATTTTCCCGGCGCCGACGTCTACGACCCCCTGGCGGATCACGCCGGGTCGCTGGGCTACGACGCGGAACGGGGCCGAACCGTGTTTTTTCACCACAATCGGCTGTGCAGTGAGGTCGACGTGGTGCTGGCATTCGTGCCCGAGGCCTCAATGGGCACGGCGATCGAGATGTGGGAGGGACACCGCCACGGCAAGGCCGTGATCGCCATCAGCCCGATGAAGCACAACTGGGCCGTGCGATTTTTGAGCCACGCGGTGTATGCCGATCTCGACGAGTTCGAAGACGCGGTGGCCAGCGGACTGCTGGTCGAACGGGTGCGCGAGGTGCTGGGCAAATAGATTGCGCCACCCGTGCCGGCGCGCGTCAGTCTTCCATCGACTTGATAACGCCGATGGCCTGTTCCTTCGTAAACTGGTCGGCATCGAGCCGCATGATGAGAATGGCCGGACCGGCGTCGCCGCGGAATTGACCGGTGACTTGCCAGTACGTCTGTTTGGATTGGCGTCCCTCGGCTTTGGATATGCGGAAGGAGGCCTCTTTATCGTGGATCGTCGCGTTGTAGGTTTCCGATTCGAGAACGTCTAGATCCTCGTCATCGCTCTTGCCGGTTTCGCGCATTGATTCGCGAAGCTGGGCCTCGAAGTCGCCGCTGTCAGCCAGCGCCGGTGCGAACTCGCCCAGAATCAGGTGGCTTTCGTTGTCTTCACTGGCATAGATGGCCCACGACATCAGGCGGTCGCCGCGAAAGGGCACGCGAAGATCGACGGACCCCTGCGCTTCGAGCGACTCGGGGATCTCGATCTTGACGATCTCGTCGGTAATCTCGCGCGCTTTGGCCGGATCGTCGCTAAACGACTTCTGCGCATAGTTGGCGCCCCAGAAGCCGACGATCCCAAAGACGCCACAGCACAGCAGCACCAGCACGCCGCAGCCAATGCCGAACGCTAGCAGCACCTTGGTGGTGCCGCTCATGCCGCGCTGTTCGGGTGGAACCGCGTCATACGGATTCATGGGTCCGGCCATGGGCTAGATTCCTCCCTGGAAACCAGTTCGAGTGAGCGTACGGCGAACAATGCGGCCTCATTCTGGGCAAGTGGCCCAGCGGTGTCAATTTCGCGCAGTCCCGCCTTGCGCGTATAATATCCGAGCGACGGGCCCAGGGAACACCATTTCGGCCCCGCGCCATTCGCCCTTTCACACCGACGGTCAGACAGATCGACCGTCAACGGCCAACCACTTATACCGTCTGGACATTGCACTCCCATGCTGCACTTGCTCGAACCCGGTTCGGACAGCCTTGCCCTCTGGCTTGCCGCGCACGGCCAGCCGGGGTTTCGCGCGGCGCAGATTCGTCGCTGGTTATTCGCCGGTCGTGCCCGCGCATTGGACGACATGACCGATTTGCCCAAGGGCTTGCGCGACCAGTTGGCCGCGGACTTCCAACTGTGGACGACGCGAGTGGCCCAGCACAAGCAGACCGACGACGGCACCGAGAAACTGCTGGTCGAGCTGCACGACGGCCAGCAGGTCGAATGCGTGCTGTTGCGCGACGGAGTGCGACGGACGATCTGCATCAGCACGCAGGTCGGTTGCGCCATGGGGTGCGTGTTCTGCGCCAGCGGTATCGGCGGCGTCGTGCGCAACCTGTCGGCCGGCGAAATCGTCGAGCAAATGCTGCTCTTGGACCGGCTGTTGCCCGATGGCGAGCGGCTCAGCCACATCGTGGTGATGGGCATGGGCGAGCCGCTGGCCAATCTCGACGCGCTGCTTGGTGCTTTGGCCGAAGCGTCGTCGCCCAGCGGGCTGGGTATCAGTCCACGGCGCATCACCATCTCGACGGTGGGCCTGCCGCCGGCCATCCATCGGCTGGCCGATTCGAACGCGCGCTACAACCTGGCCGTTTCGCTCCACGCGCCTGACGACGAGCTGCGCAACCGCCTGGTGAAGGTGAACCAGAACATCGGCCTTGCCGACATCCTCCGAGCGGCCGATCGCTATTTCGAGGCGTCCGGACGCCGGCTGACGTTTGAGTACGTACTGCTGGCCGACGAGAACGATTCGCCCGATCAAGCGCGACGCCTGGCGGCACTGCTGAACAAGCGCGCCGTGCTGGTCAACGTGATACCGTTCAATCCTGTGGCCGAGCTCGACTATCGCACGCCGTCGAAGGCCGCGGTCCGCTGCTTCGTCGATGCACTCGCAGCCGCCGGCGTCAACGTTTTCGTCCGCGAGCGCAAAGGGGACAAGATCGACGCAGCCTGCGGGCAATTGCGCCGCGCAAGCCTGGCAGGAGCGCCGGGCGGCGCGTGATAGCGCATTTCGTCGGCTCACGACATCGGCGCGCCGTGCACGTGATCATTCACTCGGAATTTTCAGCGTCCACAACACGCCTTGCTTCGCCAGCGTGCCATACTCGGCCCGCTGCCAGTTCTTGTGGAAGTGCAGGCCGCTAAATCCGAACGAGCGCCCGCCATCGGGGCGATCGTAGGCCCAGGCCACCATCTCCGGGCGATCGTCGATCATCGCCTCCAGCACCGGCTGCAGGCCGTCGCCGGGCACAACGCGCTTCAACTGATAGTAGAATTCGTCGCGAACGCGAAAGTCGTGCAGCCCCGAAGCAATCGGGTGCGCGGGAGCGGCGATCTTCACCTCGGTGTCGACGACCTGGTATTTGCGGTCCGGCCCACCGTGACAGGCGCCGAACAGCTTCACGAACGACGGGATCGGCTCGGCCGAGCGCGTGCCCATGCCCCAGTGCAGCACCGACAGGCCGCCGCCGCGAGCGGC
>JBGSYQ010000068.1:0-18689 GCA_041750795.1 Pirellulales bacterium | reverse complement strand
TGCGCAGGTGGTAGGGCAGGACGACCCGGGTCATGCCAGCGGCCGTCATGCCAGCGTCTGCACCTCGACCGACAGCACGGCGGGCAGGTCGCGGACGATCGCCTCCCAGCTGTCACCGCCGTCCGGCGAGCAGTAGACCTGCCCCCCGGTGGTGCCGACGTACACACCGCACTCGTCGAGCCGGTCGACCGCCATCGCGTCGCGGAGCACGTCGACGTAGCAGTGCTCCTGCGGCAGGCCCCTGGTCAGCGGCTCCCACTCGTTCCCGCCGGTGCGGCTGCGGTAGACGCGCAGCCTGCCCTCCGGCGGGTAGTGCTCGGAGTCGCTCAGGATCGGCACGACGAACACCGTGTCCGGCTCGTGGGCGTGCACGTCGATGACGAAGCCGAAGTCGCTCGGCAGGTCGCCGCTGATCTCGTACCAGGAGTCGCCGGCGTCGTCGCTGCGCATCACGTCCCAGTGCTTCTGCATGAACAGCACGTCGGGGCGCGAGGGATGCATGGCGATGCGGTGAACGCAGTGGCCGACCTCGGCCGTGGGATCCGGAATCATCTCGGACCGGAGGCCCCGATTGATGGGCCGCCAGCTTCGGCCGCCATCGTCGGTCTTAAACGCGCCCGCGGCCGAAATCGCGATGTAGATGCGCAGGGGATTGCTGGGATCGACGATGATCGTGTGCAGGCACATCCCGCCCGCCCCCGGCTGCCAGAGTGGGCCCGACTCGTGGCAGCGTAGCCCGGCCAGCTCTTGCCACGTATGACCGCCGTCGACCGTGCGGAACAGCGCGGCGTCTTCGGCGCCGGCAAGCACGTCGTCGGGATCCGTGCGCGACGGCTCAAGGTGCCACACGCGCGCAAACTCCCAGGGATGCTGCGTGCCGTCGTACCATTGGTGCGTGCCGGTGGTGCCCTCGTACGCGAACTTATTGCCGACCGGCTCCCACGTCTGGCCGCCGTCGTTGGAACGCTGAATCACCTGGCCGAACCAACCGCTCGATTGCGAGGCGTACAGGCGATTCGGATCAGCCGGCGATCCCTTGACGTGGTAGATCTCCCAGCCCGCAAAATGCGGACCACTAACATTCCAGTGCTGGCGCTTGCCGTCAGAGGTCAAAACAAACGCGCCTTTACGCGTGCCGACGAGTACTCGAACACCGCTCATAGTGACTCCTTGCAGGACGGTTAGAGAGATTCATGGCGTGGACTTGTAACGCTGATATCGAGATCCGCTGCTGCGGCAAATCCCAGTGAGCGGAACACTGGGACCATCGTCACCGAGGATCTGGCGCCGCCAGTGATCGGCGCAATGGCAATAGCGCTCGTAGCCGCGGATCGCGCAGGTAAACGCCCAGCCAGACAAACACGCCAAGGACTACGGCCGGGACGAAGTTGTCTTCGACACGCACGTGCGTGGCCACCGCGCCCCCCAAGTAACCGGTCAACATCACCGCGCCTAAGACCGCCGTCTGCGGCACGAGATAGATCACCACGCAGGCGATCTCCACGATGGCGATGGCCAGAATCAAGTCCGCGGGGTAGCCAAACTTTCCGACAAACTGCTCGGCGACCTCGGGCGGGTTGAGCAGCTTCATCGTCGCGCTGAACGCCATCAGCAACCCGATCAACCCGGAGATCACCCAGCCAAGCCAAGTGAGCATTTTCGTTTGAGTGCCCATGAAGGGTCCTTTCGTGAGAATCGGTCGTGTCCCTGGCAGCCCAATCGAGTCGCAACAGCCTCGCACGCTGCCGCGTGCAAAGTACTCCAGCTCATCGCGGCCTGAAAACTCCGCCGCATTATATTTTGAACTTGCCCTCATTGGTCAACTGCTTCTCGTCGGCTGTGAAGGGAAGATCCGATTCCCTGACGCTCTCAGCGGTTGTGCTGCGTCGCATTGCAGAGGAACTACTTTCACCTGGCGCGCAAGCGCCGGACGCTCACAAGCGGTTTCGACCGGCGGCTCTACCTATCCAGTCGAACGGGCGTCCGCCCAATCGACACCGCCAGGACGCTTTTCTCAAAAAACAGCAGTGCGGCAACCGCGACGGCAGTCACCATCCCCGTCGAACCACGATCGACTCATAAAAGGGCATCTATGCCAAGTGGACTTGCAGAATCAGGCAATGTCCAAGCAAGGTGCCGCGCCGGGAGTGGCTCGCCGCTCGACGGCCAGCCGGGAGGGTCGACCGACAACCACGCTATTCCCAGCGCAAATCGAGCTCGTCGTCCGGGTCGGACTCGTCGCCGGACACAATCCAGGCGAGCGATTCTTCGGCGGCGAGCGGCGTAATCGATGCCGCGGCCGCGGCGACGGAAGCCAGCGGACCATCCTCCGGCAGCAAGAGCGCCTGCGGAGTTGCCTCCGCCTCGTCCAACTGGCCGAGCGCTTGGTCGATGGCGAACGCCTGCAACGCCGGCGGCGGCGACGAAGCGGTCGCCGCCGGGAATACCGCCGGGGCCGCTTCGGCCGCTTGACGGAGCAGATGGTTGATCACCAGCAAGGCGTCGCGCGGCGAGAGGATACCGTTGCCATCGACGTCGAGGTAGTAGCCCCGCGTGATACCAGCCGCTGCCATGGGCTCGACATTGCCGGCAGTCAGCGGCGCCACCTCACCCTGCCCCGCATTTTGCTTCAGGAGCGCGTTGAAAACAATGAGCACATCCTGCGGCGCGACGAGCAGGTCGCCATTCACGTCGAGCGGCTGCACGAAGTTTTGGGCTGGCGGCGACGTCGCGGCGCCATCCGTGCCGACACCCTCGATCAGGAAGCGATATTCGCCTTCGTCGGCGTCGTTGTTGTCGATCGACACCGTGGTTTGCCGCAGTCCGGAAGCCGTGGGATGGAACACGATGGCGAAGCTGGTGGTTCCGCCGGGCGCCACGATGGCCGCGGGCTGACTGACAACGATGAAATCACCCGACGCTCCTCCCACGATTTGCACGCGGGGGCTGCCGGTCAGGTGCAGCGGAGCGTTGCCGGTATTGGTGATGGTGAAGGTGCGTGCGGGCGAGTCGGTCGCCAACAGCACGTTGCCAAACGCCGTGCCCTCGCTGGCGGTGGGCGTCAATTCACCGGCGTTGATCGAATCGCCAAAGTAGGCGACGTCGATCTCCGGAACCTGAGCCGGAATGCCATTGGGCACGATCCGCACCGCGTCGGCGATCACGTAGCCGTTGGCATTGTTCGACAAGCGAACGCTCAGAACGCCGGTGGCGATTTGAAACGTGCCCAGGCTCTGCCAGGTGATGCCGTTTTCCAGATCGCCGGTGGGCGCCAGCCGCTGATTCACCAGCACGGTGCCGCGCGAGGTAGCGCCGTCCAGGATGGCAAACGGCGCGTTGGTTGCACGGTTGCTGAATGGCACCCAGCGGGCGAACACTTCGTATGGCCCGGGCGCCAGGTTGGCGACCGTCCAGGTGGCGGTGGCGCTGCCGTTGCCGGCCGCGTGATAATCGTAGTCCGATTGATAGCCCGTCAGGTTGGTGACGTTGCCCCAGGCGCCGTTGCGTACATACCCAGGATCGCCGTCGTCCAGGATGTACTGCAGCGGCGGCGCCGTTGCGAACACGCCAATGCAAACGCCCAGCCCGTCGGCCAGCACCGCGCCCACGGGATTCGAGATCTGCAGCGCGAACAGCTCGTTGGCGGAATAGAGATCGCTGGTGGTGACGGGCACGGTCACTTGCATGTTGATGATGCCCGGGGCAAACACCAGTTCGCCGCTTTGCGCAACATAATCGATGCCGGCATGGGCGGTGCCGTCGATGGTCCCGTATTGCACCCGCACGACGCGTCCGCTGGGCAGATCGAGCGCCACGGTGAACACCGCGGCCAGCGTGCCCGCCTCGGTTGTCTTGACTTGCACGTCGTTGACATAGAGTGCCGGTGGCGCGTCGTCGTCAATGATGGTGCCGATGCCGGTGCCTTTGGCAAGCGTCGCAAGCGTTGGATTGTGCAGATGGACGAAGAAGGTTTCGTTGCCTTCGTTCAATACGTCGCCAATGATGGGCACGGTGATCGTTTGGGACGTTTGTCCCGGGGGAATGGCGATCGTGCCGCTGGTGGGCACGAAGTCGGTGCCGCCGTTGGCGGTGTTGTCGGCCGTGTAGTAATCGACCGTGACGGTGCCTTCCAACAGCATGCCGTTGAGGAACACCGTGAACACGGCGTTCCTTGTCCCGGAGTTGCCCTCGACGATTTGGACGTCGTCGATGAACAGGCTGGGAGCAATGACGGTCGTGCTGGCAGTCGCGGAATTGTTCCCGGGCGTGTCGTCAATCTGGAATGCCTCGACGGTAACCGTATTGACGACGGTGCCCAATTCGTGAGGAACCACGGTGATCGTTACGGTGGCAGTTTCGCCGATGGGTATCACGCCGAGCTCGGCGGTGACCACTCCGCCCGACTCGGAAACCGAGCCTTGGCTGGCATTGGCCCCCACGAACGATACACTCGCCGGCAGCACGTCGGTGAGAATGACGTTGGTCGCCGGGTCGGGGCCGTGATTCGTCACGACGGCGGTATAGGTGAGTGCGGCGCCCAGCACGACCGGATCCGGCGAATCGCTGATTTCCACAGCCACGTCCGAATCGCCGCTCACGAAGCTCTCTGCCTTGAGGAATACCCAGGAATCGAGAATGCCGTCGCCCGCATCGGCAATCGCCAACTTGATGTGATGCGTGCCCGGGCCGATCGTGCCGGTGGCCTGCAACACGACGGTAAAACCGTCCGCTTGCGTCAAGAAGGGCGTCGGACTGCCCAGATCGAACAGCGAGTTATCGTTGTAGAACTGGGAATTCGAACCGTTGTTCACATTGTTGATCGAGACCGCGATATTCGTGCCGGGCAGCAATGCGATGTTTTGGCCATCCAGGAAAAAACCGAATACGTCGTTGAACGGGGAACCTACGAACTCGTTGTATTCCTCGGAGGCGAACACATACTCGAAGCTGAACGTGCCGCCCGCCCCGACGAAATCGAATTCCAACACGGCCGCGTCGTTCGTTGTGAATCCGGGGATCAATCCTTCGAGATCCGGATCGCCGGGACCATCGAAATCGGTCGAAATACTCTCCGTCGTGTTCGGCCCGGCCGCATCGGCGATGTTGCCGCTGCTGAGCACGACGCCAGACTCTATGCCCAATCCCTCCGAGATGCCGCCCGCAAACAGTCCGCCTGCCGCGTTGTTGCCGGTGAAGGTCACGTTGCTCACGATCACGCCCCCGCCGATCAACGCTTGAGCCAGATCGGCTGGCGTCAAGCCGCTGTTCAAGTCCATGGTCGTCAGTGCCAGCAGTCGCCGGTCTTCCAGCACTTCGCCGGCCAGGCGACGCGAGTGTTGCGCCGGCAGCGCGGACCAGCGGCGGTTTTTGCCGGCCACGTGGCGCCGACCGGAGACCGAATGCCAACGTCGATTGCTCGTGCCCATGCATCGATCCCTTGCTGAACGGCGTGAGGGGGCGGGCGCAAAGGCAACGCCGCAGCGGATCGGCCGACCGGCGGCACGACACCCGCATGCCCCCCTAATGGAAGAACGAGGACGCATCCATAGTAGTTGGGGCAATCTGGACCGGCAAGAAAAATCGGCACATTCCCCACATTCTGCCTGACCAATAACACCGGGCCGCTCGGAAAACTACAGGCGCTCGATTCCCCATTCCGGGTCGCCGTTGGGCAAACATGCCGTCGCGCGGCGTAGCAACGGGGCAATCTGCGCAGACCGTGACGATTCAACCGATGTTTATGCAACCGTAAAGCGTAATGGTCGAAACTAACAAAGAGTGTGTACCGATTCTAACGCATCTTCCCGACAGCGTTGCGAGCTTGAGAGCACGAATGCCACGACTGGTGCTGTTTGTTGCTTTGTGGGCGCTGGCGTGCCGCTGGGCGCCGGCGCAGGAAGTCGGCGAAGTCGGCTATCCGGTGTCGAGCCTGCGCATTCCCGGCACCGATCCCTTCGGGCTGATGTGGCCGTGCATCGAGCCGTTCATCTTCGAGTCGCCGCTGAACACCACCTATGTGACGGCCGACATGGTTGCCTTTCGCCGCGATTGGCAAGCGCTGCAAACGTTTGCCACGCTGGACACGCCCACCAACGCGGTGCTGGGAACGCACGACCTGCCGTTCGTCTACCAACCGGGACTGCGGCTGCTGGTCGGCACGCGGCTCAACGACTGGTTCGCGCTGGAGGCCAGTTACCTGGGACTGCTGGACTGGAACGAAATCCGCACCGTGCGCAACGAGACCGTCAACGTCCTTGGTACGGAGGGCAACTTGTTCTCGCCGTTTTCGAACTTCGGCGACCCGCCGCTTTTGGGCTTCGACTATAACAACTTCGCCTCGATTCGCGTCGTCTCGACGTTTCACAATGCGGAGCTCAACCTGCGGCAACGGCTGGATACACCGCCCTCTGTTTTGCAAGCGACGGCCATCTGGGGCCTGCGCTACATCAACGTCCAGGATCAGTTCTCCTACCGCACGCAGTCACTGGAGCCGACGCCCGGCGGCACGAACACGGCCATCGACGTACAAACCAAGAACGACCTTTTCGGCGTGCAGGTCGGGGCCAGCGTGGAGTTTCAAGTCGAGCGTCGCTGCTGGCTTTTGTTCGAAGCCAAGGGCATGCTGCTGGCCAACTCCTCCAGTCAGCGAACTGCATACACCGTCGGCCCGCTGGCCGGTCCGGACTCGACGGCCAACGGCACGCGCGCCCAAGGCCGCGCCATGCTGGGAGGCGACCTGGCCGCCACGCTGGAATGGAAAGTAACGCCGGCCATCGTGGCGCGATTCGGCTATCAGGGCATCTTTCTCGATGGCTTGGCGCTGGGCTCCGACAACTTCCTGCGCAACCTGGCCAACATGACCACCGATCCGAACGAGCTCTCGGACGAAGGCCACCTGGCCTACCAAGGACCTTTCGCCGGGGTGACCGTTACCTGGTGAAAGGCCGCGCGTGGCGTGTTTGGCGCTTTTTTTAACGCCACTGGAGCGCGGCCTCGGCGAATCCCTCAAGAGCGGCGAGTTATTTTCGTACGATTCCCCGAAAGAATCGCCCATGGAGAGAGGAGGCTGGTGGCCCGCACAGCGATGGTTCGACCAGTACGTGCTCTGCCTCGATGGACTCTGCGGCCTGGAAAGAGGATATTTGTAGCTGGGCCGTGCTGCGGCGAAACTGGCGGCTGCCGCCGGGCATTAAAGCATCAGACGATGCGGGTTCCGTGGTTCCAATGCTTCCCGGTCGAACGATCATTTGTTTCCCAGGAGAGTCTCATGTCCAAGCCCCTGTTCGTTCCAAATCGGCGTTTGTTCTTGGGCACGCTGGGCGCCAGCCTGTTTACGGTTCGAGGACTGTTTGCCGAGGAGTTGTTGCGCTCGCCGGCGCTGACCGAAGGACCGTTCTATCCGAACAAGATGCCGTTGGACCAGGACAACGATCTGATCATCATCGGCGACAGCACGACGCCGGCGGTCGGTGAAATCACGCACTTGACCGGCCGCGTACTCTCGACCAGCGGCACACCGGTGCGCAACGCCACGGTGGAAATCTGGCAGTGCGACGCCAACTCCGTCTACTTGCACACGGCCGACAGCAGCCGCAAGCAGGACCAGCAGGACAAGAACTTTCAAGGTTTTGGCCGCTTCACCACCGGGGCGACCGGCGAATACCGTTTTCGCACGATCAAGCCGGTGCCCTACCCCGGCCGGCCCGCGCCGCACGTTCACGTGAAAGTGAAACAGGGCGACCGCGAATTGCTGACCACGCAATTCATGATCCGCGGTCACGAAGGGAATGCGCGCGACTTCGTGTTCCGGCAACTGCGCGATCCCGCCGATCGCGAACTGATCCTGGTCGACTTCAAGCCGATCCCGGAATCGAAGCTCGGAGAACTGGCCGCCTCGTTCGACATCGTGCTGGGAACAACGCCGGACGAAACGTCCATGACGCCGCCGCGACGCGTGGTGCGCTAGCAGCCCGTTGAAGAATTCGACGCTCCTGCGACGTCGCACGGATACGATGATGGAATGGCGACGCAAGTCGTTTTTTTGCGCTTCCGCGCGGAGCCTGGCTCCGCGCTTGGCGAAGTTAAGAAATGCCACGATGGCATTTTTTCAACGGGCTGCCAGTCTGCCCGATGGCGGACAACCAGGAGGGATACGATGGACCAGTTCCTGCAAGCCGCCGTCGAAGAGGCCGAATTCGGGCTGCTCGAAGGCGGCATTCCCATCGGATCCGTGCTGGTCATCGACCACGCCATTGTCGGACGCGGGCACAATCGCCGCGTGCAGCGCGCCAGCGCCATTCTGCACGCCGAGATGGACTGCCTGGAAAACGCCGGACGTTTGACGTCGAAAGACTACGCGCGGGCTACGCTCTATTCGACGCTCTCGCCCTGCGACATGTGCAGCGGCGCCGCGTTGCTCTACCGCATCCCGCGGATCGTCGTCGGGGAACACCAGACGTTTCAAGGACCAGAAGACCATCTTCGCGCGCGAGGGATCGAGCTGGTGATCGCCGACGATCCACGCTGCATCGAGCTCATGCGGTCCTTCATTGCTGAGCGGCCGGAGCTTTGGAACGAGGACATCGGCGTTTGACCGGCGCGTTTAGCAGTCTGTTGACGAATTCGACGGGAGTCGACATTGCCAGGATGCGATGACAAAATGGCGATGTTACGTCGTTACTTCGCGATTCCGGATGAAGCTTTGCTCTGCACTTGGCGCCCGCTAGCAAAGGCTCCGAGATAGCCAACTCGTCTACTTGAGGGCAACGGGCAAGGGCGCACCGATTGCTCGGCGCGCCCTCGCGTCAGACTCCGTTTGCGTCGCGGCTCTGCGCCGCGCCGCGTGTACGGTCAGTTCGTCCGTTCCATCTCTCGCGCCAACTCATTCAGGGCGCGATCGACGTTATCTTGCGACTGCTTCCAGTTCAGCACTTCGGCCGACTTCATCTCAGCGAGCGAGTTCTCGCCGCGATCGTGCAGCGACTCGAGCTTATCGATCTTCGCGTTGTGGGCGTCCTTGTTCGCGCCTTCCAGGCTCTCGCCTTGCTTGCGCAACTCCTCAATACTCGTTGCCGCCTCTTCCAGCCTGGCCTCGGCCTTTTCGACGTAGGCATCGCGCGCTTGCTGCGCTTCGAACTTCATTTCCGTTTGCTTGGCTTCCTGCTCGGCCGTTTGAACATCCTGCTCTTGGTCCGCGATGGGTTTGAGCGCTTCGCGGCGGACTTGCTCCGTCTCGCGCTGTTCCTCGTCGATGGCGTCTTGCGCCTCGGTGCGCACTTCGTCGAGTTGCTGGCGTTCTTCCTCGGTCGCTTGGCGCGCATCGGAAACGTCCTGCCTCGTCGTGTCGGCGCAACCGACCAACAACGCCGAAGCCAGCCCCAATCCTGCCAGGCGCACGGACTTCCAACCGAGTTGTGAATATGCAAGTCTCACTGTCAATTCTCCCTCTATTCGGGATCGAAAGTCGCAGGCTCCGTGAGCCTTGACGCGATGGGAGGCGGCATAACGCAACTACTATGCCAACCGTGCCGGCAAGTCGAGTGTCGCGGCAGCCCTAGAACGCCTTGTAGTGCGCTTTGCAAGATCGCCCAGTCCGTTCGTTGAGCGACCAGGCTGACTCGTTTGGAGTCACCAATCGCTTCTGCGCCGTGCTAGCAGGCCCGCGCCGTTTCGAACACTTCGATCCACTCTTGAAACCGCCGCGCAATCTCCTGGACCCCGGCTTCACGCGTGATCTTGTTGGCGCGCAGTTCGACGATGGGTTGCAGGAACGTGGAACGGCCGACGGCGAAGCCGATGAAGCCGGGCACTGTGGCGGCCGTCCGCAGCCACTCGATCACTTTTTGCTCGTCCTCGCCGCGGCCCAACACGATCAAGCCCACGCGATCGCGACCGTTGCGGCGCGCCGTCTCGACGATCGTCAGGCAGTCCTCGCGCCGGTCGAGCCCTTCGATCTTCCATACGTCGGGCTCAACGCCAAAGTCTTGAATCTCGCGAATGGCCCGCACCATCAAGCCCGGACGCACGGTTTGATCGTAGGCCCGCTCGCTGCCGGCTTTGCTCAGTTGATCCGGTTCGGCCGGCACCAGCATTTCGAACATGTACAGCCGCTCGTGCGCGTGCAGATAGTCGGACAGCCGTTTGAGTCGCTCGAGCTGCCGGCGGTTGCCGATCTGGTCTCCCTCGGGGTTGTAGCGTACGAGCACCTTGGTGAACGTGGGATCGAAGGCCTCAATGTGTTTGGCGAAATCGTCTCCGTATTGAAAGTCGAACTCGTGCTGCCCGCTTTTTTCGGTCGGCATGGCGGTGATGAAGCCGCGGGAGCGCGCGTCGCGGAGGATCGCTTCGCCAAACTCCTCGTCCACCAGAATGCCGCTTTTCTCTCGCGGAGCGCCGGCAGCCACGGCCGCCTGGTAGCCTTCATAGATCACCTGCTTGCTGGCGGCGACCACGGCGATCTGATCGGCGCTCATAGGCTCGTGAAAGCCGAACACCTCGGCCCCGTACGAATGCCGGTGATCGAATGGCAGCACGTACAGCGGTTTGTCGTATCCGAGTTTCATGCGTTTGGCTCCTGCGCGCGGCGATAGCGCGCGATCAGCGTGTTGGTGGAGCTGTCGTGTGTCGGCTTGGGAGCCGATTTGCCCTCCAGCTCGGGAATGATGCGATTGGCCAGCACCTTGCCCAGCTCGACGCCCCATTGGTCGAATGAGTTGATGTGCCAGATGGTGCCCTGCGTGAACACCTTGTGCTCGTACAGAGCGACCAGCTTGCCAAGCGCTGCGGGCGTGAGCCGATCGAGCAGGATGGTGTTGGTCGGATGATTGCCCTCGAACGTGCGATGCGGCACCTGAAAGTCGGGCACGCTGTCGGCCCGGACTTCGGCGGCCGTTTTTCCCATGGCTAATGCCTCGGTCTGGGCAAAGAAGTTCGCCATCAGCAAGTCGTGGTGCCGGCCCAGCGGGTTGAGCGATTGCGCGAAACCGATGAAGTCGCAGGGAATCAGCTTCGTGCCCTGGTGGATGAGTTGGAAATACGCATGCTGGCCGTTGGTGCCGGGCGTGCCCCACACGATCGGCCCCGTCTGGTAGCCAACCACGTTGCCATCCAGATCGACGTGTTTGCCGTCGCTCTCCATGTCGAGCTGTTCCAGGTACATGCTCAACCGGCCCAGGTAGTGATCGTAGGGCAAGATGGCCACGGTCTCGGCGCCGAAGAAGTTGTTGTACCAGATGCCGAGCAGACCCAAGAGCACCGGCAGATTCTGCTCGAACGGCGCGCTGCGAAAATGCTCGTCCATCGTGTGAAAGCCGGACAGCATCTCGCGAAACTGCTCGGGCCCGATGGCCAACATCAGCGACAGCCCGATGGCCGAGTCGTACGAATAGCGGCCGCCGACCCAATCCCAAAACTCGAACATGTGGGTCGTGTCGATGCCGAATTTGGCCACCTCCTCAGCATTGGTCGACACAGCGACAAAATGCCGTGCCACGGCCTTTTCGTCACCCAGCCGCTCGACCAACCAATCGCGCGCCGAGTGGGCATTGGTCAGCGTTTCCAGCGTGGTGAAGGTCTTGGAAGCCACGATGAACAGCGTTTCGGCCGGATCGAGATCGAGCGTGGCCTCGACCAGATCGGTCGAGTCAACGTTGGACACAAAGCGAAACGTCATGTCGCGCCGGCTATAGTGGCGCAGCGCATCGTAAGCCATGGCGGGCCCCAGGTCGGAACCGCCAATGCCGATATTGACCACGTTCTTGATCGGCTTGCCGGTGAAGCCTTTCCAGGCGCCGCTGCGCACCTGGTCGCTGAATGTGGCCATCCGGTCGAGCACCGCGTGTACTTCCGGCACGATATTGCGACCGTCGACTTCGATCTCCGCGTCGCGCGGCGCTCGCAGCGCCACGTGCAACACCGCACGGCGCTCGGTGACGTTGATCTTCTCGCCGCGGAACATGGCCTCGATCCGTGCGGCCAGCCCCGATTCCTTGGCCAGTTGCACCAGCAACTGCATCGTCTTGTCGGTAACGCGGTTTTTCGAATAATCGAGATACACGCCGGCGGCTTCCGCGGTGAGCCGCTGGCCGCGCGCGGCATCGTCCTGGAAGAGCTGCCGCAGATGGACGTGCTTGATCTCGTCGTAGTGCTGTTGCAGGGCGCTCCAGGCGGGACGTTCCAACAAGGGCGCAACGCTGGTGGTCATCAAGGATCTCCTGAAGGGGGAAGTTCGGCGCTGGGATTCGCCGAGCCCGACTGCTCGGTTGGCCTGGTTGTCGCGTCCGCTTGCCACAGCCGGAAGCCGCCAATAAACGCGTTGGCGTTGTCGCCCAGCCGGCAGTCGGGGGGCAGCCGGTCGAGCAACTCGGCATTGCCACCACCGAGCACAATGTATTCGGGCTGCAGGGCGGCGCGCAGGCGCTCGACGACGTCGTCGACCCGGCGCTCCCACTTCTTACGCCCCAGGCGCTTCAGTCCGCGCAGGCCGACGTAGTCTTCATACGTGCGTTTGCGATACGGCAGATGGCCCAACTCCATCGGCTCGAGCCGGTCGTCGACGATCATTGCAGAGCCAAGTCCGGTGCCCAGGCCGAGAAACAGCATCTTGCCGCCGGCATAACTGCCCAGCGCTTGCATGGCGGCGTCGTTGATCACCGTGACCGGACGGCCGAACGCTGCCGAATAATCGAAGCCGACCCAGCCGCTGCCGAGATTCGCCGGTTCGGCAACCGGCTTGCCATGGAGCACGGGGCCGGGGTAGCCGATGCTGACGGCATCGTATTGCCAATCGGCGGCAAGGTGCTTTACGCCCTCGACCATTTGCGCAGCGGTGAGCGCGGGGTTCGAGTCGAACTTGCGATGTTCGGTCTGACCGGTGAGCAGAATCTTGACGTGCGTTCCGCCGACGTCGATTGCCAATACGTTCATCGGCTTGTCCCTTTGCTTCGCGATGCGCGCACGTTCGAACGCGCGAGATCCACACTACCGGCCCACGTGCCGATCGTCGTTCCAAAGTCGAATCACCGGTTCGTCCAGCGCGTGCTCGTAACCGACAATGCTCAAAGTGGCGGTAGACAACAAAAAGTACTTGCCGGCGAGGGGATCCAGCCCAAGCCACCGCGCCGTCAACACTCGGATAAAGTGGCCGCTGGAAAACACTAGCACATTCTGCCCTACGGCGCGCAGCCGCGCGATCACGCGGTCGGCACGAGCGGCCACGTCGGCGGGCGATTCTCCGCCGGGACAGCCATCGCGAAAAAGCTGCCATTCGGGTTGCGACGCTCGAATCTCCGCCGTCGTCTTGCCCTCGTAGTCGCCGTAGTTCCACTCCACCAGGTCGTCGTCGATCTTGGCATGCTGCCCGTAGCCGGCCAGCTCACAGGACCGCCGCGCGCGTTCCAGCGGGCTGGTCCACACTTCAGCAAATGACCGGCCCGCGATCAACCGGCCGAGGTTGCGCGCGTTCGCTTCGCCTCGTATCGTAAGCGGCAAGTCGGTCAGCCCCGTGTGCTGACCGCTTAGCGACCACTCGGTCTCTCCATGGCGCGCGAGGTGAACGCTGGGCAAGGCAGAGGTCACGCTGGCACTCTCCCGTGGTTGATTCATTTCGCCGCGGTGGATTCACGGTCGGCCGCGGCGCAATCGGCAAACAAGGTGGCTTGTTGTTGGACAATCCGGCCGGCGGGTATGGCCGAATCCGCTGCGAGCAAGCGCGGCAGCATCGTCACTTTGGCGGCGCCAGTCACAAGCCACAGGATGGCGCGCGACCGGTTGATGAGCGGATACGTCAGCGTCATGCGCCGATGACCTTGATACACGCCGGTCGCGCCCACGTCGCGATCGGTAACATCGAGCACCGGGTCGCCCGGCACCAGCGAGGCGGTGTGCCCATCGGGGCCAAGCCCCAGGTGAACCAGATCCAGCACCGGCGGCGAACCGGCGATTTGTGCGAGCGTGCGCGCATACTCTGCGGCACCCGCCTCGAGATCGGCCACCTCGACCGGCATGGCATGAATCTGCTCCGCCGACAGCGGCGCGTGCTCCAACAGGCTGGCGGTCAGATGAGTCAAGTTGCGCGCCTCGTCTCCCGCCGGCGCCACGCGCTCGTCGACCTGAACGACCTGCACCTGGGGCCAAGGAACGTCCTCATGGGCCAGCGCACGCAGCATCTGCCAGGGCGTCGTTCCACCGCTGACGGCCACGACGAATCGCCCCCGCTGTTCGACGGCCGCGCGGGCCTGTGCAGCCACAAACTGCGCGGCCTGACTCGCCACCTCATCGGGATCGGCAAAGACGTCGACTTTCATGGTGCGGCCTGGCAGTTGTGGTGTGCGTCGTGCGCGATGGGCTTCTAGGCTGCCCCAGGCCCCGCAGACACCTCGGGGTCGTGCCAACCATCGGGCGGCGCGACTTTTTGTGCCGTATCGCGGGGGCCCCAGGTGTTCGGTTCGTACGTTTCGACCGGAACGACGTTGCCCAACACGGAATCGACGATCCGCCAGGCTGCTTCGACAGAGTCCTCGCGAGCAAATAGCGTGGCATCGCCGCGCATAGCGTCGCCCAGCAGCCGCTGGTAGGCATCCATCTCCTCGCCGTCCGGAGAGTGGCTCACCAGCAGTTCCACAGGTTGCCCTTGCATGGCCTCGCCGGGTTTCTTGGTCATCGCGCCCAGCGCGATCGTCACTTGCGGGCTCAATCGAAACCGCAGATAGTTGGGCTCCAACTTCGGCAGGAACACATCGGGTGGCGACTGCAGCTCGACGAATACCTCGGTGCAAGTAGTGGGCAGACACTTGCCCGCTCGAATGAAAAACGGCACGCCCTTCCAGCGCCAGGACTCGATGGCCAGCCGCAGCGCGACAAAGGTTTCGACCTGCGAGTCGGCCGCCACGCCCTTCTCGTCGCGATAGCCGCGAAACTGGCCGCGCACCACGTCCTGGGTCGCAAGCGGCGGAATCGACTTGAAGATCTTGACCTTCTCATTGCGCACCGACTCGGCATCGGTGCCCGCGGGCGGCTCCATGGTGAGTATGGCCAGCACTTGCAGCAGGTGGTTTTGCACGACGTCGCGAATGGCGCCGGCCTCTTCATAAAAGGCGCCGCGACCTTGCACGCCAAACGACTCGGCCATCGTGATCTGCACGCTGCGCACGAAGTTGCGATTCCAGATGGGCTCGAGAAACGAATTGCAAAACCGGAAAAACAGCAGGTTTTGCACGGGCTCCTTGCCCAGGAAATGGTCGATGCGGAAGATCGCGTCCTCGGCGAAGTTCGACAGCAGCACCTGGTTTAGCTGGCGGGCCGAATCGAGATCCCGGCCGAACGGTTTTTCGACGATCACGCGGGCGCCCTCGGAGCAGCCCGATTTGCCAAGTTGCTCGACCGCCACGGGAAACAAGTCGGGCGGAATGGCCAGATAGTGAGCGGGCCGCTGGGCCGAGCCGAGTTGCCGCCGCAGCTCCTGGAAAGTAGCGCCGGCGTTGTAGTCGCCGTCGACGTAGCGCAACAGCGAACAAAGCTTCTCGAACGCCTGCGGATCGGCGCCGCCGCCATGCTCGTTGAGACTGGCCTTGGCACGCGCCTTCAGATCATCGAGCGTCCAGTTGTTTTTGGCCACGCCGACCACCGGCACGGTCAAATGCCCCCGCTTGATCATCGACTGCAGCGCGGGAAAGATCTTCTTGAAGGCCAGGTCGCCCGTAGCGCCGAAGAACACCAGCGCGTCGGAGTTGGCTGCGGTCATCGTCATCCTCTTCGCGCCATGGTCATGTACCGAATCGGCCCGTACGATGAGCCGTTACTTGCCAGCGGGCTTCTCCTCGTGCCCGCCGAATTCCAGCCGCATGGCCGACATCAGCTTGTCGGCAAAGTCGGCCTCGCCACGTGAGCTGAACCGCTCGTACAGCGCCGAACTCAACACCGGCACGGGCACACCCTCGTCGATGGCCGCCTTGATTGTCCAGCGACCCTCGCCCGAATCGGACACGCGCCCGGCAAACTGCGCCAGTGCCGGATCTTTGGCCAGCGCCGCGGCCGTCAGATCCAAAAGCCACGAACCGATCACGCTGCCGCGCCGCCAGACTTCGGCCACGTCGGGCAGATTGAGCGTGTATTGATAATATTGCGGATCGCGCAGCGGCGTGGTTTCCGCGTCCACGGCACGGCCCTCGAGTCCGATGTTGGCCTGCTCGAGCACGCCCAGCCCCTCGGCATAAGCGGCCATGATTCCGTATTCAATGCCGTTGTGCACCATCTTGACGAAATGCCCAGCGCCGTTGGGTCCGCAGTGCAGATAGCCGTGCTCGGCGGTGCCACCGGCTTTCTCGCGACCCGGCGTGCGCGGCGCGCTGCCCACTCCGGGCGCCAAGGTGGCGAAGATCGGATCGAGGTGTTTTACGATATCGACCTCGCCGCCGATCATTTCGCAATAGCCGCGCTCCAGTCCCCACACGCCGCCGCTGGTGCCGCAGTCGACGTAGTGAATGCCCCGGCTGCGCAGTTGGCTTGCCCGGCGGATGTCGTCGATATAGTAGGAGTTGCCACCATCGATCAGAATGTCGCCCTTTTGCAGCCGGCCCTGCAATTCGCCGATCATCTGGTCGACGATTCCCGCCGGAACCATCATCCAAAGGGCGCGGGGCGGCGCGAGCCTGGCGACCAGGTCATCGAGCGACTTGGCGCCGATGGCCCCCTCGCCGGCAAGCTCGGCGACGGCCCCGGCGTGTACGTCGTAGACCACGCACTCGTGGCCGCCCTTCATGAGCCGCCGCACCATATTGGCGCCCATGCGTCCCAGGCCGATCATTCCTAGCTGCATCGTGTTCCTCCTTTAGGGCGCTACAGACTCCTTGGCCGCTGGTGCGCGGGGCGCAACCGGGCCGCTGCATTGTAACGCAATGACGGGCGGATGACAGGTTTTCGTGGCCCCGAATCGCGAAAACGCGTTGCGAAGCTGCGCATCGCGAGCGGGCGGCGACTACAGCCGGTAATAGACGTCCATCACCTGCTTGAGCATGCCATGCACGATGCTGCGGTCGGGGATGCTGGCGGCCAGCCCGTAGATGGGCGCCATGCCTCCTTCGATGTCCGGCGTATCGCGCACGTACGCGACGGACTCCTTCAGATCGTGGACAAATCGCTCCGCGACGCCCGGCTGCGTGTGCCGCAACGTGGGGCTGACGTGGATCGCCGCCGGGTTCAACAGTCCCGTCAGCGCCCAATGGCGTGCGCTCATCTGATCGAGCACCTGGTAAATGTTGAGCGACTCCGACCCGAAGGCAAAGGGGCCCAACGAGTGCCCCAGCATGTGCAGTTCGGGAATCGACTCAATCCCCTTGCGCATGGTGGCCACCGCGTCCAGGATTTTTTTGGTGGCGGCCAGATAGCCCGTTTCGCCCATCGAGACCAGTGCGGCCCAGCATGCCGCGCTGAGCGCGCCCGGCCGGCTGCCCGAGAACGTGGGCGAATAGTAGAGGCCACCCGGCCAGTCGGCGATGGTGAAGTACTGATAGTGTCGCAACGCGGCGCCGCGATAGAGCACGACTGAGGTCCCCTTGGGAGCATAGCCGTACTTGTGCGTATCGCACGACATGCTGGTCACGCCGGGCACGCGAAAATCGAACGGCGGCACCGGCCGCCCCAGCTTCTCGACCCATGGCAGAAAGTATCCGCCCAGGCAGCCGTCGACGTGCAAGCCAACGCCATGCGCCTGCGCCAGCTCGCCCAGCTTGTCGATCGGGTCGATTGTGCCATAGGGAAAGTTGACCGCCGAGCCGACCAGCGCGATCGTGTTGGGAGTAATGGCCGCGGCCATGGCCGACAAGTCGGCGCGATACTCGTCGTCCAACGGCACGACTCTCTTTTCCAAATTGAAATACTGCGCCGCCTTGTGAAATGCGGCGTGGGCCGAGATCGGCAGCACGATTTCCCCAGCGGTGATGCCCTTGGTTTCGCGGGCCCAGTCACGATAGGTCTTCATCGCCAGCAGGATGCTCTCCGACCCGCCCGAGCTGACCGATCCGCAGATGCCCTCCTCGCTGCCAAAGGGGGCCGTGGTCGCGCCGGCGCCGAGCATGTGGGCCGTCATGGCCACGATTTCCGCTTCGAACTTGGCGGCGCTGGGCCAGATGTCCGGGTGCAACGGGTTCGACTGCGACTGGATGGAGTACACCTTGTTGACGAACTCGATGTGCTCGTTGTCGCCGTTGTAGACCGATCCGGAGGCAAACCCGTCCTGCCAACGCGCTTGCTCGAGCGAGCGCAGCTCTTCCATCTCGCGCAGGATGGCGGCTCGATCGCGCCCTTCGGCCGGCAACCGCTCGACCGTCTCGAGCTGCTGGCGATAGGGGTGCATCATCGCGTCGATGGGCGCGAGCATGCCCAGTTCGGATTCGGATTGCGATGCCACGAGTGACCTCCGCAAAAACTTGAGAAATGAGCTAGTCGATCGCGCCGCCTGGGTCCGGCGCGATACGCTGCAATTGGCGAAACAGGGGTCTGGTAGCTTTATAACTTGCCAGCCACGCCGCGAACAGGTCTGCATACCGTTGCGCGTGTTCGGCTCTTGGCGCAAAGGTGCGCTCCACCGGCACCAGCGCCGGTATCTGATCGACGGAAATGCGCCCCAGCGCGACCAGGGCCACCAGCGCCGCCCCGCGCGACGTGGCCACGCCGGGCTCGACCATGCGGCGGAT
>JBGSYQ010000067.1:0-2886 GCA_041750795.1 Pirellulales bacterium | reverse complement strand
GGCTGTCGACGCCGCTGGCGCCGATCGCCGCGCTGGCGTGGGCCAGCAAATCGCTGACTTGCCAGTCGATCAACTCGTGCAACACGGCGCGCCGCAACTCGCGGGCGTCAAGCGCCGTCCAGCGCCGTCGCACACGCTCGGCCGCGTCGGACCAGAGTCGCGTCGTCAGCAGTTCGTCGAGCGGCAGCAGCCCCAGTTCCAGCGCGTCGTCGGCATCGTGCGCGTCGTAGGCGATGCTGTCGGCCGCTTCGACCACCTGCACCTCCAGCAGCGGCCGCGCTTGCGTGGCGTCGTGCGCGATGCGAGTCTCCTGGCCTTCCAGCACCTCGCGCGAAAGATTCAACCCCGGATACTCGTGGCAGCGAGACTCCAGCTCGCGCACCAGCCGCAGCGCTTGGGCGTTGTGCGAAAATCCGCCTTCCGCGCGCAGGCACTCGTCGAGCAGGTCTTCGCCCGCGTGTCCCAGCGGCGGATGCCCAAGATCGTGAACCAGCGCCAGCGCTTCGACCAGATCCTCGTTGAGCGCCAGCGCCCGGCCGACGGTCCGCGCGATGGACGCCACTTCCAGCGTGTGCGTCAACCGCGTGCGATGATAGTCGCCCAGATCGCCGGTGAAGACCTGGGTCTTCGCGCTCAGCCGGCGATACGCGGCGCTGTGCAGGATGCGATCGCGATCGCGCTGGAACGGACCTCGATAGGGATGTGACGGCTCGGGGTGCTCGCGCCCCGCCGACTGGGCGCTGTGCATCGCATAAGGCGCCAGCAACACCCGTTCGCGCTCGAGAATCGATTGGCGTGGGATGGACATGGGATGTTCGCCTGCCACGCTCGCCCGCAGGGTTAGCGCCCGCCGTGCTCGGCGGCGTTGGCTTCGCGCAATAGTTCCCAGAGGGCCTCGAGCGATTGCGGCATGACCTTCACGCCCGCCAATGCGGGCATGAAGTTCGTGTCGCCGCTCCAACGCGGCACGATGTGCCAGTGCAAATGCCCGGGCAGCCCCGCGCCGGCGATGCGTCCCAGATTGAGGCCGACGTTAAACCCTTCGGCCTTCAAGACGTTCGTTAAAACGCCCACGTACCTGGCGATCAGCCGCTGCATGTCGAGTTGTTCGTGATCGGTTGGCTCGTCGACGCGGCCCTTGTGCAGCCGCGGCGCCACCAGCAGGTGGCCATTGTTGTACGGATAGCGATTGAGCACCACGACCGACAGCTCGCTCCGCTCGACGACCAGGTTCTCGCGGTCATTGACGTCGACCACGTAGCGGCACAAGAAGCAATCGGGATCCGCCCCGGGCAACAATTCGAGCGCCGGCCGCTCGGCCCGCGCGGCCTCCGCCGCCGCTTCGCCGCTGACAAAGGCCAGCCGCCAGGGGGCCCACAGTTGTTCTTGTCGCGTCACAGCCAGTTCCTTCGTGCAAGCGGACGAACGGAGTTTATCACACGAGTCGCCAGAGAACAAAGCCCGCGATTTGCCTGCCGCGGATGCCGATCCAACACGTAGCTGGATTCGCAAGAATTCCGCCCGCACTCGCCCGTAGCTCGATTCGCAAGAATTCCGCCCGCTGCGCATGCGTTCGAATTCTTGCGCCTGTCAGCCGCGAGTGCCGGCGAAAGCGGCCGTGCCGCGGATTTCCGGGCGCGTCACTCGCCCAGATAGGCATCCTGTACGCGGCGATCGTTCAGGAGCACTTCGGCACGGTCGCTCATGGTGATGCGCCCGGTCTCCATCACGTAACCGCGATGGGCTAGCTTGAGCGCCAGCCGTGCGGCTTGCTCGACCAGCAGGATGGCCATGCCTTCGGCGTTCAGTCGCCGCACGACCTCGAAGATCTTCATGGCGATCATCGGCGCCAGTCCCAGCGACGGCTCGTCGAGCAACAGCAGCCGGGGCTTGCCCATCAGGGCCCGGGCCACCGCCAGCATCTGCTGCTCGCCGCCGGAGAGCGTGCCCCCCGGCTGGCCGCGGCGCTCGGCCAGGATCGGAAACAGCTCGAAAGCGTGGGCCAGATCGCGCTCAATGCCCGCGGTGTCGCTGCGCGTGAAGGCGCCCATCTGCAAGTTTTCCAGCACGGTCAGCCGCCCGAAGATCTTGCGCCCTTCGGGCGAATGGCAGATTCCCAGCCGCACGATCTGGTGCGCCGGCAGCTCGTGAATCTCTCGCCCGTCAAGCAACACGCGCCCACGCCGCGGTCGCAAGCAGCCCGAGACCGTCAGCAGCGTGGTGGTCTTGCCGGCGCCGTTGGCGCCGATCAGCGCCACGATTTCGCCCGGCTGCACTTCGACTCGAATGCCGTGCAGCACTTCGATGAGTCCGTAGCCCGCATGCACGTCCTCGATCGCCAAGAGCGGCGGCATCAGTGTACCTCTTCGCTTCCCAGGTAGGCGGCGATCACCTGCGGATTGGCCCTCACTTCGTCCGGTGTTCCCTCGGCAATCTTCACGCCGTAATCCAACACGGCAATCCGGTCGGAGATGCCCATCACCACCTTCATGTGGTGCTCGATGAGCATCACCGTCAAACCCTGCCCGCGGATGCGCTCGATAAGCGCGTTCAGCTCGACCGACTCCGTGGGATTCATGCCGGCAGCCGGCTCGTCCAACAGGATCACCCGCGGCTCGGTGGCCAGCGCACGGGCGATCTCCAGCCGGCGCTGATCGCCGTAGGGCAAGTTCTTGGCCAACATGCCGTCGCGGCCGGCCAGCGATACGAAGCTCAACAGCTCGCGCGCCCGCTGGCGCGCGGCGGCTTCCTGGCGGCGAATCTTGGGCGTTTGCAGCGCCATGCGCACCACGCCGCCCGGCAAGCGGCGGTCCATGGCCGTGAGCACGTTCTCGAGCACGGTCATATTCTGGAACAGCCGGATGTTCTGAAACGTGCGCGCGATGC
>JBGSYQ010000066.1:0-20798 GCA_041750795.1 Pirellulales bacterium | reverse complement strand
AAACGCCGCGCGGCCGCCGGGCAATGGCATCATCTTTCGCGACGCAATGGACCGGCTGTGCATCGTCTGGGCGCGCATGGAAGGCACGCGGCCCATGCGCCGCGGCAGCGGGTGGGACCGCTGCCGGCTGATGATCCGATCGTCCACCGACCACGGGCTGACTTGGAGCGAAGACCTTCCGATGTTCGCCGAAGACCTGTGGTGCGTGCCGCGCAATCCGCCGGTGGCCCTGGCCGACGGCACCACACTGCTGCCCGTCGAAGGCATCGACGGCACTGTCGACGGTTCGTATTTTCTCACGCTGAAGCCCGGCGCCACGCAATGGACGAAGGCCGCTTTCACTTCGGGCGGCAGCCAACCGGCCGTCGTTCAGCGGAGCGACGGATCACTGTTGGCGCTCATGCGACACGAAAAGCATATCCGGCAAATCGAGTCTCGCGATGGCGGCAACTCTTGGAGTGACGCCGTCGCCACGAAGCTCAAGAATCCGGACGCGGGCATCTCGATGACCCGCCTGGCCAACGGCCACCTGGTGCTGGTGACCAACGATTCGCAAACCGATCGCACGCCACTGTCGATTTGTCGTTCGCGGGACGAAGGCCGCTCGTGGGAGGCGCCGCTGCACCTCGAGAGCAATCCGGGCGAGTATTCCTATCCGTGTGTCATCCAGTCGGCTGACGGCCGCATTCACGTCACGTATACGTTCCGGCGCTACGCCATCAAGCACGTGGAGCTGAGCGAGTCGTGGCTCGATCACTTCGAGCGGCCCGACTGATCCGAACATCCTGCCGCCGGCCGCCGTGTGCCTAGCGAAGTTGCAGGTCCGAGTCGCTCGAAGCGCCGACTTCATCGTCGAGTTCTGATTCATGCGCCTCGTGTTCTCCGAAGCGCAGGCGGACGAAGCGCTCCAGGGCGGCCTTCTCGCGTTGCACGCGCGCCCACTCGTCCATCGAGAAACCAAAGCTGGCTTCCAGCGACGCCAGTGTCTGGCGGGCGCTGTCGAGCCGTTCATTCGTCTCGTGAAGGGCCAACAATGCCCGCTGCTCGATACCCACGCGCACCCAGGCCATGACGAACTGGCAGGCGATGAGACCCAGCAGCGCGCAAAAGGCAAAGCCCAGTTGGCTGCCCAGCGGCAGATTGTTCGGGAAGGCTACGCCCAACCCCTGCAAAATTCCGAACGCGGCGATGCTGGTCAGGGGAATCAGCGTCCAAACGCATCCCCAGGCAACGCCCGAGGTCAATACCGACACCACCGGCAACGCCGAGTACCACAAGAGCGGCGCCGCCGTCCAGCCGCCGTTGATGGCCCCCAACGCGGTCAGCGCCAGCCAGCCTCCGCCACAG
Organism: Pirellulales bacterium; assembly: GCA_041750795.1. Classification (GTDB taxonomy): domain Bacteria; phylum Planctomycetota; class Planctomycetia; order Pirellulales; family PALSA-1355; genus JTS-RE94. The sequence goes on along the minus strand of JBGSYQ010000066.1, from coordinate 19,451 downwards.
ACCAGGTTTCCGGCCAGCACCGGGCTCAGCCCGCGGTGTACCACCAGCATGCTGGCCAGAATCGGGAAGCTGGCGCTCATCGAGATGAGGCCCGACAACGTCGCGCCGAACGCCATGTAGATGACGCCGAACAGCAGTGCCCAGAACGTGAACGCGACGGCGAACGCCGACACGCGTTTGGCCTGGCGCTGCAGGTCCGCGTCTTGCTTCAGTGAGTCGGCGACGACGAAATTCAAGAGATCGTCGACGACAACGGCGAGCTTATCGATCATGCTTGTCAGCCCCGGGACGCCGAGAGTGCCGCACGTGAACTATAGCACGGGACGTCCGGCGGCGATGATTCGGCGCGCCGTCGAATGGCGTGCCGGCGCGGCACCGCGAGTTTTTTCGCGGGAGAATGGGTGTACGGTGGAGCGCGACCCTAAAACCGCGCCAGATACGACTTTCCGCACGCCATGACAGGCGCGGGACGTTTGCCACCCGCCGCCGTCGACGAAACGCATCCCGGACAGCCTTCGCCAAACGTCATTTATCGTCAGGTACTGGCCGCGGGCGATTCGCCCGGTGGGTGGGCGGCGCCGCCGACTTCCACCTGGAACTTGCCCAGGCCCACGCGCACGCCTTGATTGCCACCCAGCGCCAGCCGCACGGCCTCGCCATCGGTGCGTGCTTCGAGCACGGCTTTGATGTCGGCCGCCGACATGCCGCGTTGGATCATTTCCTGCTTGAGCGTGGCGTCGATCTCCGCCTGTTGCGATTCGCGCAAATACTCGGTGAGGAACACAATGGCGACGCAAACCACGATCACTCCGGCTGCCAGCATGCACACCAGCAGCCAGGGCTGGTCGATCAGAAGCTGCAACATGGGAAGGCTCCTTTCATGCCAATGGCCCCGGGCGGACGGCGCCCAGTGTGGCCGTGTCTTATTCGTCGGCGCGCGGCATTTATTGGTGGCGTCGCGAGGCGATTCGCGTCGTGCTTGCTAGCCGTGCCGCTATGAGATGAACGGGCCCCCCACGCCAATCGCGAGCTGGGTACGTACTCAGTCGATTGCCGACGGAGCCGCAACTTACTGGGGCAACACCATTTTCCCCTTTTGAGCCTGCTCTTTTTGCAGGTCGACGGCGCGCCACAGATACCAACTGGCGACCGACCGATACGGACGCCAGCGCTCGCCGTGCGCCAGCAGCTCGGTGGGCGTGGGGAGTTCTTCCTTCTTGTACGTGTGTCTGAAGCCCTGGCGCACGCCGTAGTCGCTGGTCGGCAGCACGTCGGGACGGCCGAGGCGGAAGATCAACAACATCTCCACGGTCCACGGCCCGATGCCGCGCACCGCAGTAAGCCGCTCCATGATCTCGTCGTCGTCCATCTTCTGCAGCCTGCCCAGCGTGGGCACCGTGCCGTCGAGCGACTTGGCCGCCAGATCTTTGACCGCCAGCATCTTGTTTTGCGAAAGCCCGGCGCCGCGCAGCTTCGTCTCCGACATGGCCACCAATGCCGCGGGGGTCAGCCCGCGTTTGCCGGGAAACAGATCGACCACGCGACCATGAATCGTGGCGGCTGCTTTGCCGGCCAGTTGCTGAAAGACGATCGCCCGCAGCAACGCGTGGAACGGACTTTGCAACTTTTGGGGTCGATGAGTGAACGGGCCGGCGCGGTCGATAACGCGCGCCAGTCGGCGATCCGCTTTAGAAATCGCCGCCACGGCCTCGTCAGGATCGAACGAAAGTTCCACGTTGCGGCTCCTTGGATTGACGCAGGAAAATTGGCGCACCTTGCAGCGCGCGATGCGGCTCGCGCCGTGCAACCGCTAGACTCTAGCGGCGTTGGCTGATTGGAAAAAGATGCGCACGTCGGAAAAGCCGTTTGGGGTCAGCAATTGGGGCCCAAGCGATCGATTTTTCTGCCCGTTTCCGTCTGGAAATCGGGGGCACGACTTGGTTACAATGCATCGACACCCGCCGATACGTACCCCGCCTCCTGGCAATCCGACCCACGCCCCACCCGGACAGAATCGGAAGCACGCGATGCGCCAACCCGTACGAGACTTTACCGATCGCGGTTGTGCCGATTTGCGAACGTCCCGGCAAATGACGCGGCGCAGCGTGCTGCAGGCCGGCGGCCTGGGACTGCTGGGATTGGGGCTGCCGCAATTGCTGTCCGCCCGTGCCTTGGGGTCGCCCTCCATCGAGGGCATCGCGTCGACAGGCTTCGGCAAGGCCAAGCGGTGCATCTTCATCTTTATGTGGGGCGGACCGAGCCAGCTCGACACCTTCGACATGAAGCCCGAGGCCCCGGCCGAAGTTCGCGGGCTGTTCTCGCCGATTGCGACACGCGTGCCGGGCATGCAGATTTGCGAGCACTTTGGTCGACTGGCCAACGTGACCGACAAGCTGGCGATCATCCGCTCGTTGAATCACACCGATCCGGCCCACTTGTCGAGCGGGCACGCTACGCTGACCGGGCATTGGGCGCCGAAGCTCAACAGTGACGCCGATCCGCCCAGCGATCGCGACACACCGCACATGGGCTCGATGCTGGCGCGGCTGCGGCCCACGACCGGCACGTTGCCGCCGTTTGTCACCATGCCCTGGCTGGCCTATCATCCGGCTGCGCCCGGCGGCCGCGCACCCGGACAGAACGGCGGCTGGCTCGGACGCGGTTACGATCCGCTGTTGGTCTCGGGCGATCCCAGCACGCCGGACTGGCGCGTGCAAGAGCTGAGCCTGGCCGACGGCGTGAGTTACGAGCGGATCGCATCCCGCCAAACACTCCTGGCCGATATCGACCGCCAGCGAGCGGCACTCGGCGCCGACGACGCCAGCGACTTCAAGCAGCGTGCCTTCGGTCTGCTGGCCTCGAGCGAGGCGCGCAATGCGTTCGACCTGGGACAAGAGCCCGACAGCGTGCGCGATCGCTATGGCCGCAATATTCACGGCCAGTGCGTGCTGTTGGCGCGACGGCTGGTGGAGCATGGCGTGCCGTTGGTGAGCGTCAATTGGCACAACGATGGCCGCAACTTCTGGGATACGCACGGCCATAACTTCTCGCGGCTGAAGAAGGAGCTGATTCCGCCGGCCGACCAGGCGCTGTCGGCCTTGATTGAAGATCTCGACGCGCGCGGCATGCTGGACGAGACCATCATCGCCTGGGTAGGCGAGTTCGGACGCCGGCCGCAGATCGACAACGGCAACGCGAACGATGGCGGCCGGGCGCATTGGCCGTTCTGCTACAGCGGCCTGCTGGCAGGCGGCGGCATTCGCGGCGGCGCAATCTACGGCCGCAGCGACAAGCACGCGGCACACCCGGAAGGGTCGCCGGTCTCGCCGCTGGATTATGCCGCCACGATCTATCACGCGCTGGGCATCGCGCCCGAGACGTTCGTGAAGAACCGCATCGACCGGCCGAACCGCGTTTGCGAAGGCACGCCCATGCACGCGCTGTTTGCGTGAGAGTGGCAAGCCACGCCCATTCGTCGGTGACGTGCATCGACGTACGCACGCGAACAATCGCTCTGGCAAAGCACTGGAACTGTTGCGCACGGGTGGCTGGCACGGGTGGCTGCGCCACCCGTGGCACAAACACTGCACAAAAAGTGCAAAATATCTGAACCGCACCGAGACCGACTCGCGCGGCGCGGGTTACTGCCGCCCGCTATTGGATGTCGATCAGTTCGACCAGGAAGTGGAGCCTGGTTTTGGGCGGAATCACGGGCGGTCGGCCGGCGGCGCCGTAGGCCAGCTCGTACGGAATGTCCAGCTCGATCATGCCGCCTTTGGATACGAGCTGCAGACCTTCCGTCCAACCGGCAATCACGCGGTTCAGCGGAAACGTGGCCGGATCGTCGCGCTTATAGGAACTGTCGAACTCGGTGCCGTCGTCCAGCCAGCCCTTGTAGTGGGCCACCACGCTGTTGCCTCGGCCCGGCTTGTCGCCGTCGGTCTTGCGCAGAATGCGATACTTCAAGCCCGAGGGCGTGCTGGTGAATTCCTCGGGCGCGTCCTTGTCGGCGGGACCGGGCTCGGCCGACCGGGCAGGATTGACCATCATGCCAAAAATAGCCACCGACAGCAGACTCAACAGGATGTGGTGCACGTGCATGATGAATGACTCCGGCGGATCGTGGGCGTGTAAAACCGCGTGCCCGCAGGCGCGGGCTCCAGAGAGAAGCATACGTTGAGAGTGACGCATTGGCTACTCGAAATGCCCGCCGAGACACGCCTGACAACAGGCTGCGCCTTGTCGTTTGCCGCTTCCCGCGCGGCCGGCGGTGCGAGCTGGTTGGAAGCTCACGCCGCATCGACTAGACTTTCGTCTACCAGCGCGACGTTTCCTCCGGACCTGGGGAGGTGGGCCATGCATCTTCGTTCGACGGTCGTGTTGCTCTGTCTTACTCTGGCGGCCGACGTTCAGGCCCAGCAGCCCTCGATTCCTTCGGCCATCTTCGTCATGAGGGCCGATGGCAGCGATCTCCGCAAAGTGGCCGAAGTCGCAGGTCACTCCGACCACGGCTCGCCGCGCTGGTCCGCCGACGGAAAGCAGTTGGCATTCGACGCCCAGTCGGAAACCGACGGTGAGCGCGCCTGCTTTGTGGTCGGCATCGACGGCGCCGACCTGCGCGAAGTCGCCAAAGGGCGTTTTCCAGACTGGTCGCCCGACGAACGACAAATCGCATTTCAGTACGACGGCGCAGACGGCACAGCGGATATCTACGTGCAGAACCTCGACGGTCAGGGTCGCGTGAAGATCGCAGAGGGACGTAGTCCCCGCTGGTCGAACGACGGCAGCGCCCTGCTCTACTCAAGCCGCAACCTGCTTCGCGCGGTCGACCTGCTCACCGGCGAGGACAAGTCCCTGCTGCCCGCGTCGATCGAAGTGTTCGATGGGTTTGCGTGGTCGCCGAGCGGCGACCAGGTTGCCGTCGTCGTGCAGGCGGTGGCCGACGGCCCGCGACACCTGCTCGTCATCGATCCGTCCTCGCCGCAGAAAGATCCCGCGCCGCGGCTTGTAAGCAAAATGGACGGCGCTGTCTCGTTTTCGCCCGACGGCAAGCAACTCGTCTTCAGCAAGGCCGGTGAGATTCATACCCTCGACGTCGTCGGCGACGCCAAGCCGCATAAGGTTGCAGGCCAGCAGGACAAAAATTGGCATCCGTCCTTCTCGCCCGACGGTCAATGGGTCGCCTTTGCCAGCTCACGCCGCATGGCGCTGTCCGCGCCGGCGAAAATGGCCGCCACAGGCCGAGACAAGCGCCTTGAAGAGCTGCGCCGACACGACAAGCGATCCATCGTCTGGAGCGTGGACTTCACGCCCGACGGCCGCACGGTCGTCATGGGCGGGGCGCTGGGTGCGGGCGTGCAGATTTGGGACTTGAACACCGGCAAAACGCGCGACCTCGGTGGCAGCGGCATGCTGGTCCACCTGTTTCCCGATGCTCGGCGCTTCGCCACGTCGTGGGTTGTTCAGACCGCGCACATCATCGACCTCGAATCCGGCGACGTCCTGCGAGAATTCGCTCACGGGGGCAGGATCTGGGCCATTGGCCTCTCGCGCGACGGACGCAAACTGCTGACCGGCGGCCTCGACAAGGTGATTCGCATCTGGGACGTCGATACGGGCGACTTGCTCGTGACCATGGACGCCCAGCCCGACTATATCACACGCGCCGCGTTTTCCCCCGACGGCCAGGAGGTGATCGTCGCTCGTCACGACAAGACCCTGGCCGTGTTTGAGACCTCGACAGGCAAACTACGGCTGGCGATGGAGCATCCAGCGGCGCTGTGGGGATTGGCGGTCTCTCCCGATGGCAGCCAGATCCTGACCGGTACGGGTGGCAGCCTGACCGGCAGCCTGGCCGGGCTCAATTTCGGCGAAGGCACCGACAACGTACTGCGCACGTGGGACCGGCAAACGGGCAAGCTGACGCGCGAAATGAAAGGCCACACGGGCGGCGTGTTTTGCATCGATGTTTCGCCCGATGGCCGGCTGGCGGTTACCGGCGGTTCGGATGGCACCATGCGCCTGTGGGATCTGTCCACCGGTGACGAGTTGAGCAAGATCGGGCCTGGCAAGGGAATCGTGGCCTGCGTCCGCTTCTCGCCCGACGGCAAGCTGATCGTCGCCGGCGGAGGAGTCGCGCGGATCGCGGGCCAGATGGTCGAGTTCCCCAACGAGCAGATCCGCGTCTACCAGGTACTCGACGCCAAGCAGCAAGCCCCCGCCCCCGCTGATAAGTAGACGGCGCCCTCCCCGTACACAACCCTCTTCGTAACATGGCGCGCACTCCTTTGCGAATCCAGGCAAATCGAGGCGAATGCATCGGGAATCTGAAATGCGTCACCGCGTTCGCGCAACGCTTAAAACGCGATCTGCGCATCAACCTCGCAGTCGCATGTGAACTGCCTCCAAAGCGTCGCCAGGCAGGAACCGTCTCAACCCTTCGGACCTCTGCCTTTCGTACCGACGCCGTGGGGCGATCAAGCATCCCGCGTCACGATTAACAATCGCATCGTGATCGTGCTGAACGAGGAGCGTTTCTTAACCTCACCCATCACTGGGCTTTCTCGGCCGTCATGCCGCCGTACTGGGCCCGCCACCGCTCGTTAACTCCAGCGACTGCAGCCCCACTGCCAGGTCCCCCTTGCCGGAGTTCAGCATCCCATCGGCATCGCGTAATTTTGCGATGACCTGCTCCGCTCTGTGCCGCGTTCCTTCGGCCGGCGCCAACGTCCACCAGCCTCGTGGCCAGGCCCCGCCGGACGATCTCGACTGAGCCCCTTGCTCCCCAAGACGCGAGAATTCCCTGGGTTTTTTCGAATCGAGGCAGCCGATTGGGGGAGGCGCCCGGGACCATGGGTTGCCAGCCCAGCCCGAGTGCCATTGCGGGCTATGCTTGACTGGATTCAAGCTCTGGGCAACTGGTCACACGGCAAAGATTCGCGACCCCCATGCCGTATGTGCCATCACCAGGATCTCAATTGCCATCAATAAGACAACATTCTCGAAGTCGTCGGACTCGCAAATTGCCAGAAACGTTTCGCAGTTTTCGCAATCTGCGCGTTTGGTTCGGTTTGGCACTCCCCCAGCAACGATGGTCCGCCGTGGAGTCGACGCCCGAATGGTTTGCGCGTCATCTGGCATTCGCACCAAGAGAAAATGGGGGAAACTCATGAGGCTTACTCGACTAGGTCTTCAATGGCTGGCCGCCGTCGCGTTACTGATGCAGGTTGATCCGCGGAGCGCCACGGCTCAGAAAGGAAGTGAGCCTGACACCCGGCGTCTGGGCAGTCCGTCGAGTGCGACGCAGCCGAAACAAGGGTCGCAGCCCATCTTCCAATCGGGCCAATTCTCGCCACCGAGTAAGCAATTTGCCCACAGCAAAAATCAAAAACCAAACGTCGGCGCCGGGCACGGGACAGCCGGCCAGAAACTCTCCTTGCCCTCAGGCGGATTGCCCGCCGCCCGGTCGCCGTATCGTGTGCTGCGGCAATCGCCATCGTTCAGGGGAAGCGGCTCGTCGTCCTCTGGCCAGCCGCTTCTCGAGCAGCGCCGATTCGATAGCCCGCCGTCGCGCAGCGCAGATCCGAACCGCGCACCGGGAAACTCATCGGCAGCCGGGGCAATGCGTCAGTTCCAAAGACCGCCGGCAGGCGGTCGCTGGCCCCAATTTCAAAACTTACAGCAGAACGTGGATCGTGCTCGGATTCGTCAGCCGCGCTTCCGCGTGCCTGGTGCCGGCGGAAATGCAAACGCCGAGAACATGCAACAGGACCGCCCCTGGTGGGAACCGTGGGCAAGACCTGGCAATCCACCAGCCGAGCCGCAGGCGCCACAAGCCGAAGTGCCGCAAGCCGAACCCGAAGGTCAAGAAGCCGCACCTGAAGCGCCGCAAGCAGAACCCGAGGGCCAGGACGCCGCACCCGAAGCGCCGCAAGCAGAACCCGAGGGCCAGGACGCCGCACCCGAAGCGCCGCAAGCAGAACCCGAAGGTCAAGAAGCTGCACCCGAAGCGCCGCAAGCAGAACCCGAAGGCCAAGAAGCCGCACCCGAGGCGCCGGATGCGGATCCTGAGGCTCCAGAAGCGGAGCAGGGCAACCCGCCCGTTGATCCCAATGCCCCGCCCGATGCCGGACCGCCGGCAGGCGACGATCGGCCGCGGTTGCCCTGGGCGTGGGTATGGCCAATGGATATCGGCGGCAGACCCGCAGGCCCGCCTATCCAACTGCCGGGCGCTCCGCCGGTGGTCATCCGGCCAGAAACCGCGGATGGTTTGACCGTCGCGGTGCCGGTCGACCTGATTCTGGAGAATGTCGAATACGTCGAGCCTGCAACAGCGTTTGTCGGCCCGGCCTACCGGGTTACCTATCGCAATCAGGGCTCGGCAGCGGCAGGCCTCTTTCGCGTTGCGGTAGTGGCTGGAACCGACGAGGCCATCGACGAGCAATCTCCGGCGACGGCAGTCGAGGTAGAGGGATTGCTGGCCGGCGAGACCGGGCAGGTTACACTCCGGCTGCCGAGAGCGGCGATGGATTTCGTCGCGGCCGATGGGCGCACGGCGGCCTTCAACCGATTGCTCGTCGTCGTCGACTTCGATGGGGCGATCGATGAGTCGGACAAGTCGAACAACCTGGCGATCGTCGCGCGAGAATCGCTGGAACTCAACGAGGAATAGTCAACGCGCAGCAGCAACACCAGCAGCAGCCAAAGAGTAAGTGTGCAGCGGGTCGCCGAGGCAAGTCGGCCAAGCCGACATTGGCACGCAGACGCGGTCCTCAATCGGCTGGACGTGCTGATCAACTTCGCAGACAGCAATGACAATGCTAGAATCGGGGCTTGCGGGGGGGTTCGTGGTTCAGTCTCTCGCGCTACCTGCACGCGTCAGACCGGGCCGACCGTTCGGTCCAGTCAGTCGAGAGTAACTAGGTTGGCTTCCGCGCGGCAACCGTCCCTGAGCCCGGTACGGCGGTGCCGGCTCTCGTAGGTTGTAGGTTGATGTTGTGGTGGCGCAAGAGGCGCAAGTAACCCTTTGCCGTTCTCCATTCGTTGCTTCATGGAAGACGGCGCGCGGCGCCGCGCAGTCCCACTGTCGACTTCTTTGCCGGCCTGCACTGCTGGATCTCTTGACCCGGCGCCGATGCGTCAACCGAAACGCCGCCTTTCGAAGACGGTTCCTTGCGGAACCAAAGCTCCCCGAAAGGAACGCTCTTCGAAACAATACGCGCGAGCGTTCGCAGTTCGAGCCCGGTTTATTCATGGTAGAAGGCCGACTCGCCATAACCCGTTATCTCGCAATCGCGATCGATCCCGCCCCCCAAAGACACAATGTATTTGCCTCACTCGGGACGCACCGCATGATACGTCAGGCGTGAATAATCCGGGCTAGCGCGCAAAAAAATGCAGCCGGCCGCTCGCGGGTACGAACGGCCGGCCGACAAGGGGAGCTGTTTCGTCGTGACTCACGGGTTGAACAGCGAGTTGATCGCCTTGCCCGGGTCCTTCACCGCTTTGGAGATGTCGCGGCCGGCCGTGTCCAAATCGTCCTTCACGCGCTTGGCCGCGCCCTCTGGATTGGTGAACACCTGCTTGGTCAGCGAGCGGTTGAAGCTGTTCTCGACGTTGTTCAAAGACTGCTCGGCGTTGTTGGTGCCGTTGATCGCATCGTCCACCGCGGTAACCCCCAACTCGATCGGATCGATCCCGGTGGTGTCTTTCAGCACGGCCGCCCCGACGAGCGCCACGCCGGTGCCCTTGGCCACGTTGCCGGCAACCTTCGCCGCCGAGCCGACGTTCTTGGCGTTCTTCGCGGTCTTGGCCGTGCGGGCTGCGTTGGCAGTTCGTGCCGCGTTGGCGGTTTGTTGGGCGGCCTTGGCGCTGCGCCCCGTGGTCGCGGCCTTTCCGGCGTTGCGGGCCTGTTTGACATCGCCAGGCTTCTTGACGTCTACAACCGTCTTGCGGCTCGAGGGCTTGTTGCTGTATTTCGACCCCCGCTCGTGCATGTCGATTTGCGGCCGCTGGGGATTGGCCGTGGCGCGGGACGTCGCCTCGCGCTCGAACTTCTGGGTCAACTGGCCGTAGCGCGACCCTTCCGGATAGGGCTTTCCGACACCACGAGTCGCGGTGCGATTTTTGTCCTTGATATTGCGCAGTTTTTGCTTCTCGGCGCGATTCGCCGCTTCGATTTGGAGTTGCTTCTCCTTGGCGGTCATCGCGTTCGAGCCGGCCGGACCGTTGCCGGGTTGGCGAAACTGGACGCCACCGCGATTCGACGAACCGGCTACCCGCTGACCGCTGCCACCACCCTGCACCTGTGTCTGCACGCGCGTGCCGCTTCGCGACTGTCCATATCGCGCGCCGCGCTGATTGCTCGTGCTGCCACTGTTGGACTGGTTGCCGTACTTCTCGACTTGCGAGCGATACGTCCCGCCGGATCGGTGCCCGCCGCGGTTGGAATCAGGGAGCGGCGACGCCGGAGGGCGACGGTGCATAGGTTGGCTCGACGAACCGGCCGTGCCGTTGCGCCAATCGCGCTGATCCAGCTCGACGTAGCCCTTGTTCCCCCGGACGTGATGATTCGATTGGCCATGTTGAGCCAAGGCCGGCGAAACCATGCCACAGTTGACGGCCACGGCCAGAGCGGTGGTGAGGATGGTAACCTTCGTGACAAGCTCCCTTCACAGTATTAAGTGGTGCGGATGTCAGGGCCGCTTCTCGACCCCCTTCACCTGCATGTACTGGCCGGCCGGCCAACTGTTACAACCGCCGGGCGAATTTTCTTGCTCCCCGCTACGTTTTGCTACAATGGCTGTCGCTCAGGGGTCGCGCCAGACACATTTCTTTTCTTGCCCCGTTTGCAAGGCACAAAGGCTTGTCGTTGAACGACTTCGATCGCCTCAGCCAAATTCAGACCCAGTGGTCCGTGATACGCCGGGCGCACGGCGAACAAACCGAACCCGTGCGTTCCGCCCAGCGGCAGATTCTCGATCGCTACGGCGGCGCTGCCCGCCGGTACCTGCGAGCGGCCTTGCGCGACGACGACCTGGCCAGCGAGGCCTACCAGGAGTTTGCCCTGCGCTTCGTGCGGGGCGACTTCCACCGCGTCGACCCGGCCAAGGGGCGCTTCCGCAGCTTCCTGAAAACCTCGCTGCACAACCTGGTCGTCGACATGCACAAGCGCCGGGCCGCTGCGCGCGGCGTGGCCAACGATCTCAACGCGCTGGCGGCCGACGGTTCGCCGGGACAGCACGAGCAATCGTTCGATCAAAGCTGGCGCGACGAACTGATTGCCCGCACCTGGCAGGCGCTGGCCGTCGAGGAGTCGTCTTCCGGCAAACCTCTGTTCACCGTGCTGCACTATCGGGCCGCCAACCCCGATCTGCGTTCGCCCGAATTGGCCACGGGACTGTCGGAGGAATTAGGACGCGAGATCACGCGGGCCAACGTCCGCGTCATGCTTCATCGGGCCCGTGAACGTTTTGCCGCGTTGCTATTGGCCGAAATTGTCCACTCGTTGGACGCCCCAACGCCCGAGGCGATCGAGGAAGAGCTGGCCGAATTGGACCTGCTCGAATACTGCTCGGTCGACCGACCCTCGTCCCCACACGCGGAGAGTTAGCCGGCCGCCGGAGATCGACCATTGTTTGCCGACCATGGGCATCAGGATCGAGAGACGTCGTCCACGCCACCCGGCTCAACGTCTCCGCGCAGCGAACCGCCCGAGGCAAGCGCCACCGACGGGTCCGAAGTCCCCGACACGCTCCACGCTCCCAGCTTTCACCCTCCCGTCGCGCCAACCGAACACCACGCCGGTTCGTCGCCGGCGCACACCGCTGGGGAGCTGTCCGGGCAGATCAGCGATTTCCAGATCGAGCGCGAGTTGGGCCGCGGCGCCAGCGGCTCGGTCTACCTGGCCCGGCAAATCTCACTCGACCGCCGCGTTGCGCTGAAAGCCTCGATCGATTCCGACGGCGAAGCCCTGACGATGGCTCAGCTCGAACACCCGCACATCGTGCAGGTCTATTCCGAAGAGGTCGAGGCCTCGACGGGGCTGCGGCTGCTGTGCATGCAACTGGTGCCTGGCATCACGCTGCAAGAGCTGATCGATTGCCTGGGCCAGCGTGACCGCGCGGCGCTTTCGGGTCGCGACTTGCTGGCGATCCTCGACCAGGAGAGCCCACTTCCCGAGATCGTCGAGCTACACGGCATGCGCAACCGCGAGTTTTTGGCCGGCTGCGACTTCCTGGAAGCCATTTGCTGGATTGGTGCCCGACTGGCAGAAGCCCTGGTCCACGCGCACCGCCGCGGCGTGCTGCACTGCGACATCAAACCGGCCAACATCCTGCTGGACCACTACGGCCGCCCGCTGTTGGCCGATTTCAGCCTCTCGCTGCGCACCTCCCTGTCCAGCAGCACCAGCGGCGGTCGTTTTGGCGGCACGTTGGGGTACATGGCGCCGGAACACCTCGACGCCTTCAATCCCGAGCACGAGGCCAGTGCCGACCAGGTCGACGAGCGGTCCGACATTTTTTCGTTGGGTGTCGTGCTCTATCAGCAGCTGACCGGCGAACTGCCGTTCGAGCGCCCTTCGGCCAGCGAATCGAAAACCACGGTTCTCCGTCGTCTGGCCGCCGACCGCCGCAGCCGTCACGTGACGCTCCGTCACCGCCTGCCCGAGGTGCCCGACGCTCTGGAGCGCACCATTCGCCGTTGTCTCGAACCGGATTCCAACCGCCGCTACGCCGATGCCAACCAATTGGTCGATGCCCTGGAAGGCTGCCGCGAACTGGCCGGCGTCGAGCGGCGGCTACCCACCGGCGGCGTCGCCCTGCGCGCTATCGAACGCCATGCCCTGGTGTCGATCCTGGTGATCTCGTTCATTCCCCACTGGCTGGGCACGGCCGCCAGCGCGCTGTGCGGAGCCGTCAGGCTGTTTCCTCAGTTCACGCCGCAGCAGCGGACAATGTTCGCCCTCGTTGTCGTCGTCGGTACGTTGGGTAGCTACCCCGTGTTTCTGGGGCTGTTCGCCTGGTACCTGCGACCGGTGATCCGCGCCTGGCGCTCGTTTCGCAGCGCCACCGACGTCTCGGCCGACGAGGTCGTCCAAGCACGGCGGCGCATCGTCGGGTTCACCGGCTGGGCGGCCCGCCTGCAAGCCATTGGCTGGGCCATCATGTTCGCGCTGGTCGGTCTGTCGGTGCGACTCCTGGCCGGCAGTGCGATCTGGCACGAATTCCCCTACTTCCTCACGTCGTTCGGACTCTCGGCGCTGATCGCCATGACCTACTCGCTGCTGGTGATCGAATACCTGTGCCTGAGGGCCTTGTATCCCCGGCTGTGGCCCGAGGTGGGCGAAATGCGCCAAACCGCAAGTGCCGAGCTGGCCAGCGTACCCTTCAAGCTCAAGTGGCTGCAATTCGCCTCCGGCGCACTCCCCCTACTCGGCGCGCTGGTGCTCGTGCTTGCTGGTGGCCGGGAGCTGGCCGGCTACGAGCTCTACGTCTTTCGTGGGCTGGCCATCGCGCTGATCCTGCTGGCCCTGTTCGGATTCCAGTTTTCGGCCGTCATCGTCCGCCGCATGCGCGAGTCGCTCGACGTCTTGTGCGGCCACCACGGCTCGCGAACCTGACCCGCTGCGCCCCTCCTTTCGACTCAACACGCGATCTAAACAAGAACTGATTCTCACACAGACCTCCCCGAAAGGAACCCTCTTCGGAACAATACGCGCCGCCTAGTTGGACCGACTTCCGGAGCCGAAGAATGGCGTGGCGCAACTCTCGCAAGCCGTTCTAAATAAAGGACTTGTGACTGCCATCGCTGGCGATGCGGATGTCGCGTTGTCGGCAGACTTTGGCCTTTCGAGGGTGGCTTTTCGGAGACGCGAAAAAAAGGTGTGTAACATTCCCACGCGTTCCACGCTTTGGATGGTGGCGGCCGATGGCAGAGCCGCAAGAACTCCAACAGCCTCTTTCCCAGAAAGCGAGAGTGGAGCATGCGTACTTACTTTCAAGCCTTCCCAGTTGGTTCCCGTGGTTTCCGTACCGTGGCGGCGCTGCTGGCACTGAGCGTTTGCACGCCAGCGCTATCCGCCGATTTCCGCGGCAACCTGCTCAGCCGGGCGCGCAGCATGCAATCTTCCAATGCGCCCAGCGGGAATGTTACCTCCGCCTTCAATGGTTCGTTGCAAACCCAGGTGAGCAATCCAACTGCCGGCCGCACGCTCGGCAAGCGCAAGCTCAATTCGAACGCCGGCAGCATGGCCGGCCAGATTCAGCTCGACCCGAACGCGGGTCACACTCTCGGGAAGCGGAGGCTCAATTCCAGCTCCGTGAGCAAGCTCGGTCAGATGCAGGTTGATCCGAACGCGGGTCACACGCTCGGGAAGCGCAAGCTCAACAGCAACAGTTCTCTCTCCGGCGTTGGCCTGCCGCAGCCGTGGCAGAAGTCCAGAGTGATCGCCGCCCCCAACGGAAATACTGGCATCACCGGCGCGGGGCTGCCGGCGGGTGCAGGCTCGCGCGTCAGCAACGCGGCCCGAGTCGGAACGCCTCAACCACAGCAAGTGATGTTCGCGCCATTGCCGGTGATTCCCGCCGCTCTTGGCGCCTTGGGGTACGGCATTGCAACCGCGGGTGACAATAAGTTGCCCCCGGCCCCGACGGGTGGCAACTTCGAGGGCAGCATCCAGGCCAAGGCCGACGATCCGAACGCGGGTCACACGCTTGGCAAGCAGAACCTCGATCCGAACGCGGGGCACACGCTCGGCAAAAGGAAGAAGAAGTTCGATCCGGGCTCGGTCGCCGGCAAATTTGATCCCAATGCGAGCACGTCCGTCCAACTTCCGAACTTGCCGGCTGGCGGTGCGACAGGTGGTGGGGTTGGTGGCGGCACCGCACCTACGAATCCGGCGCCGCCGACCACTCCCGCGCCTGCTCCGCAGGGCAAGATGGGTGGCGGATTTCCGTGGGGAGACGTCGTCGTCGGCACGGCTCTGGGCCTGGCTAATCGGCCACAGGTCGTGTATGAAACGCCGGTGTACGTGCCAGTGGCTCAGGCCCCGGTACAGCAGTTGGCCGTGGCGGAAGCGCCGGCTGGGGTCGAGCCACAGGTAGCGCAGAGCGCCGCCGACCTGGTGCTCGAAAACATCGAGCAGGTTGCGCCGGCAACGATGCTGGTGGGACCCGCGTACCGCGTCACCTTCCGCAACCAGAGTGAGCAAACGGTGGGGGCGTTCCACGTGGCGATTTACGCGGGCACCGACGGCAAAATGGCCGCAGACGCTCCGCGTGCGGCGATGGAAATCGCCGGTCTGCAAGGCGGCGAAGTTGGCGAAGCGACTCTGCGTCTGCCGGCCGCCGCGATGAAGATGGCGTCGACAAACTCGCGGCACTCTGGCTTCAGCCACCTCGTCGTCGCGGTCGACGTCACGAACGATGTTGCCGAATTGGACGAAACGAACAACGTGGCGATCGTCGAGCGAGCCGCTCTCGACGCAGCCGCGCAGTGACTCAGACTTTCATATCCACGCTTCACCGCGACGCTCGTCTGGCTGGCCAACGGGCGTCGCGGTGTTTTTGCAGGTGGTTGGAGACAGCCCTCCCCGAAAGGAGCCCTTTTCGAAACAATGCGCGCTTTTTGGACGCGTGCGTGGGTAGTTGCAACACTAGGCCGACGGGCGTCGCGAGTCCCCGGTTTGCCTAGACCCTGCGCACGACGCGCGGCATCAGCCCCGTGCTGGCGACCCGCTACCCTTTGTTGGCGACCCGCTACGTTGTCGCCGAGCGCGTCGGATGAGCGTCGCGGTGAGCGCTGCTGCCCCCAGGAATGCCAGGGCCCCCGTCGAGGGCTCCGGCGCCGTCAGTACGAACTCGGCCGACAAGGTGGCGCCCTGATAGTGGATAGACACGGGCGGGACCGTCGGATTATTGGGATCCAGGCCCGGGAAAAAGTTGCTCGTCCCCAATCCATCGAATTCCGCCAACGGGTCAATGGTGAGGATGTCCGGACCCCCGACCACACGATTCTTGGTGAAAGGATAAAGGTTGCTCCGCTGTCCCCAATATTCGGTTTTGTAGAGCGATGGTCCCCCGCCTCCGCCCACGGGTTCGAAACCGACGCGGTAGGTGATGTCGAAGAAACTGTCGACCAGGAAGCTGTCGTCGAGTTGCGGCAGAAAGTTGAGCTCACCCACGGCCGACGTCGCCGCGTCCTCTCGGGGGTTGATGTTGACAACCACGTTGAACGAAGTCGCGCTGCCGTCGCCGAACGTTACCGTGATCGGATTGGCTGATTGCAAGCTCAGGGCGACGATTTCGACGGGGACCGGACCGGGCGCCGGTCCTGAGATCGAGTCGGGGATCTCGAATGAAAGGATCCGTTGCTGTGCCTTGCTCGTTCTGCCCACCGTCGCGATATCGAGCGGTTTGTTCTGCAGGAAGATCGGCCCTCCTAAGAATGGATCAGAGCCCGGCCCGAAAAAATCGGCCGGCAAGTCGGGCAGTTCGAGGAAAGTCTTCTCTCCCGCGACCGCCTCGAAGAGATCGACGCCCGGCTCGATCGTCTCGGCGACCGCGGCCGTACCGGCGAGCCAAACCAACAATGCCCACACGACCGTCGTTGAACAGTATGTGTTTCGTCTCATGAGCGGTGCCTTTCGCGGATAGCCGGTACAGAGATCCGAGGATGCGGGTCCACCTCAGCCAAGGCTACAACTTGTAGGACGCGAGGCGCGAACGAAAATTCACGGCGTGCCTGGCACTGCCTCCCAAGCAGTGCCGCCCGCATTGTCATTCGCCGGCCGTCCACTTGCAAGCTTCGCGGCGGACTATCCCCCAGTCTATGTACTAGGTCTCTGTGGCACTCGGCACGCCAGCTTACTTCCGTGTGCGGTCGCCAATGCTAAACCCGCCTGCGGCGCAGACCAACCAGCAAATGGGCGGCTGCGATCAGAAAACACTCTCAATCTCGGCACCGCGTGCCGCATCCTCGGACGTCAGTTGCGGGGTATCGAGGTTCGTTCATGAGATTCACGAGAGCCAGCCGATTCCGGCGTGCGCGCATTTACTCTGCCGCGCCAAGAAGCTTGGGTTGCCGATCGGCACCCTGATCCCTGCCGTCGGCCACCGACGTCCGTGCATAACCGGAACGCCCGCCTTTCAAAGAGGGTTCCTTTCGGGAGAGGAAAAAAGGGGACATCAGTGCTCTGTAGAAATCCACTCCTTGCTAGCTAGTCTGCTAGCATCTCCGCGTGCGTAGTACAAGGAGTATGAAGACCAGCAAGTCACCGCGGCGGGTGTTGCAGTACGCTCATTTGATCGGTCAGCTCGTCCTGCCTGATTACTCGCACCCCAACAGCCGCAAAGATTACACGCAACCGCAACTGTTCGCCTGCCTCGTGCTCAAGGAATTTTTGCGCCTCGATTATCGCAAACTACACGGCCTGCTGAAAGATTCTCCGGATCTGGCCGCC
Organism: Pirellulales bacterium; assembly: GCA_041750795.1. Taxonomy (GTDB): domain Bacteria; phylum Planctomycetota; class Planctomycetia; order Pirellulales; family PALSA-1355; genus JTS-RE94. The sequence continues at coordinate 1,990 of JBGSYQ010000066.1, read as the reverse complement.
GCGATCGACCTCGACAAAAACCCGCGTTTCAAAATCCCGCACTTCACCACGTTTCAGAAGGCCGCCGCGCGGCTGCTGCTCAACTGCCACGCGCAGCGGTATCTCGACAAGACCATCCGCCTGGCCCAGGTTCAGCGCCGCCTGCCACGACGCGTCTCGTTGGCCGCTCTCGACGGCACCGGTTTAGAGACGCGGCACGCCAGCAGCTACTACGTGAAACGCCGGGCAAACAACGGCAAAAACTGGCATCGCACCACCTACCAACGGTTTCCCAAAGCGGGCATACTGTGCGACGCGGCGACGCACCTGGTGCTGGCCGTGGTGCCCGAACGCGGGCCCGGTTCCGACGCCAAGCACTTTCGCCGGGCGCTGCGCGAGGCGCAAAGGCGCGTGTCGATCCAGACGCTGGTGGCCGATGCCGGCTACGACGGTGAGCACCACCATCGTTTCGCGCGCGAACACGGCGTGCGATCGTTGATCCCGCCACGCATCGGCCGGCCTACCAAGAAACCACCCAGCGGTTACTGGCGAAAGCAAATGAAATCACGCCTCCACCTCACTCGCTATACCCAGCGCTGGCAGGTCGAGACCGTCAACAGCATGCTCAAACGCCTGCTAGGCTCCGCGCTCCGCGCCCGACACTATTGGAGCCAGTGCCGAGAGATCCTCCTACGAGCGATCACCCTCAACATCATGATCCTCAGACGACAGGTTTTCTACAGAGCAACAATGTCCCCTTTTCCGGCCCCGAGTTGATCGAGCGCTGGGGGGATGGATTATGCTCATGGACGATGACTCTCGCGCTATCGCACCGTCGTCCAGTTCACTTGGGCCTCGGGATATAACTTCTGGACGCGACGGAACTCCGCCTCCTGGTCGGGCGCTAATTCGTCTGCCGCGGTTACCCGCCAAACGCGTGCATAGCCGCGCTCTCCGAATAACCAAAGCAAGCCCGGTGCCGTTTGCGGTTCGGGGGTAGTCGGCACATCCACAAATGGGTCGTCGAAAATTTCGGAATAGCTCCATTCCTGTCGGACGGCCTTCCGCTGCTGAATCCAACTCAATTCATACCCCAACCAAGCACCAACGGCCGTCACCACAACCAGCAACGTCCGCAACGAGAATCGCGGCCAGGGGCGTTTAGGGATGGGATTCGTGGCCATTGCGTATCGGGCGGAAAAAGTGGGCGGAAAAAGGGACATCACTGATTAACGTGGCTGAACTTAAAGGGACGCAAACCTTTTGTGCTGTCCACAAACCATCCTCCGCGTCGCTCTGCGCCGCGCTCGCACAGGCGCAAGGTGCGCCGCTGCGCATGCGGCCATCGTATCGCCTGCCACGCGTCTGTCAAAGTAATGGCCTCCTGAGCGAACAGCCAGTCGGTGATACCAACACGCCGTCCGCGTTTTCGCCCCCTTCAACGTCGCGCAATCAATCTCTCCCTCTCTGCGTCCCCTGCGGTTCGATTTCCGCTTCGTCGCAGAGGCGACAGGCTGGAGGCTGGAGGCTGGAGGCCGGGGGAAGACGACGGAGAGAGTGCTTGTTTCTTGATCCATGATCCAAAATCTCCCTCCGCGTCCTCGCTGCCCTCGGTGGACCAATCACCCCAAAGCGCAAACACACTAGCCCGAAGCGCGAGCGAGGGAGCGTCACCAAAAGCTTTTCAATGCAACGCGCCAGCGAGCAGCGGCGGCGGAGCATTGCGTCTCCCTCGCTCGCGCTTCGGGCTAGTGTTTCCTCCATAATCCCCCTCCGCGCCCTCGATGCCCTCGGTGGCCAATCCTCCAAAATCGAAAATCGAAAATCCAAAATCGCCGCCCCCCCCTCTCCCTCGGGGTGGCTGACTTTCGCTTGGTGATTGGCTGCAAATCTGTATACTGCACTTAGTCCTACCGGACATGGGTGTCTACTGACGCAGTCGGCTTACGAGGTGAAGAGAGAAGCTTTTCGGACCACTTGTTCCAGAAAGCCTTTCAAGTCGAGCAGAATC
>JBGSYQ010000065.1:0-23877 GCA_041750795.1 Pirellulales bacterium | reverse complement strand
CGACTGCGTCAGTAGACACCCATGTCCGGTAGGACTAAGTGCAGTATACAGATTTTCAGACCATCACCAAGCAAAAGTCAGCCACCCCGAGGGAGAGGGGGTATTTTCGACTTTCGATTTTGGAGGATTGGCCACCGAGGGCAGCGAGGACGCGGAGGGGGATCTTGGATTAAGCAAGCACGCGCTCCGTCATCTTCCTCCAGCCTACAGCCTACAGCCTCCAGCGTGTCGCCTCTGCGACGAAGCGGAAATCGAACCGCAGGGGACGCAAAGGGACGCGGAGGCGGAGAGTTTGATTGTGCGGGCGACTACGCGGACGGCGTGTTGGTATCACCGACTGGCTGTTCGCTCCGGCGGCCATTATTTTGACAGACGCGTGCCAGGCGATACGATGGCCGCATCCGCAGCGGCGCACCTTGCGCCTGTGCGAGCGCGGCGCAGAGCGACCCGGAGGATGGTTCGTGGACAGCACCAAAGGTTTGCGTCCCTTTAAGTTCAGCCCCATTGATCAGTGATGTCCCATTGTCCGCCTCCAAATCAACCCTCGCGCCGACGATGAATCGCGTCCCCTTTATTTGCTCCCACATTCAGGGCCAACGGCCCGACTGATACCAGCCTGGGCCAACGGCCCAGGTATGGAATGGCGGGGCTGCTTTCCCTCTGTTCATACACATTCAGGGCCAACGGCCCGAACGATTGGAGCCATACCGAATCGAGTTAGCAGCCCGTTGAAGTATTCGACGGGCTGCGTGATCGCATGGATGCGATCTCAAAATGACGACGCAAGTCGTTATTTTGTGAGCCGTGCGGAGCTTTGCTCCGCACTTGGCGAGATTGAAATAAGCCACGATGGCCTATTTCAACGGACTGTTTGACGAGCGTTGTCTTTGGAATTGATGGATAGCGCGGGCCGTTGGCCCTTTCCATCGGCTGGAATCTACGGCCCACTCGTCCTGGGCCGTTGGCCCAGGCTGGTATAGGTCGGGCCGTTGGCCCTCAGTCGCGAGGCATGCGGTGCGGAAAAGGTGTCAGGATCCGTTTTGGTTGACGGGGGGCGGCGGAAACGGTGTCGGGAAGTGTTTTTGTTGACGGGTGCGGTGGGATCGTGTAGCGTGCCGCGCATGGGACGACCCCGTCGAGCGACCCGGAGGATGGTTCGTGAACAGCACAAAAGGTTTGCGTCCCTTTAAGTTCAGCCACATTAATCAGTGATGTCCCTTTTTCCGCCCCCAAGAAGCGGAAAAAGTAGAATGTCCCCTTTTCCGTCCCTGATGACAAGTATGGCCGGCCAGCAGTTTCCCTTTGGCATGGACCACTTCAACACAATGGCGCAAGCAAAAGCGCAGTGCCGCGAAGATTTCGGTGTGAACGAGGATGATTGGGAAATTGTGGACTCGGCGCCTGACCTTTACGCTGCCGTGGATCAGTCTATCGACGACGTGGTGCAGAAGTTGACTCGAAAGGTCGACGCGTCCGAAAGCGACGAAGGGTAACCATTCACCCGTCCGGTGCAAAAAGATTGCCACAGCGTATGTCCTGTACAAATTGGATGCCAACGCGTGTTGGAACTGCGTTGACCTCGATTGTGTGTCAAATTCAAGGCCGTTGGTGATGGCAGGATGACGACGAGCGGCAGCTTTTCTGCGCCAGAATTGCCAACTCGTCGACTCGGCGCGCAACGGCAGCGAGCCGCCGAATCGTATCGATCGAAAACGAGCTGACTTTACGCGGCGCGACGATAGGTCTTGAGCAGCCCGCCGAGGCGCGACTCGCACTTGAGTTGGTCCACCAGCCTGTTGAATAATGCCGTCGTGGCATTTTTCAACAAGCGCCAAGTGCGAAGCAAAGCTTCGCACGGAAGCGCAACATAACGACTTGCGTCGCTGTTCTGTCATCGCATCCCTGCGACGTCGCGGCCCGTCGAATTCTTCAACGGGCTGCTATACTGGCACCATGAGCGAAGGCCCAAAAGCGATCGATCGAGTTCTGGAAGTGCTGCAACTCTTTGCAGAACGTCCCACGCGGTATGTGCGTACGGTCAACTCGGAAAGTGTGTTCAGCTTTCTATGGGGATTGTGCTTTGGTTGCACCGCGTGTGGCGTCCCCTGCGGCTGGCCGGAGTTGATCCGCTTTATTCATCAAGCCCAACTTGCTCGTGGATGGGCGCCGACGGGAGGGGGCGTAGGCATTGACCCGCAAATGCGTGCCAAGGGGATGGATGAAGACGCGATCCTCCGGGAGCATATTGCCATTTATGTCGCCGCGTTCAAGTTGGCGGCCGAATCGGCGTCAATTTCAGACTGAGGAATGACTCAAGAATAACTTCCGTAAACGCTCACAGGTGCCACTGGTGGCGGCAGCCACCAGTGTCGTCGGGCCCCGCTGCCCGCAAGGCCCGTTGTTGAATTGCACTGGTGGCGTGCGCCACCAGTGGCACACGAACAAGCACCGAGGTTGTTTTTCGGTCGACCCTGAGCCACTACCCGCTGATCGTAAACTTGCTTGAGTGACTGTTAGCGGGTAGCCTATCGGTTTGAGCGAGCCGGCCCGCGTCCCCCCAGCGGTCGAGCCGAGAGCGACAGCTCGGCAACCTTACGCGCACCCTGTTTGGAGCCACTCCCATGTTCAAGCTGTTGGCGATCGGTCTGTTGGTTTGTTTGGCGGCGAGCGTCGGGTCGTCTCAGGCCGCGGAGTTGGGCGAAGATGGCTTCGCCGATTCCGAGGGCGTGAAGATCCACTACGTCACGGCAGGCAAGGGGCCGCTGGTGGTGTTGATCCACGGCTTTCCCGACTATTGGTACACCTGGCGCGAACAGATGCCCGCGCTGGCCGAGCATTTCCAAGTGGTGGCCGTCGATCTTCGCGGCTACAACAAGAGCGACCAGCCCGAGGGCGTCGACAACTACAAGATGCCCAAGCTGGTGGCCGACATCGACGCCGTGGTGCGCCACTTGAAGGCCGACAAGGCGATCATCGTCGGTCACGACTGGGGGGGCATGATCGCCTGGACCTACGCGATGACGTTTCCGGACAAGACCGAGAAGCTGATCATCCTGAACCTGCCGCATCCCAAGGGACTGGCGCGCGAGCTGGCCAACAATCCCGAGCAGCAAAAGAACTCGAAATACGCGCGCGATTTTCAAGATCCCGACGCAGTGAAGAAAATGCTGGAACGCGCCGGCGGCAAGCAGGAAACCGTCGCCCGCGGGCTCACCTTTTGGGTGACCGATCAGGCAGCACGCGAAAAGTACGTCGAGGCATTCTCGCGATCGAACCTGGAAGGCATGCTCAACTTCTACAAGGCCAACTATCCGCGCGAGCCGTATGCCTATTCGGAAGAGAGCTCGCAGTTTCCGCCCGTCAAATGCCCCGTGCTGATGTTCCACGGGCTGAAAGACACGGCGCTTTTGCCCGGCGCGCTCAACGACACGTGGCAGTGGCTGGACAACGACCTGACGCTGGTGACCATTCCCGAAGCGGGCCACTTCGTGCAGCAAGACGCCGCCGAGAAGGTGACCAAATGCATGGTCGCCTGGCTGACGATGAAGTAGAGGCGGTAGGCGGTAGGCGGTAGGCCGTAGGAAAAAAAGATTGCGGCGGCAGGGAGGGACGATCGTGGCACTGTTGGAATTCAGCATTACGCCGCTGGGGGCTGGAGAAAGCGTCGGCGAATATGTCGCTCGGGCGGTCGACCTGATTGACAAGAGCGGGCTCGACTATCGGCTGCACGCGATGGGCACGGTGGTCGAAGGGGACGTCGGCCCGCTGCTCGATTTGCTCAAAAAGTGCATCGAAGCCATGGCCGTCGACTGCGACCGCATCAGCGTCTCAGCCAAGCTCGACTATCGCAAAGGGCACACCGGCGCGCTGGACGCCAAGGTGGCCAGCGTGGAAAAACGGCTGGGCCACGCGGTGAAGAAGTAGGATCGCATCGTCGGCGGAAGTGGCATTTAGCAAAGCCGTGCGCGGCCAGAGAATCTGGCACGTAGCTGACGTTGCAAAACTTCAGCCCTTGGAAGCTGAATTCTTGCGAATCCAGCTACGGCCAGGAAATGTTGCCAGACACGCAAAGCTGTCCCGCTAGCGACTCACGGGTGCCGTGCCGTATAATCAGGGTTTCCCCCTGCCCTGTCGCGTGCCTGGGATCTCTGGCTGGTGATTTCTTCCGCTCTGCTTTCGGTGGCCGACGAGTTGCGCCGCGCGGTCGGCGACGACAACGTGCTGGCGGCGCATTCGGACCTGGTGGTTTACGAGTGCGACGGGTTCGTCATCGAAAAGAATTGCCCCGACGTGGTCGTGTTTCCGCGTTCTGCCCAGGACGTGGCCGCCATCGTGAAAGTCTGCCATGCGGCCAACGTGCCGTTTCTGCCGCGCGGGGCGGGCACGAGCCTGGCCGGCGGCTGTCTGCCGGTCGGCGGCGGCGTGATGATCGTCATGACGCGGATGAAGCGCATCATGGAGATTAACCTGCGCGATCGCTATGCCGTGGTCGAGCCGGGTGTGGTCAACATCTGGCTGACGAATGCGCTCAAGGGGACTGGCTATCACTACGCTCCCGATCCATCGAGCCAAGGCGCTTGCACCATCGGCGGCAACGTGGCCACGAATTCCGGCGGGCCGCACACGCTCAAGTACGGCGTGACGGTGAACCACACGCTGGGCATCGAAGCGGTCACGGCCGACGGCACGATCGTCCGTTTCGGCGGGCCGGCGGAAGACCCCGTCGGGCTCGATCTGACCGGCGCTTTAGTGGGCAGCGAAGGCACGCTGGCGATCGTCACCAAGATCTGGGTGCGGCTCACCAAGAACCCGGCCGGCGTGCGGACCATGCTGGGCATCTTCGATTCGGTCGACGATGCCACGAGTGCGATCAGCGAGATCATCGGCGCGGGCATCATCCCCGCGGCGTTGGAAATGATGGACCAAGGCATCGTGGCCGCGCTCGAGGAGGCGTTTCATTTCGGCTTTCCGCTCGACGCCCAGGCGGTGCTATTGATCGAGGTCGACGGGCTGGAAGCGGGACTGGACGCCCAGCGCGATGAAATCGTCGCGCTGTGCAAGCAGTGCGGCGCCCGCGAAGTGCGCCAGGCGCGCGACGCGGCGGAGCGTTTGTTGTTGTGGAAGTGTCGCAAGCAGGCCTTTGGCGCCGTGGGTCGATTGAGCCCCAGCTATTGCACGCAGGACGGCGTCGTGCCTCGCACCAAGTTGCCGCACATGCTGCGGCGAATCACCGAAATCGGCCGGAAGTACGACGTGCGGATCGTCAACGTGTTTCACGCGGGCGATGGCAACCTGCACCCCATCGTGCTGTTCGACGAGCGCGACGCCGCCCAGATCCAGCGCGTGCTGGCCGCCAGCGGAGAGATTCTCGACGAGTGCATCGCCAGTGGTGGCAGCGTGACGGGCGAGCACGGCATCGGCGTCGAGAAAATCAGCTTCATGCGGAAATTGTTTAGCGACGAAGATCTGGCGGCGATGGCCCGCTTCCGCGACGCTTTCAATCCCGAACAGCGTTTGAGTCCGGCGAAGATGCTGCCCGTGGCCGGCGCCTGCGGCATGGAACAAATTCACCCGGGCCGGCACGCGGCCATGTAATGGCGCGCTATTGATTCGATGTCCACTGAAATTGAAACACTGCCGCTGACCGAAACGCTCGTGCCCGAAGATCAGGCGGCGCTGGCGAGGATTGTTGCCGATGCGCATGCCGGAGGCACGGCCATGTATCCGCTCGGTGGTGGAACGAGCCTCGACTATGGCCTGCCGGCGACGGCGCCGGGCATCGGCGTTGCGCTTTCGGCGCTGAATCGCGTTATCGACTATCCGGCGCGCGACATGACCATCACGGTCGAATCCGGTATTACCATGCGCGAGCTTGCGGAAACGCTGGCTGCCGAGCGGCAATGGCTGCCGCTGGACGTTCCCCAGCAGGACGCGGCCACGCTGGGCGGCGTGGTGGCCACGGCGTTCAGCGGTCCGCGCCGTTACGGTCAGGGCACAATGCGCGACTACGTGATCGGCATCAGCGCCGTCGATGGCCGCGGCATGCCGTTCAAAGCCGGCGGGCGCGTGGTGAAGAACGTGGCCGGTTACGACTTCTGCAAGCTGCTCACCGGGTCGCTCGGCACGCTGGGAATCATTTCGCAAGTTACGCTGAAAGTGAAGCCGCTGCCGCAGGCCACGTCGCTATTGGTCGCCGACCTCCACGATCTGGCCACGGCCGAAACATTGTTGGCGGCCATCGTCGACTCGGCCACCACGCCCACGGCCGTCGAGTTGCTCCTCGGGCCGCATTGGCGCGAGCATGCTTCGCTCGGCATGCTCACGGCTGGTACGATCGGCCGACTGGTGGTTGGGCTGGAAGGCACGCGCGACGAGGTCGCCTGGATGATCGACAGGCTGACCGATGAATGGCGCTCCTTCGGCGTGACGTCGACGCGTGTGGTGTACGACGAACCGGCGCGAACGCTGTGGCGCGACCTGGCCGAGTTCCCCGCCCTGCCCGACGCGCCGTTGGTGCTCAAGGCGAATATGTTGCCGAGTCGCGTGGTGGCGTACGTGCATTCGCTGGTGGAAATCGATCCGCAGGTTTCGATCCAGGCGCACGCCGGCAACGGCATCGTCATCGCGCGGTTTGCCGCGTTCGAAGCGGGCGACGTCTCGCGCGTGCTGATCGGTCGACTGCAACCGGCCGCAGTACTGGCCGGCGGGCATGCCGTCATCCTTTCCAGCACGTTGAGCGGCCTTACGCGCCAGGCCGTCTGGGGCGGAGCCGACGCCGACGTGGCGTGGATGCAGCGCGTGAAACACCAGTTCGATCCCAAGGGCCTGCTCAGCCCGGGCCGTTTCGTGTACTTAAGCACATGACCATCGAAACGACAAAACCGCCGAGTGACGCAGACGCCGCGGCAGCATCGCGCCCCAAGGTCAATCCCGGCGCGGACATCGCCTACGATTTGTTCCTCGATTGCGTGCATTGCGGGCTCTGTACGGCCTCGTGCCCGACGTACGTCGAAACCGGCAACGAGAACGACAGCCCGCGCGGACGCATTTACCTGATGCGCGGCGTGGCGGACGGCCGGCTGGAGTTGAATGCCGAAGTGCGGCGGCACTTGGAATTGTGTCTCGATTGCCGCGCGTGCGAGACGGCCTGTCCGTCCGGCGTGCAGTATGGACGTTTGATCGAGCCGTTCCGCGTCGGCATGGAGCAGGCCGACGGCAACGCCAAGAGCCGCGATTGGTTTCATCGCTGGATCCTGTTCGGCCTGTTTCCCTACCCCGGGCGGATGCGCGCGGCGCTATGGCCGGCGCGCGTGGCGCAGTGGCTGCGGCTCGATCGGGCGGCGCAGGCACTGGGGTTGTTTGCCATTTTGCCCCCGCGGTTGCGGAGGCTGGTGCAGATGTTGCCCCCGTTGGGCAAGTCGCTGCCGGCGCTGCCGTCCGTCTTGCCGCCCATCGGGCCTAAGCGGGCGCGGGTGGCGCTGTTCACCGGTTGCATCGGCGATGCGGTGTTCCGCGCGACGCATTGGGCCACGGCCCGGGTGCTGCAACAAAACGGCTGCGAGGTGGTCGTGCCGCCGGCACAGCGATGTTGCGGCGCGATTCACTTTCACGCCGGCGCAAGCGAACCGGCGAGAGGACTCGCCGATGCAAATCTGGCGGCTTTCGATCCTGACGACTTCGATGCCATCATCGTCAACGTGGCCGGCTGCGGCGCGATGCTCAAGGACTATGGCCACCACTGGCACGACGACAAGCAAGCAGCTCGAGCGAAATTCGCCGCCAAGGTAAAAGACGCAAGCGAGTTTCTCGATTCCCTCGGCCTGATTCCACCGCCCGGTCCGATTCCCATATCCGCCACGTACCACGATGCCTGTCACTTGGGCCATGCTCAGAAAGTGAAAGACGCTCCGCGTCGCCTTTTGGCGCAAGTGCCTGGCCTGGTGCTGCGCGAATTGGGCGAGAGCGACTTGTGTTGCGGCGCGGCGGGCACCTACAACCTGACCGAGCCCGAGATGTCGGCCCGCCTCAGCCGGCGCAAGCTCGACAACATCCGCCAGACCGGCGCCCGCGCGGTGATCACGGGCAACGCCGGCTGCATTCTGCAGGTGGCGCGCGAAGCGCGCGAGCAAGGCGAGGCGCTGTGGGTCGTGCATCCGATGGATCTGCTCGATTTGAGCTATCGGCGCGAGCGTCCGCCGGTGTAATTCGAAGCCGTTCACGGCTCCCGCGCCACTTTGATCGATCGGCTGCCGCCCTCGGGTGGAATGCGCGCAATTGCAAAAAATCAATCGCGCGCCGGAGGCGTTAGCCTCCGGCGGGAAAGAAACAAAAGGGTAAGAGAGCAAAAGCGTAAAGGGCTACTTGCGCCTCTTTCTCCACCACAATATCAACGCACAACCCACGATCGCTAGCACTGCCGTACTTGGCTCAGGGACGGTTGCCACGCGGAAGCCGATAGCGCTGTTCTCGACCGTCGGGCCGACGAGGCCCCGGTACGAGGACTGCAAGTTGACCGCGTTGACGGCCCAGTAACCACCCCGATCGCCCCGAAACGACCCGCTGATCAAGGCTTCATTCCACTCCCAAACGTTGCCGCCTTGGTCCGCTGTGCCATAGAAACTATCGCTCAAGGGGCCGGCGCTGCCGACCGTCGTTACGTTGCCGCTCTGGGCGTTCCAGTCGGCGCCTGACAAGTAGTTGGCGACGTTCGCCCCAGGGTTGCTAATGTTGCCCACGCTGTCGGCCGTGGCGGCCGTAGGCGGGAGGTTGCTGGCCGTTGGATACAGCCAGTAGTCGTCACTGTCGCCACCCTGCGCGGCGGGCTGGTGGTAGGCCGCCTTGTACCACTCGTCTTCGCTGGTCAAAAACCAGATGGCGCCAGGATTGCGCGTGATGCTCAGGCCATCGCTGGGCGTGGGCGTGCCACCGAGGATGGTATATGCACCCGTTTCCGTGTTCCCCGCGCCCTGCCCATTGTGCAGCCAGTTGGCAAAGCGGATCGAGTCGTACCAACTCACAAAATTCACCGGCTTGTTGCCCATGTCGGTCTTGACGGCGTAGACGTACGGATCTTGAATTGTGCCGGAGCCGCTGCGCGTGATGCCGCCGCGGGTATTGCTGCCCATGTTCGTGTTGTAGAGGGCCAAGGGGTCGCTGGCCGCCTTGAAATTCAAGAATTCGGCATACTGGGCGTTGGTCACTTCGGTCGTGCCGATGCGGTAGTCGTAGCTGACGCTGCCGTAAAGATTGCCGGTCAATGGGTCGGCGGCATTTCCCAGGTTGCCGACGGGAACGGTGGGGATCGTGACGGCCGAGGCCAGAGGCTCAATCAAGAAGCTGGCGCCGAGAAGAAAGAACGGAACGAGAAAGCGGCTCATGGCTAGGAAACCTTATGCTGAAAAAATCACCCTAGACGGCCAAGCGACCCAACACATTGGGTCCTACGACACGTTGGTTGTTTTCAGCAGCAGTTTCCTGAGATAACCTGACTGCCCGGCCCCATCGATAGGGGGCTGGCGTAAGCAACAAGCGAAATCATGTTGATCGCGGCCCGCGAAGTCAAGCGTTTTTTGCCCCCGCGACAATTCTCCAAATTCTGGAGCAATCAGCCTGGCGGCTACGAGTTAGTGAAATCGCTGGGCCAGATTCTGGGCTTCGCTGGTGCTGGGCACGCCATACCGCTTGGGCCAACAGCTCGGCGGCCCGGGTCTTGCAATTCCACAGCAAACCGCCTGGCTGGTAACTTGTCGCGGCGGTGGTTTGGACGAATTGGCAGAGTTCTTCTGTAATCGGGCCAGCTTGGCCTGCAAAGCCGCGATCCGCCGCTGCAACACAGCACCATTCGCACACGGCTTGTCGGCGGGAACGTGCGCCGGTGTGATTCGGGGTGGCACTGGCATTTTGCCAGTGTATTGCCCATTCTGACTCAAAGGCGCAAGAATGCACTGGCGGGACGCCAGTGCCACCAAGTGCCACCCTGAAGTCGGTCACGCGACGTCGGCGAACGTGTAGCGCTCGGCGAAGGTTTCGATTTCGATCTGCACGAGGCGCTGGATCACGTCTTGCGGCAGCGGGCGGCGAAGCGGCTCTTTGGCCAGCATCTGGTGGACCAGCCGCGCGGCGCGGGTGGGTACGTGCGGCGCCAAGCGGCGAACGTCGCTGGGAAGTTCCTGGCGATGCTGTGCGGCCAGCTTGGCCACGTCGTCGGAATCGAACGGCAAGTGTCCGGTCAGCATTTCGAACAGGGTCACGCCCAGGCTGTAGACGTCGCTGCGAATGTCTCCGCCTACCGACGAATAGAGGACTTCGGGGGCCATGTAGTTGAGCGTGCCCAGCACGGGCCGGTCGGCGATCGAGCCGCGCTCGCTGGTCGAGCGAGCGAAGCCCAGGTCGATCAGCGTGACGTGCCCGGTGCGCGAGAGGAACAGGTTCGACGGCTTGACGTCGGCGTGCATCCAGCCGGCAGCGTGCAAGGCGTCGAGGGCCTCGGCCACTTGACGGCCAATCCACGCCACCTCCGGCAAGTCCAACGGCGGCAGCGATTGCAGCCGCTGGCACAGCGTGACGCCTTCGAGCAGCGGCATCGCCAGGAAATAGGGTGGCTGGCTCAACTCGGCCGCCAGGATCGGTACCAGGTGCGGGCTGGTGACTTTGCGGCTTACGTGAACTTCGCGGGCCAGGATGGCCAGGCCGCGAGGGTCGTGCTGCCAGTCGGGTCGCAATACCTTCACGGCGTAACAGGCCGTCTCGGCGCCGGCGGCGACAGCAGGTCGCGCGGCATAGACGCTGGCAAGCTGGCCTTCGCCCACCAGGCGCACCAGCTCCCACGAGCCCAAGCGGCCCGCGGCGCAGGCCATGGAGCGCGCAGCACGATCAGTGTTGTGAGTTGAGGACGAGGTCGAAGGCATGCGAGATGGGAACGCCAGGTGCAGCGCGAGGAAGGAGCCATGCGCACGAAGGGAGGGATACCGAATGCATCGGTCGCCGGGGCGTGCCGAGTTGAATGGTGCTGAAACCGGAAATCCGGCGAGAAATCTTCAAGTTCTTGACGTCGCACGCAGAAGGAACGACGCAGCCGGCTGGCAACAGCTTGGTTCGCTGGTCGATGCAGGTCCACGAGTACATATGGCCTTGCTCGCTCGACTTGGCACGACGGATTGTGGTTGGCCCCGCAGCCTGTTTCAGCAGGCTGCGGGGTTTTTTGTTGGGGCATGACTCTTAATTGCTGCGTACATGCAAGTAAATCCGATAGTTCGTGTTTATACACTAAATATAGGCTTGCCAGTTTTCTGTATAGGCATATACTGTGGGCATGAAACAGCGCATTTCTGATAAACGAACCGTGGGCAGACCGTCGACGGGCCAGACCCCGCAACGCATCTTTCGCATGGACGACGAAAGCTGGGAGGGCGTAAAGGCCGCTGCACAGGCCACGGGCGTCACCACAAGTGAATGGATCAGGCGATGCCTTCTGCGGGCAGCCAAGCGCGCAGGAACGCTCTAAGCGGAAGTCGGGGGAATCCGAACCCTGCCGGCGCGCATGCCGCTCCCAAATGACGCTTATAAGGTGTCTGCGCCGCCAAGACGCGGGCCGCTCTCCTTGTCCATAAAGCGCCGCGACGGATAGTTCGGCGCGCGCATTCTCGCTCGTTTTGGCGCTTTGAACGTAAGTCATTTGGAGAACCATATTGTGATTGGCTTGGCTGTTTCGATCGCTTTAGGAATAGTGCTGGTAGCGAAATCACAGCCACCAGCCCCAACTCCATCTGTACGCAGTGAGGTAGCACAACAACAAACTGCCGAGCCCAAGACACAGTCCACCGATAATAAGGGTTCGTCCAGCCCAGATTCGTCGATGCTCAGCCAACATGATCCCAGCCCAGATGATGGGCCACATGACGATCAATCCGAACGAGAGGATTACATATCGTCGGCCGAATGGTGGAGTTGGTTCAATGCCACGGCCGTTACCGCGTTTACTGGCGTTTTGATGGTTATTGCGGTTCTCCAATGGATAACCATGCGCGCCGAAACTAAAGCTGCTCGAGATGCGTCCATTGCCGCGAAAGCAAGTGTGGAGGTCGCTAGCAAGACGCTGGATCAAATGCGCCTTGAGCAGCGCCCATGGCTTGCGGCCGTCAGCGCAAAAATCACAACTATGGAAGTGGGAAAGCAGTTTCTTTACGAAGTCTCGATCATCAACAGCGGCAAAAGCCCTGCACGGATCTACGAACACACGAACTTTGCGATATTCATAACCCACACGGCTGGGACGCCGTTTGCCCCTGAACATCTCCGGCTCCTCGACGAACAAGTTGAAAAGGCACTGGAAAAGATATCGGCAGACGACTCTGTTTCTACGGTTATAATGCCAGGTCAATGCGTTCCGTTCCCGAACTTCAAGAGGGCGGGCCCACTCACCGCAAAGGCAATTGATGACATCAAACACCACATAACGAGAATGTACGTTGTCGACATCTTTTCTTTCATCGACGTTGCAACCAACACCAAGTACGAACGGCTTAGATTTGATTTCCTCTATTCGCGGGAATGCAATGCGTTCCTCACTCATGGCAACCGAGTCACCATAAAGTAGATTGCTCCCTGAATGTCCCGTCGCAAGCGAAAGAGAAAGCCACGCAAGCGCACACGCGGCCAGCAGCAGCGATCCAACCAATACAACACCCCCGACCAAGAGCCGCGCATTCCGACGCCGTCCACTCAATTGGGAGAGAAAAGCGCTAGCCCCGTAGCAGAAGCCAACGCTGCCGCCAGCGGCGCTCAAGAGCAAGAGCCCAACAAGTACATATGGCCGCCACTCTGGTATCTTGGGGTTGAGGTTTTCGTCGGCGTCGCACTTGTTGCCTTCGCGGCAGTCCAAGGGATTGTCGCCTTTTGGCAATGGGACGCCACAGACAAGCAGTGGAGGATTATGGTCGCCGATCAGCGTCCTTGGTTGAAAACTGACGAAAACATTATTCTGGAACTTGCTCCAGGCAAGCCTCCTAAAACCAGCGTTACCGTCAAAAACGTCGGCAAGCGCCCTGCACATTTGATGGAACAGCGAATTGCAGTGGCCATAGTTCCAGAATCGAAACTTGACGAAGCGATAAAACTTTACGAACAAGGCAGTGTGCCAGCCATTGATACAGCTATCGCGCCTGAGGGAATTAGCCGGTTTAACTCCGACAATGCTGGAATGCCGTTTGATGGAACAGAACTTGAAGACATTGCCGCCGGCCGAAGCAGTGCATTCGTCATCGCCAGATTCAAATATCGAGACGAAGCAATGCCGGATATTGCTTGCGTCACATACGGCATTTATCGGTGTGACCTCAAGACCGGAAGCATTGCAACCATACGAGAGAGCATGAAATAACAATCCCGCGAGAATCCCGTGCCAAACCCAGCGGCCAACTAGAGGCTCAGTCATTGGAGGCTCCCCGGCCATCCGGCCGGCAACACTGCTGGGACACCACCCCGTTGCGGCGGCCCTTGCGAGGGGCTGGCGGGCGTTTTAGAATCTGACTTTTCGAGCGATCAAAATGGATCGCTCTTACGCGTGAACGAGAAATGGAAGGGATCGACATGAGTTGGAAGACAAGCGTCGCCTGGTTGCTGTTGGCCGTGGTTTGCTGTGGCACGTTGGTGGGTTGCAAGCCGGCCGACAAAAAGGCGCCTGAAGAGCCGGCGGCCAACACGACCGATTCCTAGCAGCCCGTGGAAGATTTCAACAGACTGCTATTCTGCCGCACTCGCGCCGTTATTGGACTGCTCTGCTCTGGTGAGATTGCGAAATGCCACAACGGCATTCCGCAACGAAATCAATTGGTGTGACGCTGGAGTTGTCGATGCGCAGGCTCGTGTCGTACGGTTGGGTGGTTTGGTCGTTGGCGGCGCTGGCGCTGGCCGGTTGCGATGCCGGCGGCGGTGGACCGACCACGAAGCGCATCATTCTGTTGACCAACGGCGCCGATCCGTTCTGGGACGCGATGCGCGCCGGCATGCAGGACGCCGAGCGCGATTTCAACTTGAGCGAGGCCGGCCTGCAAACCGTGATGGACGTCAACGACGGCACTCCCAAGGGGCAGGTCGATCGTTTGCGCCAATATGCCAACCAGTCGGACATCGCGGCCGTGGCGGTGAGCGTCACGGACTCGAAGAACGTGGCCATCGCCAACGCCATGAAGGCCTGTCGCCAGGCCGGTATTGAGGTGATCGCCATCGACTCCGACGTGGCGCGCGACACGAACCGCGACGCGCGGTTTGCTTACCTGGGCACCGACAACGTGGTGGGCGGGCAAGAGCTGGGCAAAGCGGCCGCCGGCATCCGGCCCGAGGGTGGCAAGTATGCCACCTTCGTCGGACTCAAGGGCGCCGCCAACGCGATCGAACGGATCGACGGCTTTGCCACCGGCGCCGGCGAGAAGTTCACGCAGTTGGAAAACCTGGGCGACGACATGGACTTGAGCGTGGCGCTTAAGAACGTGAAGGACGCGCTCGACCGCAATCCCGACCTGAACGTGCTGGTGGGCATCTGGGCTTACAACGCCCACGCCATCGTGGAAGTGGTCGACCAGCGCAACCTGCGCGATAAGACCACGGTGGTCGTCTTCGATGCCGCGCCGAAGGCCGTGGCCGACATGACCGAGGGCAAGATCGACGCCATGGTCGTGCAGAATCCCTACGAAATGGGCTATCAAGGCACGCGGCTGTTGAAGGCCCTGATTAAGGGAGATCACCAGACGATTCACGAGATGCTGCCGGGCTACGATCCGGCGACGAAGCAATTCACCGCGCCGGACGCCGACATTCTGACCACCGGTTTGCGCGTGGTACACCCCGACGCCGGTTCGCCGCTGGCCAAGGAAATGTTTGCTGCCGAAACGGAATTCATTTCCTTGAGCGACTTCAAAAAGTGGTTATCCGAGCATAACCTCACCGGGTCATGAGCCACGCTGGCGGCGGCGAGAGCAGCGGGTTGCGGCGCCTGGCGCGCCAACATTCGAGCGAGTTGGGATTGCTGCTGGCGGTGGTGGCCGTGGTGCTGGCCACGACCGTTTTCAGCGACGCGTATCGCGACAAGCCGCTGCAGAACGCCCAGGAGATTCTGCGGCAGACTTCGCTGTTGGGCGTGTTCGCGCTGGGCGCGGCCATTGTGATCATCTCCGGCGGAATCGATCTTTCCAGCGGCGCGGTGATCGCCTTCAGCGGCGCGGTGTGCGCGGCGATCATGCTGGCGCTGGCTCCTTTGGACGCCAACGGCGCTCCGGACACGAGCCGCCTGAGCGGCGGCATCTTCGCCGCGGCGATCGCCGGCACGTTGGCCGTGGGATTCTTGATCGGCACGCTGCACGCCTGGCTGATCACCGTCATCGGCCTGCCGCCGTTCGTGGCCACGCTGGCTTCGCTGGTCGGGCTGCGCAGCCTGGCGCGGGTGTTCGTGCAGGAAGTGACCGCCACGCTGACGCCGACCGGCAAGACGACGCAGATTTATATTTTCGATCCTTCGTTCAGCAAGCTCGGCAGCACGTGGTGGATTCCGCTGTGCATTTTTCTGGCACTCAGTGCGCTGGCCTGGCTGCTGATGAGCCGCACCGTCGTCGGCCGGCACTTGTATGCCATGGGGGGCAACGAGGCGGCCGCGCGGCTCAGCGGCATTCGCACCGATCAACTCAAGTGGCTGGCGTATTGCATCGGCGCCATGACGGCCTCGATCGCCGGAATCCTCTACACGGCCGAAGTCGGCACCGCGGCGCCGCAAGTGCAGGGCCTCGGCTATGAGCTCAACGCCATTGCCGCGGCGGTCGTCGGCGGATGCAGTCTGCAAGGCGGCGTGGGATTGATTCCCGGCACCATGCTGGGCGTGTTGTTCTTGCGGGTGGTCATCGACGCCGTGGCCAAGATCGTCAAAGTCGGCGCCGACGACTACCAGGGCATGATCGTGGGCTTCCTGGTCGTGCTGGCCGTGGCGTTCAACGAGTTGCGTCAGGCCGGCCGCGGGACGAGCAAGCAGTTCTTCCCCGGGGCGCTGGGCATCGTGGCGTTGGGCATCCTGGCGATATTGGCCGGCACGATCGCCACGATTATGGCGGGGCGCAATGCCGGCGGCGTCGTGTCGGTGACGACATTGACGGGTCTGGCACTCATCGCGCTGGTGCAGCGCCGCGCGGCCCGACCAGCGGGCCCCGGAAGGTGACGGCACGCGCGGTACGACCATGACCGACACACCGCTGATTGTGATTCGCCAAGTTTCGAAGCAATATCCCGGCGTGCGCGCGCTGGCCGACGTGTCGCTCGACGTCCGTCCCGGCGAGTGCCTGGCCATCGTCGGCGAGAACGGCGCCGGCAAGAGCACGCTGATGAAAATCCTCTCCGGCGTGATCGCGGACTACGAGGGCGAGATTCTGCTGCGCGGCCAGCGCGTGCAATTCGCCGGCACGCGCGACGCCGAACGCGCCGGCGTGAGCATCATCCACCAGGAGCTGAACCTGGTCGAGGAACTTTCGGCCGCGGCCAATATCTTCCTGGGCCGCGAGCTGCGCAACCGCTGGCGCTTGCTCGACCAGCGGGCCATGGATCGCCGCGCGGCAGAGCTGCTGCAGCAGCTCGAATGCCAGATCGCGCCGGACAGCCCGGCGGGCTCGCTGCGCGTGGGCGATCAGCAATTGATCGAGATCGCCAAGGCCCTCTCGCTCGAGACCGAGATCCTGATCATGGACGAGCCGACCAGCGCACTGACCGAGTCGGAGGTGGCGCGGCTGTTTCGTGTCATCCAGCGGCTGCGAGCACGCGGCGTCACGGTGCTCTACATCTCGCACAAGCTGGACGAAGTGTTTCGGCTGGCCGACCGCATCGCGGTGTTGCGCGACGGTCGCCTGGTCGATGTGCTGGCCGCGACCGAGACGAATCCGCGGCAGGTGACCCATCTGATGGTCGGGCGCGAAATCGAAGAAACCGATCTTTCCAGGCCGCGGCAGCCGGGCTACGTGGTGCTTTCCGTCGAGAACTTGTGGTTGCGCTGGCCGGGGCACGCGCGCCACTGGCGCTTGGAAGACATTTCGTTCGAGCTGCGCCGCGGAGAGATCCTCGGCATCGCCGGACTGATGGGCGCAGGGCGCACCGAATTGCTGGAGTGCCTGTTCGGCGCCGCCAGCGAAGCCCCCTCGGGAAGAATGGTGCTGGACGGCCGGGACGTGGCGTTCGGCCATCCGTCCGACGCATGTCGCGCCGGCATGGCGCTGGTGACCGAAGATCGCAAGCGGCTGGGGTTGTTCGATCAAATGAGCGTGGGGCACAACATCACGCTGTGCACGTTGCGGCAATGCCTGCGCCAGGGACTGCTCAACCGCCGTCGCGAGTCGGAACAGGCCACGCACACCGTCAAGCAGCTTGGCGTGAGGACGGCCGGCATCGACGCCGCCATCACGAGCTTGAGCGGCGGCAACCAGCAGAAAGCGATCATCGGCCGCTGGCTGCTCACCGAGCCCAAGGTGCTGTTGCTCGACGACCCCACGCGCGGCATCGACGTAGGCGCGAAGGCGGAGCTCTATCGGCTGATGGACCAGCTTTGCCGCGCGGGCCTGGGCATCGTCGTCACGTCAAGCGAGCTGCCCGAGCTATTGACGCTGTGCGACCGGATCCTGGTCTTGTGCGAAGGCCGCCAAACCGGCGAATTCACCCGTGCCGAGGCCAGCGAACAGCGCATCATGGAAGCGGCCACCATGCGGCGCGCCGGAACGGTTGAGTAATTGGCGCGCATGCCCCTTACGCGCCGATGTACTTCGCGTACACCGTGCGGGCGGTGGCGATGTCGTCGGTGCCGCCGATGATGGCGCGGCCATCCGGAAAAATGGTCAACAAATACTCGTCGACGGCCAGGCGCAACAGGTACTTGTTGTGCGACACGCGGCCGACGCCCTGCAACTTGTCGGCCAGCGCCGCCAGCGTGACAACCGATCGATCCGGCGGGCTGAGTTGCACGGCGTTTCGCCCGCAGAGCACGGCGGTGTGGCCGGAACGTTGCCCATCGAGCCAAGGATATTCGCCCCGCTTGCACGCCGGACAATCGTTGTCGGCGGCCATGCCGTCGAGATTCAATTGCCGGATGCGATTGTCCCACAGGTCGACGACCAGCAGCGCGCGGTTGATGGCCTGGCGATTGCCGCTCAACAGCTTGATGACTTCGGCGGCTTGCAGCGAGGCGATCACGTTGACGATCGGCGCCAGGATGCCGGCCGTGTCGCAGGTGGGCATGGTGCCCGGGGGAGGCGTGTCGCTCATCAGGCAGCGCAGGCAGGCGGTCTCGCCGGGCACGATCGTCATGGTCTGACCTTCGCCACCCAGGCATCCGCCGTACACCCAGGGGATGCCGCGCGACAGCGCCACGTCGTTGAGCAGCATGCGCGTTTCGAAATTGTCGGTGCCGTCGACGATGACGTCGATTGTGTCGGTGAGTGCCACGATGTTCGTGGGATCGACGTCGGTCACCAGCGGCTCGATGGTGATCTGCGAATTGATCCTGGCCAGCTTGGCGGCCGCGGCCACGGCCTTGGGCAACTCGGCGGCCACGTCTGCTTCGTCGTAGAGCACCTGCCGCTGCAGGTTGTTCATTTCCAGAAAATCGCGATCGACCAGCCGCAGATAGCCCACGCCGCTGCGTGCCAGCGTATTGGCGATCACCGACCCCAGCGCTCCACAGCCACACACCAGCACGCGTCCGGCCAGCAGCCGCCGCTGCCCCTCTTCGCCAATCGGCGCATAGCGCATCTGGCGCACGTAGCGATCGAGTGATGAAGCAATGACCGCATCTGGTGACATCGCTGCTATCCTATTTGCGTTGATCGAACGACAAGACGATTGAGAACTCGCCTACTTGGGCCGTAACTCCAGTGTACTGACCAGATCGCGGCTACGACAGTTTGCTTTGACGCCGATCATCATGAGTTGAGGTTGATTCTGAACCAACTTCTGAGTGGTGGATTCTCACTGCGACAGGGGGCGCCTTGCTCTTTGGTATGGTTTTCGTTCGCGGTACAACGTCAGCCGCGAACGGACATCCTCGGCCAGTTGCGTCTGGCGATGCTCGACAAGCGAGAGGGCTCTCTCTGCATTGACGATCGCATCATCGAATTGCCCGTCGGCCGCATAGGCAGCGGCCAGCGTGTCTAGCACGTTTGGGTCGCGGCGGTTCGTCATGCGTGCCGCGTGCTGTGCCAAGCGCAATGAGTCCGCGAGCTCGGTGGCGGTCGCATCTGGTGACGTAGCCAACAGCCATGCTCGCTCATTAGTCAACAGAGCCCAATTGGGCACAAGTCGAATCGCTCGATGATAAAATCGCGCTGCGGCGCTAGAGTCTGCTCGATTCAGCAACAGCAAACCCAAGTCACTTTGAATTACCGCCACGTCAGAGTCAACACTTAGTGCGTGCAAGTACTGCTCAGAAGCCTCAGCAACGCGGCCCATCGCAAGCAAAGTCTTGCAGAGATTCAGCCTAGCGCTAACGTAATCGGGTTCGGCTGTCAAGGCGGCCGTGTAGTTGTCAATTGCGCCCGTCGCATCGCCACGCACTAGAGAAAGATTCGCCAGATTGTTGTACGCTCGTGCGTTGCCGGGCTGAAGTTGAAGTACGCACTTGAAATTCTGTTCAGCACTTTCCAGTTCGCCGCGCGAAAGCAGGATCACCCCCAAATTCTGATAAGCAATCCATGCAGTCGGGTTCTTCGCGAGTGTATCGCGCCATATTGACTCTTCATCGTGAAACGCCAGAGTGCGCTGCCACGTCAGCGTTGCAAGCGAGACAATTGTTGCAATGGCGGCAAAGTGCAGCAGGTATCGGTGCCGTCTGGCAATCTGCACAGCACCGATGACTACGAAAGCAATAAAACCAATGCTCGCGAGGTACTGAAAGTGGTCCGCCACGAAACTGTATCGCTGTGGAAAGACGTTGAACAGTCCTAGGGCCGGAACGAGCGTTGCTACAAAGAAAAGTATACATGCAATGGGCCCACGCCCCAGTCGACGCCTTGTGCCCCACACCACACCTAGTGAAACAATCACGCCCAGAGGAAAGAGAAACTGCCAAAGCTGGCTCGAGTCGATGTCCCATCGCGGGTATACGAACGTCAAGCCGCTCGGGACGACTAGCTTGGTCGCGTAAAATACGATGGATCGGCCCGCAATCAGCACGCGCTCAATAGCCGACAATCGCCAATCTGATCCAACCGCGCCGATATATTCCCTTTCAACCCAAAGCGTCAGAAGGCCGAAGCAGATTCCACACAACGCGAACGGCGCGACTCGCGCCATATCGCGACCAGTAAATGCGCCGTGCTTAACCCACATTGCGAGCGCAAGGGCTACTGGCAGACTGGCCGTTACGGTTTTGCTGGTAAGCGCACCGAGAAACAACAACAGGGATAGCACATACCAGATTCCACGCTGCGTTCGACTAGTCACATCGTCTGAGCGTGACAATTCATCGTAGCGCAAATACGCCACCAGTGCCGCGCAGTAGAATGCCGCTGATTGAACATTCTTCCGCTCGGCGACCCAGGCCACAGACTCGACATGCACGGGATGGACGGCGAAGATCGCGGCAGTTAGCCAAGCAATCGTACCGCAAGCGCCGAGCTGCAATAACGCACAATACACCAGCATCGCGGTCAGCAGATGCAATGCGAGGTTTGTTGCATGATAGCCTGCGGGGTCAAGTCCCCATAGCCGATACTCGATCCAGAAGCCGCTGAACACAAGCGGATAGTACTGGTGCGAAGTATTCAGGCTGGTCCATATCGTCCACAGGCCGTCGCTCGATTGCACGGAACGATTTTCTGTGAGATGCGCATCGTCATCCCACACGAAGCCGCAGTTCATGACCGGCAGGTACGCCACAATCGTCAACAGCGCGAGGGCCAGCAGTGGTGACCATCGGCCGCGCGCCAGACGGAGCCTGTTCGATGCGGACAAGTCAATTCGACGAATTACTTGCAAAGCCACCTGAATGCCTTCTTTGCATCCGTCGGCATAGAAGCAAACTTGCCGCTGCCATCGAAAGTAGCATAAAGCTGGTTGGCTCAGGGACAACTGCTATGGTGAAATATGAAAAGCTCTGCACTTCGACGGTAATTGTGTTAGCCAACGCATTACGGTCGAGAGTCGCAAGTTCCTCCCAGCCGCCACCTTCGAGCTGGTGCATCACCGTCAGTGCGTTTTCAGAAACGCCTGGGCCCAAAAGGCGCTCGTCGTACGTAAATGTCAACAGGACGCTACCGCTGAAGGTGCCAGCGTAGCTGAGATCCCACAAATGCAATAGGTCGCCAGGCAACTCGAAATTGGGTGAGCCAACGAGGTTGGCGTCAAGGTCTTCGACCAATGTGCGAAAGAATTCGGCTGTTAATGTGCCGGCAGTGCCAACATGGTCGAATTGAAATTCTAGACCGCCTGGGAAACCCACACCTCCCAACACTTGGCCGGCAACATGCGCGCCTTCATCCACGTGCGCCAATGGGAGGCCAGAAACGTAGAGTTCCCGCTGAAAAAGTACATCCTGATCCGCCAAGTAGAGCAATTTCGAGCCATCCGGCGTTAATCGCGCCTCCCAGATTGCCGAATTGCCGTACTGAGGCTCCGTAATGCGGACCGGCTCACCTCCCTCGATTGACACGGCGTACCATCCTTCCTCGCGGAGACCGAGCTTCTCGATTCCAAACACCACAAAACGCCCATCAGGCGTAATCAATGGCGTGTCGCCACTCACCTTTCCAGCGGAGGGCACATTCAGTTGCGTCCGCTCGGATCCGTCCACTTTAACACTATAAATGTCGCGATTGCCGGATGAAGATGAATGTTGATAGACGGCGCGTGGCGCGTCGGGTGAGTTTACAACCAACGCGCTGGCTACTGGCGCTTCGCTTAGTTGGACTGCCGGGCCGCCCGTGATCGGGACGCTGCCGAGCGTTTGGGTACCAGGTAAGTCAAACAGGATGTACGCGCTGTCGGAACTGACGCCCCGCAGTCTGGAGAAGGTGTCGCGACCAGATAATGGAATTGCATCGCCGCCGGACAAAGGCAGACTATAGAGACCGACAGAATTCAAAAATGCAACGAATTGCCCATCGGGCGATATAGCAGTTTGGTATCCCCGGCCAGATTGTAAGTCGAGTTGTCGAGGCGTTCCACCGCTTACGTCATTCAAATACAGACCGACTCCAGTGTCAAAAACTACCTGTGTACCATCTGGCGTGAAACCAACCCGACCTACACTATCCAGGCTTGACAGCGCAACGCCATCCGCGAGAGTCGCGACGGCGCTTCCGTCGGCCGCCGCACCTACAAGTTGATCGACCCTGCCACCTATCGTAGGACTAACTCCATATACCACATGTGACCTATCAGGCGAGATGGCGACATTGGGCACTGTGGCCCCTGGGTTGAGCGGAGCGCTAATCATTTGAGGGGTTCCGCCGAGCGTCGGAATGGAATAGAGTTCGTTCGTGGAGTCGTCGGCGTAATCAGCTAAGTAGATCAGGCGCTCTCCCGAAGCATCAAACCCCCGTGGAGACAGCGTTGTGACCGAAGGTTGCCCAACTACTTCTCGTTGAATCAGGGGAACTGGCAATCCACCGGTTGTCGGAACCCGGTAGAGATCCTGAGAATTCGCGTCTCCATTGGCGTTGACCCAGAATAGAATCTGATCGCTATTGGGTGCGACAATAAAGCCACGCGACCCATACGTTCGGGCGAATGCGCCGGATAACAACGTTGACGGCCCACCACCAATGGGCACTATGAAAATGTCCGCCGGATCCGAAAAGCTGTCGCCCGATTGATACACTACTCCGTCGCCGGTAGGTAGCGCTTCAAAACGTGAGACTGATTCGCCTGGCAGCGGGGCCTGGTTCAATTTGAGTCCCGAGCCTGCGTGTGCCCTTGATGCTGCTAGCGCCAATACGAGCAATACGGCAACAGCAATGGTGTTGTCAAATCCGGCGAAATGGCGACGTGGAAAAACGAAATTTGCCACAGCGCGAACTCCAGCGTCCCGCAAGACAACAAACGAAATCTGTCACCCTCTTCGTATTTGCACTTAAAGGTGCCCCTGGGCGATATGTGGTTGGCATAGTAGATTTATTGCAAGTAAAAGTCAAGGAATTATCGAGACAGGCGCGATTCCACCCTAATTCGAGCTTACACGATATAGCCCGACCAATCGCCGCTGCCGGCCAGATCGCGCTGCAACGCGTCGCAGGCGGCTCGGGCCTGCGCGATGCTTGTAAACGATCCGCCGGTGCGCCGGGCAATCCATGCCGCGGGACATTGGCTGAGCCCGGCGGGCAGGCTTGCGGTGGCGTCGATCTCGACGACGGCCGCAAGGTCGCCTGCCCCAGACTGGCCTGATGTTTCGGCAGAGAACGGCTCCGCCAACACCAGATTGTGCGCCAACTCCGCGCCGTCCATGCGCGCACGACAACCGCGCGGAAGCACTACCATGCCCACCGCGGGCCAGCGGCTTAGCCGCCGTATTTCTCGCTTTTCGTCCGCGGGGATTTCAGCTACCAGCAGCACGCCAACGCGACTGGCGGCTTCGCACAACGCGTCGTCAGGCGAGATGGCGAGCAGGGCGGTGCCGGCCTCGTGCCACGCTAGTAGATCGCTTTGCGGGACGTGGTCGGCCGCCACGGCGCGCAGCACCCAGCGCTTGCCGTCGTAGATCAGCTTCCCGCCGGCGGCGCCCAGGTTGCGAAAGCCGAACAGCCGCCGCGCCGACGCGATGGTTTGATCGTCCCGGCGAAATTCGACCTCCACCTCGTACAGGTGCGGCATCTCGGGTGTCCAGAAGCACGGCTCGGGCACCGTGGCCGTCGCCAGCAACGACGC
>JBGSYQ010000064.1:0-82663 GCA_041750795.1 Pirellulales bacterium | reverse complement strand
CGACTGCGTCAGTAGACACCCATGTCCGGTAGGACTAAGTGCAGTATACAGATTTTCAGACCATCACCAAGCAAAAGTCAGCCACCCCGAGGGAGAGGGGGTATTTTCGACTTTCGATTTTGGAGGATTGGCCACCGAGGGGAGCGAGGACGCGGAGGGGGATTGAAACAACCCATTCCGCAACATGCCGTAAATCAGTTTTCGCCGTTAGCTGAGCACGGCGGCAATCGGCGGCGCCGAGAGGGCAAACTCAGTTGTCCACAAAGCCCTGCAGCGGAACGATCGACTGCAGGGCCCGCATATCGCCAGGGCGCTGCGAAAGGCATCGCTTGAACGCTCGCACGGCCTCGGTATGTTTTCCAAGGCTGACTAGGGCCACGCCAAGATGAAAATGGGCGTCGGGGTAGAACGACTCGATCGCTAGGGCATCGAGCAGTCGTTCGACGGCAATCTCGTTTTCCCCGCGCTCCATGGCAACGCGGCCGGCGCCGTATAGCGCCGCAGCATTGTCAGCGTCGAGTTCCAGTTCCTTGCCGAACGCTCGGTCAGCATCGTCCCACCGACCCTGAGCGGCGTAGACTTCACCGATCTGGATGTGAATCCCCGCGCGACGCGGGTCTTGTTGTTCCAGAGCGAAGAGTTGTGCTAGTGCATCATTGTACTGGCCTTCGATTAAGCTGCAGCGGGCGCGAAGCGAGTAAGTGTAATAGTCCGGCACACCGCGATCGGCCATTTGAGCGATAGACGCACGACAACCAGTGACATCACCGGCCGCGAGAAGACAACGGGCAAGCTGGAGCCAGAACCGGGCAACGTCGGGTCGGCGAACCGTCAGTTTTGCGAACAGCTCAGCGGCGGCGCGGTAATGCCCCACTTCGGCAAGCGACGTCGCCAGATTGAAGTCGAGTGCGTCGGCCGCGCGTTCCGCGGGTCTTGGCCCGTCGAGTTGCTCGCGCGAGATGTAACCTTCATCGAGGAGCAACTCAATCAATGCGTGTGACTCGCCTGTACTAAGCGGAGCGATTGGGTGACATGAGCCGGCAGGCATTGCTTCTTCCGCCAAGGATTCGTGGATGTCGGTGGCCGGTAGACATGGCGTGGTCACGAAGGCTTCAGCTAGCGGTCGGCCATCGCTGTGCGGATCGGCGGGCAGTCCCAGCAGCATGCTAATCGTCGGAGCCACATCCAGGATCGAGCCGCCCCAAATCCACTCGTCGCGCCGGACCGACGGTCCGCGCATAGCAAGGATACCCAATGGGCGATGCCAGGCCACTTCGCACCGTGCCGCAGTCGTCGCCTGCGGGCGGTCGCCGCCGCTGCGGAAGCCGTGAGCCGAAACTAAAAGCACTGTCGCTTCAGGTCCCGCCAACTCCAGCAGCCGACCGAGGCACATGTCCATGTAGCGATACACGCCAGTCATCACGTGACGATACAATTCGAATTCGCGGGTTCCTATGCCTGTGCCGCGAGGCTCATGATACCGCATAAAGGCGTGGCTGAATTGGTCGATCGCATCGTAATAAACCGCCGCGAAACTCCATGGCTCATCGGCGAGTATTGTTGTGGCAACAGCATGGATGCTGACACATTCGGCGAGCCACGTGGAGATCGCCGCTAGGCTTCGGTCATTTGTTTGATTGACCAGCGCTGCGCGCGGCACGAATGCAAGCAATTCCTCGCTGGTGAATTCCGCAGGGGAAATGCGCAAGTCACCGAGTTTGTCGGCGAACGCCGCAGGCTCGACACTGCGCGGCAAGCGCGGCTTACCACTTCGCACAGTTTCGTGGCGGGCTAGAGCAAACGCACGCGATACGAAAACGCCATGAACCGACTCCGCTGGATAGCTGGGCCAGCCGATCACGTTGGTCGCAAGGCCAGCGTTACTTGCCGATTGCCAAATTGCCTCACCGTGCCGCGCAGCCGCCGAGACAGGACGCACGCCTCCTTGTTCGTCTGGTTCGAGTTCGCCGAGTACGCGGTGTTTGTCGGCTCTCCAGCCGGTGGCGAGCGAAGTCCACATGAGCGGGCTGGATTGCGGCTGAACCGTGGCCAGCTGGCCGATCACGCCCAGCAAGATGATCGATTCGAGATTGGGCATGACGCCGGCGTCGACCAGAGAACGGATCAACCTCCAGTCGGCGCCGTCCCAGGCCACCAGCAATACGCGTCGGTCGGAATGTGACACGAAGAACTGAGACTCGTATAGGAGGCATCATCAACTTCGGGCAGCGGAGGTCGCCAAGAACTAATGGCGTCGCTTCCGCCAAGCGACTAATCCCGCGGCACCAGCAGCTAGCAAGCACAGGCCGTGTGGCTCAGGAACCGGCGTCGTAATCGCGGTGCTGGCCTCGCTCTCGTACGCCCCGCCGTATATGAAAAGTTGTTGCGTCGCCGATTTAACCTCGACGTCGAGGTACGCGAAATGGGGCGAGCCGCCGGGGATGTCGAACAGCAGCCCCGCGTAGCCGCGGTTATCAACAAAGTTGTCCAAAAACCCCCTGGAGCTGTAAACCAGCCCCGCGCTCGGTCCCACCGCTCCTCCCGGGGCAATCACGACGAGTCTGGACTCCGTCGCCACCATAAGCCGATTGATTCTATTGGAATCGATGTATCCTTCGAGGACGAAACTAAGAACATTGCCAAAGTAGGCATAGGATGCAGCCCCGTAATCAACTCCCCCGTCCCCATCAATGTCCACTGGCACATTGTAGTCGATATTTGAGTAATTAGCCTCGACAACAATTGGCCCGCCGGGAGGGACGAACGGAATCGGCGCCGCAGCTGCCCGGTCCGTGGTGGCCACCCCGGCCCCAGCGGCCAACGAATAGGCGGCCAATCGACGAGACAACCGGCACGCCAGTCCACGGAAGCGGACTTCTCCAGTCTCAGAATGTCGATTGCAATGTTGCATGGTAAGCGATACGCAATTAAGAAAACTTGTCGCGACCGAGTCAATTTCGCCTATATAATCGGACGGGCCCTCGCAGTCAAGTTTTGCGATTCCTCCCGGCAGTGCGCATCGCCGATCGGTCGCTAAACGGAACGACCGCCCCCACGACGGCCAAATCAGGCCAGTTAGTGACGCAGTTTCAATTCCCTAAGGATGCGGCGGCGGATCGCGACGGATTGGCTCACCTCACTCTCGTATCGTCGTAACATGGCAGCCTTTCTGTTGGCTTGGGAACTTGGCGGCGGTTTGGGGCACGCCGCGCGGCTACAGCCCATCGCCGCCCACTTGGCATTGCGCGGTCACAGTGTCGAGTTGGCCTTTCGCGACCGCGCAGCAGCCGACCAACTACTACCGGGAATTCCGTGTCACGTCGTTCCGAAGCATCGGACCCGTTCAGGCTACATTGTCGAGCCGAGCACGTACGCCGACATCTTATTCAACGCAGGTTGTTGCGATCAGGCCTCGCTCGAAGATCTCGTCGACCGTTGGCGAACTCTAGTGGATTCAGTGCGTCCAGACGTCGCCGTACTCGATTTCAGCCCTGTCGCCTTGCTGGCCCTTCAGGGGACCGGCGTCAAGATCGCGCTGCTTGGAACAGGACACTCCTGCCCCCCCGACGTATCGCCGCTACCGGACATGTGTGCTTGGCGGAACAATTATCCCGATCGGCTACTGTGGACCGAGCATCGCGTCCTTGACACGCTCAACTCGCAGATGCGACGGCTCGGACAAGCCGAGTTAACGCGAGTTGCCGAATTGCTACTCCGCGCAAATCTGAGTTTACTTGCCACATTCACTGAACTCGACCACTACGACAATCGTCCGAGCGATTCCAACTACGTCGGCGTCTGGACAGCAAGTCTCGGCGAGCCGCCCAATTGGCCGGAGGGTAATCGGCCAAGGGTGTTCGCGTACCTTAGACCGACGCCGGCGACAACAGCAATCCTCGGAGAGTGTGAACGACGCCAGTGGTCGACGGTTGCGTACATCGCCGGTTCACGGCCTGAAGACCTGATATGCCGTGGCAGTTTCAGTCTTATGCACGAGCCGATCAAATTCAAGCAGGCCGTCTACGAATGCGACGTCGTCGTGATCCACGCTGGCCACGGGGCGGCGGCGCAGGCATTACTTGCCGGCAAACCAATCCTCGCTCTGCCGATCAACGGCGAGCAACGGATCGTATCTCAACGTGTTGAACAGCTTGGTGCAGGCATCGCTGCGCCCGTCGGCGATGGTGGCGAAGTAATTCGACGACTTCAGTCGCTCATCGGCACCGACAAGTACGTCCGGATGGCCCGCGCGTTTTCCCATCGTTACGCTAATTATGACGAAGTACGACAAATTGCTATCGTCGCCACGCAAATCGAGAACCTTGCGCAACTCACTTTGCATCAAGCCTAATATTGCGACGTTGGAATACCCGTTGGTTGGAATCGTCTCAATGCCCATCGTCGTCACCGCCATCTCCGCCACAAATCGAGCACTTTCAATTGTTTGTGTCCGCTCCGCAGACTGCACCTTTTTTGTGATTGGGTCGGCGGTCATGCTTGGGCCATCTCAGGTGAGGGGGGTGGTCGTGGGGCATCAAGCGGCGGGATGCGGCGAAGGAGCGGTTGTGGCGCGACGTGCTGCGGCGGCGGCAGGCGCGACGCAATGCTTTGGACGGAAGTGCAATATAACGACTTACGTCGTTATTCTGTCATCGCATCCATGCGATGTCGCAGGAGCGTCGAATTTTTCAACGGGCTGCTACACGCAACCACCACGGTTCGACTGCCTCGTGCTCAAGAAATTCTTGCGCCTCGATTATCGCCAACTACACGGCCTGCTGCCGTAGAGGCCGGAAAGGGGGACGTTTTGGCCCGTCCGGATTACGTTCTGTGCGGTTTGCGCCCGGTGGGGGGTGCCATCGTTGCCGGCTGGGAATGCTATGTTTGGGTAGTTGATTGAGACGAGCGGGTTCGTTCCCGGAGGTCGGCCACGCGCCGAAACAGGATGACCGACGTGCTACGCAGCTATCCTTGGCGCCAGAGGCTCGGCCCGCTGTTTGGCGCGTCGATGGTCCTGTTGATCGTGCTGCGGCCGGCGCATTGGCCGTTGCCGCAGTTCGGCGATTCGACTGCGGAGTCGTTGTACGCGCAGATCAACATCGTGGCGTGGATCGCCATCATCATTCCGGCTACGGCCGCGTTGGATTATCTCGTTGCCTGGTTGGTGTCGCGCAGAATGCGGGAAGCGCAGGACGGCGCGTGGGTGCTAACTGCTGACGAATTGCAAGCGCGCATGCCAATGTCGTTGTGGACGGCACTGGCGGCAACGCTGGTGTGCAAGACGTTCGTCGATTTCACCTTTGCCGGCCGGCCGCTGCCAGCGGACAGCGAACATTTCTTCCGCGTCGAGCGTTGGTGCGACGTGCTGGCGTTGGCGGCCTTTGTGCCGTTCTATCTGTTCGTGCGCTGGTTGGGCCCGCCCTCCGGCTGGAGAATCGTCCGAGCGCTCGTTCTTGAGGCGCCCTCGCAAGCCGGCGAGTGACATCGGCCGCGCGGGCATGGGGGTACTCCACGCCCGATCTGGCGATGCAGCGCCGAGGGATCAACGCAGCGCTGCGGTGGCGCTGGTCGTCGGTGCTCGTTGACCGCCGCCGAAGGCCAGGGACTGGTTCTGGCCGCCGGTTAACTGGACGGTTTGTTGTTCGACTACCGGTTGGCCGTCGCGGGTGAATTCGACGCGCACGCGGTAGGTGTAGCGGGCGTCAGGCAGGAGATTGCGTGAGACGTACACGCGCCGCTGGCCGGTGCTCTTGGTGACGTGATCGTTGATGACAACGCGCGCGTCGGCCGGCACGCTGACGCTGAGCGTGGCGTCGTTGGCGGAAGTGGCGGCGGCACTGACGTTGGTCGCCGGCGGCGTCGAGCGGGCCACGTATCTCAGCGAAGGCCGATAAGCCCCGTAGCCCCAGCCGCCATATCCCCATCCTGCGTTACCCCAACCGCTCCAGCCACCGTAGGCCCATCCGCCATAGCCGCAAGAGCCATATCCACCACAACCCCAGCCGCCGCAGCCGCGATAACGATGGCCGAAACCGTGGGCGTCGTGCGCCGCGAGTCCGACGACGAGCAGGAAGGCACCGAGCAAGAGTGCTGCGCGTTTCATCAGTATGTCTCCGTCAGCGAGTCAGGAATTTGCCATTGAGGAACGACCGAAAAAAAACTTTCTGATTGTCTCACGCTACCCTCTCCCACCGCAACCTGTTGAAAAATGCCGTCGTGGTATTTTTCAACCTCGCCAAGTGCGAAGCAAAGCTTCGCACGGCTCGCAAAAAAAACGACTTGCGTCGCCATTTTGACATCGCATCCATGCGACGCTACAGCCTGTCGAATTCTTCAACAGGCTGATACGGGGCGAGGGGAGATGCGGAGAAGTTGTTTTTTGGTCGACCCGCAGGACGCAGGGACGCTGCCTGCGCCGTTGTCCCCATTCTACTGATGCTGAGCGGGCGTCAAGCATTGCCGCGCGATGAATGCGCCGCGATCTTCTTGAGCAGGGCGATCTGGCCGGCGTGATAGAGGTTGTGCTGCACGACGCCGTGGAGAATCGCGTAGAGCGACGGCATGTCGTCGAGGATGCGCTCGCTCAGGCGGACGTCATCCAATTGCGCGACGTCGGCGATGAGCGCCTGGTTCGTGTCGGCCAGTTGTCGGCGCGTTGCTTGCCAGGCGGCTTCGCTGGTGTCGTTGACGGCCGGCCACGAGGCTTCGTCGGGCGGGCGGGTACGATCCCCGGCGATCCAGCGGCGCACGGCCGCCTCCCAGAACGTCATGTGCTCGACGATTTGCCAGATGCTGTGGATTCCGGCCGGAGATGGCCGAGCGGCCAGTTCGGCAGTTACGCCGTGGAGCACCTGCTCGACGGCCGGCCCGTGCCAGGCCGGTCCGGAGAAGGTTTTTTCGAGTTGCTTGGCGATGCGCTTGGTTTCGGACATGGCTGGACACTCCTGTCGTTTGCTCCGCTGGTGGAGTAGAGCGCTTGATGCGCGCGATTCTCCCGCCCGCGACGGCGAATTGCAAGCATGGATTTCGATTGTAGCCACGTGCATGGCGGTGGCGTCTGATGCCGCAGGATTTCAGACTTGCGAACGGCCGAATGCTTGCGAGACGGCTACGCTGCATGGCAAGGTTTGGTCTGGAACGTTGACCTGTGCGGCCCTGGCAGGATAATCTCGAAGGGCGGTCAATTGGTTTCTTGACCGTCGCGTTCCATCACAACAAGGTGCATCGATGCGCTACGTCCCGGCGGTTCTCGTGGCACTGCTGTTCACCCCTGCGGCCTGGGCGGGGAAGTATAACGACGTGCTGAGCATTGGCGATCCGGCGCCGGCGTGGAAGGACTTGGAAGGCGTCGATGGTAAGCGGCATTCGCTGGCCGATCTGGCCGACAAGGAAATCGTCGTCGTCGTGTTCATCAGCAATAGTTGCGACGTGGCCACGGACTATGAGGACCGCATTCTGGCGTTCTCGAAGAAGTACGCGGGACCTTCGGGCAAGGTGGCGCTGGTGGCGATCAACGTCAACAAACGGCCCGACGACTTGCTGCCGCGGATGCGCGAGCGGGCGGAAGCTAAGGGGTTCGACTTTCCGTATCTGATCGACGAGACGCAGAAAATCGGCCGCGAATTCGGCGCGAATTTCACGCCGGAGTTCTTCGTGCTGGACAAGGGTCGCAAGATTGCCTTTATGGGCGGGATGGACGACAGCAGCGTGCCTGGGTTGGTGAAGCACCATTACCTGGAACCGGCCGTCGAAGCGGTGTTGCAGGGCAAGGCCCCGGAAACGGCCGAAGCCCCCGCTATCGGCTGCCGGGTGCGCTACGAGCGCGTGCGGCGCGGCAAGTAAGCCCCAGGCGTTGGTGCTGGGGCCGCTGCAAGCGCATTTCGGGCCAATCGGGGCACGCCAACAGCCCAAAGCGCCGAGCCGTCCGGTCCGTCTTCGTCCTCCCGTCGCCAGCCTCCAGTCTGCGGCCTGTTAAAAAAACCTTGACAGGTTGGCGGCCTGTCGGTATAAAGAGAATGAGAATTCTAGTTCAGTTCCCCTCTTTTTCTCGACGATTACGCAGAACGGGAATTCTGGTTCTGTTTACAGCGTGTGGAGACTTCGGCGTGACGGCTGCTCATACACACATCGAATGGGTCCGACCCATTCATCAGGCCCGCAGCCAGGAAACGCTCGAGCGCATTCTCGAAGCGGCTGAGGAAGTCTTGGCCGAGAAAGGCTTCGACAACGCCACGGTTTCCGAGATCGTCCGCCGCGCGAAGTCTTCGGTGGGCGCGCTGTACGCGCGGTTCAACGACAAGGATTCGCTGCTGGTGGTGCTGCACGAGCGGTTTTGCGAGCAGGCGTTGGCCACCACCGAGGCGGTGCTCGACCCGGCGCGCTGGGAAGGCGCGTCGATCGCCGAAATCCTCTCGACGGCGTTGCCCTTTGTGGTACACGTCTATCAACAGAAACGCGGTCTGCTCCGCGCGTTCATGCTGCGGGGTTGCAACGACGCGCAGTTTGCCGAGCGCGGCATTCGCGTGGGACGCGAAATCTCCGAGCGGCTGATCGCGTTGCTGTTGCCGCGCCGCCACGAGATCAAGCATCCCGACCCGGTGCTGGCCATCGATTTCGGCCTGCGTGCCGCGTTCGACATTCTGGACCTGACGACGTTTCACGGCGACATGCAGCGCTCGAAGCTGACGCTGACCAGCGAGCAGTTGGGCGAAGAGCTGACGCGCCTGTTTCTCTGCTACCTGGGCATTGAGATCCCTGCCGCCTGGCTGGGCGACGAGAGCGATGCTTTGGACACGGAGCTATAAACCGAGCAAACGATTCACGACGGCGAGATCCAATCGAATCGATTGACGTGCACTCGACCGTTAACTATTGCGATCGAACAGGATCAGGCATTTACGACTAACCAGCGTTCACAGGACAACAACTGGACGCAAACGTCGCGCCGCTTTGCACTGGAGGTACAAGGACTGATGGGCAAGAAAACCGTGCTGACCGTGTTGACACTTGTGGCCGCGATGGCGGCCGGCTCGCTGGCGCGGGCCGGTGATGCGCCCTCGCCGGTCGGTAAAAAGATCGAGAACTTTACCGCGCAGGATTATCGCGGCAAGGAAGTCTCGCTGCAGGATTTTGCCGGCAGCAAGCAAGTGGTGGTGGCGTTTTTGGGCACGCAATGTCCCCTGGCGAAGCTCTATGGCCCGCGATTGGCGGAGTTGGCTGCCGAGTTCGCAGAGCAAGGCGTGGCGTTCGTCGGCATCGATTCGAATCGGCAGGACTCGATCGCCGAGTTGGCGCACTATGCGCGCGTTCACAACATCGAGTTTCCGGTGCTGAAGGACGCGGGCAACGTGATCGCCGATCAGTTCGGCGCCGTGCGCACGCCGGAAGTGTTTCTACTGGATGAGAATCGCGTGGTCCGATACTGGGGCCGCATCGACGATCAATACGGCTTTGGCGAGGGCTTCGTCGGCTATCAGCGCGAACAGCCCGAGGCGCGCGATCTGGCCGCTGCCATCGTCGAGCTGGCCGCCGGAAAATCGGTCAGCAACCCGGTGGTCGCCAGCCAGGGTTGTTACATCGGCCGCATGAAAGAGCCGGTGGCCGACAGCGAGATCACGTACTCCAATCACATTGCCAAGATCTTCAACGACAACTGCGTGTTTTGCCATCGCGAGGGGCAGATCGGTCCGTTCGCGCTCACGTCGTACGAGGAGTCGGTGGGCTGGGCCGACATGATCCGCGAGGTGACCAACGATCGCCGCATGCCCCCGTGGCACGCCGATCCGGCGGTGGGGCACTTCGCCAACGACGCGCGTTTAAGCGAAGAAGAGCTGACGCTGATCAACCAGTGGGTCGACAACGGCGCTCCGGAAGGGAACCCGAACGACCTGCCGCCGGCGCCGCAATTCGCCAGCGGCTGGCAGATTCCCGAGCCCGATTTCGTGATCAAGATGGCCGACGTGCCCTACGAAGTGCCGGCCACCGGCACGGTCGAGTACCAGCGGTTCGTGGTCGACCCGGGATTCACCGAAGACAAGTGGGTGCAGGCGATGGAATGCGTGCCGGGCAATCCGGCCGTGGTGCATCACATTATCGTTTACCTGGTGCCGCCGGGCGTCACGCCCAGCGGTCAGGCGGGGCGGCTGCGCAGCAACTGGCTGGGCGCGTTTGCCCCGGGTCTGCGGCCGCAAGTGCTGGAAGAAGGTCTGGGGCGTTACATCCAGGCCGGTTCGAAGCTGTTGTTCGAGATGCACTATACGCCTAACGGCACGGCGCAGACGGACCTGAGCTACGTGGGCTTCAAGTGGGCCGATCCGAAGACGGTGAAGAAGGAAGTCGCCGTGCAGAACGCGGGCAACTTCACGTTCAAGATTCCGCCCGGCGATCCGAACTATGAGGTGGAGTCGGAATTCATCTTCCGTAAGAACTCGGTGTTGTTGACGGTGTCGCCCCATATGCACGTTCGCGGCAAGGACTTCCGCTACGACCTGATCTATCCGGACGGCAAGCGCGAAACCGTGTTGTGGGTGCCGCGCTATGACTTCGGTTGGCAGACGACGTACGAGCTGGCCGAGCCGAAGCAGATTCCGCGCGGGACGAAGATGTACTGCGTGGCGCACTTCGACAACTCGGCGGATAATTATGCCAACCCGGATCCGGCCAAAGAAGTGACCTGGGGCGAGCAGACCTGGGAAGAAATGATGTTCGGCTGGTTCGAGATGGCGCTGGCGGAACAGGACCTGACGCAGCCAGCCACGGCCAACGCGATGCGCGTCAAGGAGTTTCTGGCGGCGGTCGACACGATCAGCATCGACGACCAGATGAAGCAGATGGCCGGCCACGCACTGGACGACGCCAAGGCGTTCGAGCGGTTCAGCTACCAGTTGTTCGAACTGGTGCCGCAGTTGGATCGCATCTGCGTGACGAGCGTGGAGAAAGACCGGCTACGACTGAAGCTGTTGATGGAGCAGCTTGGATTGAACACCTCGTTCCGCAGCACCTCGACCGTGATGCGGATCAAGGGGCAGTCGCTGGCCGACTATGCCTTGGGCGACACGGTGGTGGTCAACGAGACGCTGTCGGGCACCAACGGTTCGATCATGGCGGGGATGGCCAGCAAGGACATCCGCTCCAGCATGCACGTGCCCGTCACGTTCCAAGGCAACAAAGCAACGATCAACTTCTGGAGTGCCGAGGCCGGGGCCTTTCCGCCCGAGGCCGCCACGCTGCTCGAGCAGATTGCCCGCCTGATGGCTGGCAACGGCGAGTCGGTGGCGCAGAAGTGATGTAACGAGCCATGAGGAAACCCACCTGGGGGGTGGGGGCAAGTGGAGTGCCCCGAGCGCCGTAAGACTCTCGGGGCACTCACGTTTTTGGCTGCGAACCAGTGGCGACCCCGCGCGGGTCGTCGCACGTCGCCGGCGTTGCATTCAACACGGGCTTGGAGGGCGCTGCTGGTCGCGGCGGCCGACTTTGCGAGCAGGGCCGCCGTGTCCCAGCTAGCGCCGCCGATTCCCAGCTAGCGCCGCCGATTCACTGCCGCGTTGCCAGTCTACCTGGCGCTGGCGGCCATTGCTACCTGGCGGCTGGCTTTTCCTTGGTCTTGGTTTCCGCCGCGGCGGGGCTCTTGCCCAGGTACATCTTAAAGGTCTCGGTGATGTCCTGCGAGACTTCCTGCTGGCCGCTCATTTCCTTGACGGCCTTTTGCGTTCCTTCGGACTTCACGAGGTGACCGGCTTCGTTGTCGAAGTAAGCGGTGACCGAACCTTCCTGCTCGATGATTTCCATTTCCATGCGGGCGTTTTCGGCGGGCTCGAAGAGCAGTTCGGTGGTCGCTTCGATCTTCACCAGCTTCTTGCCGTCGATGGTTTCCTCTCCGCCCAGCGAGAAGGTGGTTTCGGCAAACTCGGTGCCCAGCATGGGCAACTCGTTTTCGAACTCCTGGGTCCAGGTGGTGCCCGCTTCGGCCGTTTCGGGCAGGGGCAGCATGGCCTGCTCGACCAGCTTCTTGATGGCGTCTTCGCTGAACGCGTTGCCGCCGATGCCCAATCCGGCGCGGCGATTCTGGCCGACTTCGTTCTGCCTGGCGAACTCTTCCTGCAGCTTGGCGGGCAGAGTGATGTCGCTGACGGCGCCCAGGGGCGAGACTTGCAGCTTGATGGGCTGATTCAGCAGGCCGTTGATCATCGGCCCCAGCATGGCGCCCAGGGGGCCGTCGGGCGTGGCGCCCGCGGCGGAGTCGAACGTGATTGCGCCGGACAATGGCGACTCCATCGAGATTTGGATGCGATCGACGGTTTGCTCCAGGCTGGCGGTGCCGTCGTCGCTGACGCCGGTACACTTCCAGGTGGTGTCGAATTTCATGCCCATCTTGATGCCGATGGGATTGCCGGCCAGCTTCATCTTGCCGTCGGCGTTGCGCTCGAGCACATAGTTGAGCGTTTCGCCGGGCTTGAACTTCCAGCGCGGGGCGGAATCGGCCGCGGCGGCGGTAGCGCCCACGAGAATCACGGCCAAAGCGGCAACCAGCCCCCGGCTGCGCGCGATCACGAAACAAGTACGCATGAGTGGACCCCTGTAGAGAGAAACGTGAGTGCGGGTGGACGCGGAACGCCGTGCCACGGTGCGTTGGGGGGCCGGACCGCGGCGAAGGATCATTCCGATTGTAGCCCGCAATGCGATGGCAGGCAAAGCGGTTTGGTGTGGGGTAGTGTCTTAAAATCGTGTGCAGGCGGAGATGGTGGTTAGTTCCCTTGCGGTTTGCCAAAAGGATAGTGGTCCAGCTCAACCACTGCCTCGGGAAACCTGGCTTGGTAACGCTGGCGATCGTCCTCGGTCCACTTGTCACCCCAACGGTCCGTCAACACAACGCGAGGACAGGGTCGCACGCCAACTAGTCGTAGGCCAACCGGAAGGTTCGTTGAATACCGCCAGTTTTGCCAATAGCTGAGCGGCGTCCCGTCAGGATTGGCGTCCCAACTGAGCATTGCCCCTGGTTGCACCATGGCTTCTCGATAATGCGTGAGGCGCAGATTCCACGCCACCCATCCTGCGAGCAAGGCAGCGAGCGCCACACCGACGAACAGTGTTCGCAGGGACCAGCGTAGCCAGCGGCGATTAGGGGCTGCGATTAGGGGCGGGGGTCATGCCGTCATTGTAGCGTCAATCGCTGCGATGATTGGGCTGGGGTTGGGCCGTTGTAGAGGTTTGGGCGCAGAAGGCCAGGGCGGTCGTTGTGTTGATGGACCGAGAAAATCAGTCTGTAAAAAACGGTCCATCTTCAGGCATCAGGAACACTGCTGATTCTGGAAACAGCTTAGAAACTAGGTCGTGGTCCGATTGGGTTCTCACCAAAACCATTTCTACTGGTTTATCCCCAAGCCATCGCCGCGTGACTGACAATCGTCGTGATGCGACAGGCTGAGTTGCGTGTTCTTTTATCCTGAATAGAAAGGCGCTCCCAGCGATATGCTGTGAGTCGGTTCCCCTCTGTATTTCCTCAACGAACTTCATCTGCCAGACGGCTTTAGTTGCGACTTCCTGTCGTTCCAAGGCACGCATGTGATTGCGCTGTTGGACGATCCTCGCGTTCCAACCCAACCAGCACGCCAAGACCGTCACTAGCACGAGCATCGTCCGCAACGAGAATCGTAGCCAGCGGCGCTTAGGGGCGGTCATGGGCGATTGGATGCAACCTGTGGTTAGTCGGTCTTGCGCGATGTGTTTTGCATGTTGGCAGGTTGGTTGCCGGCAAGACCACGGTCTTCGCGATGCGATTTGTAGATCCAGTGCCCGTCGCGGCCGTCGATTAAGGTCAAGCTCTTGATGTCGGTCGAGCAGATGCGGAGAACGTCGGGCGCCGAACGGTCTGGCGGGTCTGGATTATAGTCGAAGTAGATGAATCCCCAGCCGGGACCGCCGCCCGACCAGGGGATCGTGAATGGGCCAAATGTGATCATGACCGACTCGCTGCCGAAGACATAGGGTCCGGCGAAGCCGCGACCGGATTGAACTTGGGGGTCGCTGGGGTCGAATCGACCGAGGCCATCTGTACGATAATACCAATCGTATTCGACGGACTCGCCTCTCTTAAATTGATTGCGAGGGATGAAGCAGCCGAACGTGTTGCCCTGGCGCACCAGGATGGCAAAGTCGTCGGGAACTCCGCGACCTTCGTCGATGACGAAAGACTGAAGTGATGCAACAGGCCATGTCCGCGACGCTTGGAGCGTGGCGTATTGGCGGACTTCGCTATAGCGGGCAAATCGGCGCCAACCGATTTGCCCAATTGGAATCAGCGCGGCCGTCAAAGCCACGCCGACCAACAGGGCGCGAAGGCTATAGCGTGGCACCAGTCCACGGAATCTCATGGCCAGCAGTTTCAACGCGCTGCGTAGCTGGTTGCTCATTCCGGGATTCTAGCAAGTGGCGCTGGGTGGTTGTTTTCCGGCATTTTCGTAGTCGTGTGTTGGTGGGCGGCGCTTGCGTTAAGCGTTCTCCGATTCTCGTGAGAGAGTCCAGTTGTGTTTGGCGACTCGCCAAAGGAACTGGATTGTACTTGAAAGAACTAGTGTTCCCAGACTGAAGTCGATGATCAGTCCAAAGTCGTTCGGAGGAGCGCCTCGCGCTAAGTCACTGACCTTGCCATAGACGCACAGGCTGTAGATCGTGATGTTGAGGAGGAGGAAGATGCCGGCGAGCATCCAGAGACCCCGTTCGTGTCGCCATTGGACGAGCGAACCGCCGGATGCGCCGAATGCGATTGCAAACATCGCCGTGATCACACCAGGGAGTTCAAGCCTCGCGGATGCAAATCCGAGAACGGCTCCCACGAGAATTAGTGGTCCGGCCCACCGAATCACAACGTCCGGCTCACCGCGAGTCAATGAACACAGCGTCCGTAGCGAGAACCGCAGCCAGCGGCGGTTACGGGAGGCGTCGTTCATACGGGCTTTCCCTCAAGGACTGGCTACCGCGACCACCGTTGCTGCGGTACGCTTCTAGGCTGCTCCAACCGCCTGTGCTTTCTGGGGGCGCAAGCGGCAAATGTGGTTCCGGGTCCGGTGGCAGTTCACCGCCCGCCTTCACTTGTAACCACGGCCGCCATATGGCCCGGCGATACTGTTGAGCTTTCTCCCAATGCCAGCGTGCTCGTGCCCGATACATGCCCCACAATCGCGCCTGATCCTCCCCTCCCAATTTCAAACTCTCGTCAAAGGGAGCGCGGTAATAGAATTGATGGGCTTGGGATTGTGCTTGCTCATCGTGGAAGCGCGCCTGACGCTCCAGAGTTAAATTGCGCCCTCCGAGTCCAATGATAAGTCCCGTTGCGGCGACCACCACGAGCATCGTCCGCAGCGAGAATCGTTGCCAGCGGCGCTTTGGGGCGGGAGTCATTTGGGATATCTGGAAATGATTGCGAAGGCGAACACCCCAAACGCCAAAGCTAGCACGACGCTGCGGAGCAAGATAGTGAAGCGGTGGCCGTAGTTCGGTGTTATGCTCCCCCAGCGGCTCAGCACGAACATGCGTGAATCACGCTTGCTGAAATAGGCCTGGAACAACCCTAAGCCCGCCCAATTCTCTGGGTTGTCCCACTCAATGTCGTTGATTCCCTGTTGCTCGCTCATTGGTAGACCTCAGGCGCGGTGGCGCGCCGGCTCCGTATCCTTAGGTCCTGCTACACGGCGCTCCGGCGCTTAGCGCCAAGGGACTCTCACCCGCTAGTCTGACACACAGCACGACTCGCCACGCTGTCGCGTGCCGAATCTTCAGGGCGCACCATGGCTTCATTCTAGCAGGGGGCGGCAGGTTGTCGCACTGCCCGCGAGTGTGTGCAGGAGGCCTAGCGCCCAAGTGAGTCGATGTCTATCCGTTCGCCGCATCCCCCAAAGTTTCCCCAAACGGCGACGTTCGGATGCATCGCTCGAAGTGCAAGCAAATCAGGCTTACAGCCGTCTGGGAAGTTTGCCCCCCGAGGGATTTCAAACCATGCCTCATAAATCCTTTCGTATCCAAATGCCTCCTTGACGCAACACCAGTAGTAATCCAAGTCGGATGCGTACCCAAACTCGTCGGTGTAAACCAGGCGCACGCTGCGCGCGTGCAACCGCGAATACAATGCTTGGTGTTGCCGAGCCACCGCAAGTCTCCAGCCTAAACCAGCAGCCAACAGAGTCATCGCCACGAGCATCGTCCGCAGCGAGAACCGTAGCCAGCGGCGCTTAGGGGCGGGGGTCATGGGGAGTATTTCCACCACACGTAGAATCCGATGAGCGCCGCGACCGCAATCGTCCCAACGGCGTGGCGCCAAGTGTACAGTCCAAGATCAAGCATCTCGTGGACCCATGCGTCATCTGGCGTGAGTTCTTCGAATCGTTTTTTCTCGTCGCTCATTCCGGCATTGTAGCAGCGGGCGGACAACTAGGGCGACTTTTCGGAATTTGGTACTGGGTGGATAGTGTGTTGCTGGGCGGTGGTGGGGCTATGCTTTACCATGCCGATATGCCATCGCCAATGAGAACGCAGCCAAGATTCCGCTAATTGGCGCTATCGCAGCCAGGACTAGCCGATCCGTGCCGGACTCGAACGCGATGCCGACAGCAGTGGGCACGCATGTGACTGCCGAAAAAGTGCCGACAACCATCAGCGAATTGATTTTCAACTTCGTTTTGACGTCGCTCATACCGGGATTCTAGCAGTGGGCGCTGTGTAGTGCGGCGGTGGCCAGTGTAAGTGATTGGTAGTGTCCTAAGATCGTGTGCAGGCGGCAGAGTTTGGTTCGCGCAACCTCCTCCTCCTCCTCCTCCTCCGTCGTCTCTCGGGAAAGGTACATAGCTCCGGCCAGACCGCAATGATGGCACGAATACGATCAAAGGTGTTTTTCGAGTGAAGTGCCGCGCTCAGTCGCACCAAAAGAAACGCCCCGGCTACATAGATCTTCACATAGCTGATCCGACATCTCCGCCCGAATGCTTTCGCCGGCGCGATGCTGGGGTTAGGATTCGGCAATGCGACCTGACATTCCGCGCAATGAGGCACAATGTTATGCGGCGGCACCACGTCATGCGGCAGGGGCGAAACGACTTTACGCGCATGGTCGCGGCGATGCTTGGGCTGGGCGTGCTGGCGGTGTGCTCGATCGCACGGGGTGCCGATGCGCCCGGCGCAGCCGACAAGCCCGGCGATACGGTTCGCGTGGCCGGGGTGGTGTTGAAGTGGATTCGCACGGACAAGGACGCCAATTATCGGCGTGCCGAGCCGTTGATCCGCCAGGCGGCTGGCGGCGGCGCTAAGATCGTCTGCACGACCGAGTGTTTCCTCGACGGTTATGCCATCGCCGACAAGTCGATTCCGCTCGACGTGTATCGTGCCCTGGGAGAACCGGTTCCGGGCGGGCCGTACTTCGAGCGTCTGACGCGGTTGGCCGACGAGCTTGACATCCACCTGATCGCCGGACTGCTCGAAGCCGATGGCGAGGCGCGCTACAACACGGCGGTCGTGCTTGCTCCCGACGGCACGCTGGTGGGCAAGTATCGCAAGCAGAAGCTGCAGCACGAGCTTGTGCGCAACACGCCGGGCGACGTCTCGCGCGTGTGGAGCACGCCGTACGGCACGCTGGGCGTGATGATCTGCGCCGATCGCACGGAGCCCGGCATCGTGCAGCGCTTTTGTGCCGCGGGCGCGGACTTTTTGATCTGCCCGTCGGGCGGCATGTTCGGGCCGCAGCGGAACGACCCGATCGTGCAGGCCCGTTCGCGCGAGAACGGCGTCCACATCGTCTTCGTCCATCCGGCCGAGTTCCTGGTGACGGATCCGCAAGGGGAGGTCGTCACGGCCGAGCTGTTCGGCGATCGGCTGTTAGTCGACACGAGCGAAGTCGACACGGACGCGGACAGCCGGGCGGTTCGGTATTTCGAGCTGCCGTGCAAGAAACCGGCCGGCGGCGGGGCGCGTTGAGCCGGCGGTACGATGGATGGGCCGCCTCGGCGACAAGCGCCAAGTGCGAAGCAAAGCTTCACAGGGAAGCGCAAAACAACGACTTACGTCGCCATTTTGTCACCGCATCCATGCGATGTCGCAGCCTGTCGAATTCTTCAACAGGCTGCTAGGCAGTAGTTTCTAGGACTTTCCGAACGTTGAAATGCCAGAAATCCAAGCGTTTTGTCATGTCGCGGGAATATTCACATGTCTCGCGGTGTGCGGCGACATGCGAAAACGCTGTGAAGGCCGAGAAAGACGCAGATTCAATCATCAAAGTGCTAGAAACTACTGGCTAGGGGATTACTCGATCGTCTCCGGCGGGAATTTTTTGAGCATGGTGTAGAGATTGACCAGCGCGCGGTTCATCATGATTTCGCCGCCGCCGATCTGGACGGGCGCGACGGCGGGGTCGCCGCCGTAGCCGCCTTCGCTGGCCGCTTCGATGGTGGGGAAGTACATGTGGTGGCCGTTGCAGTAGCCGAAGAACAGCAGGTTGGGAACGTA
Source organism: Pirellulales bacterium (assembly GCA_041750795.1). Lineage (GTDB taxonomy): Bacteria > Planctomycetota > Planctomycetia > Pirellulales > PALSA-1355 > JTS-RE94. The sequence continues at coordinate 64,177 of JBGSYQ010000064.1, read as the reverse complement.
GGCCCGTTCCTTCAGGCGATTGGAATGGTTGCAGAAGAACTCTCCCGAGCCGCCGACCAGCGCCAAGTCGCCATTGACCAGCACGGTCGACAGCTCCGGCGTAATGCCGTTCTGAAACTCGCGAAAGAAGTTGCGCACCAGCTCGGGAAAGAACGCCTGTTCAAAGCTGATCGCCAGCAGTGGGTTGGAGAAGTTCACCCGGCTGCTGAACTCGAAGCGCTCGACGGTGGCTTGAATCGACGGCCGCTCGGGCAGCTTGGTTTCGATCGACTGTGCCAGTGAAACCACGTGGTCGCCCAAGGCCTGGCCGTATCCCTTGGTATCCAGGTCGCCGCGGTTGGGGCTCATGTCTCCGGAGGCGCCTTGCATGAACACGCAATGCGTGCCGAGGACCGACTCGACCCGATCCTGCAGCGGACCGGGATAGTCGCGCGAAAACTTCAGCAGGTCGCCGGGCAGCGTCACCGGATGGGCCGCGTAGTTGACGATCACGGCCAGCGGCTTGTCGTCGAGCGTATCGATGCGAATGACGGCCAGCTCCGGATCGGTGGGCTTCGGTTGGCGCTTGGTGTGGCGATTGCGATTGAGCTCCAAGTTGCGGCTGGCCACGCCGATCTTGGCCGGCACGGCGCTCTTGGCCGCTGCGACGATGGCCTCGGTCAGCAGGCCGGGCAGGCGCTGGCTATAGGCCACGGCATCGTCGAACTTGCCCTTGCCCAGGCCTTCGCGATTGGTCAGCTCGATGACCGGTCCGTGGTGCGTGTGGCTGCCGCTGATCAACACGTAGTCCACGCCGGCCTGTTCGGCCACGTCCTTGCGAATCTGCGCCATCATGTCGGGCGTGGGGCCGCGACCGATGTCGAGGCCCACGATGGCCAGCCGGGCGTCGCCGGCCTCGATTACCACGGCCTTGGCCATCAGCGGATCGAGGGTTCCCTGCGAGAGCAGCGCATGGCGGGCGCCATAGCCCCACATGGGCGTCGGCGCTTGCGGCGTGATGTCGCGGCTGGCGACGCCGACGTTGAATTTGGGAGCATCTGCGGCCAGCGCCGCGGCGCAGAGCAGCCAGAGGGCGAGACCCGGGGCAAACGTTTTCATCGACATGATCCTTGGGGGAAATGGCGGCGCTGCGCAATCATTGGGGTAATGGCTAACATAGTTCTGACGCGATCGGTTGTAAATCAGTTGCTCCCGAGGCAGGGGATGACGCCAGGGCGGCGCCCGAAAACCATTGCAACCGGGGCGCAGCGCCCTTAAGCTCAAGCGATACGCCCCGGTACGGGGCCCTTTGGGGGAGACCGAAAAACAACCTCCTGATTCTCTAACCCCTCACCCAACCCTCTCCCACAAGGGGCGAGGGGAGTTGCGGAGAAGTTGTTTTTCGGTCGACCCTTTGCCGCACATTCACTTGGCGCCAAGAAGGGGACGGCGATGAAGCGATTTGGCCTGGCATGCTGCGTGTGCCTGCTTTCGGCGGGCTTGTTGTGGGGAGAAGAAGCGGCGGTTCTTACGCCGGGCGACAACCTGGTGGTCGCGGGCATTCCGCCCATTCCCGCGGCACTGGCCGAAAGCGCCAACCGCTACACCGAATTCCGCTCGGCCGGCTTGTCGGACTGGCATCCCACGAAGCGCGAAATGCTGATCTCCACGCGCTTTGGCGACACCAACCAGGTCCACCGCGTGGCCGCGCCCGGAGCGGCGCGCGAGCAAGTCACGTTTTATGCCGATCGCGTGGGGGGCGCTTCGTATCAGCCCAGCCGGCCCGACTACTTTGTCTTCTCCAAGGATGCCGGCGGCAGCGAATTCTTCCAACTGTTTCGCTACGATCTGGCCGCGGGGCAGGGCACGCTGCTGACCGACGGCAAGTCGCGCAACACCGGCGCCCGCTGGTCGACTTCTGGCGACCGCGTGGTTTATGGATCGACCCGCCGGACCGGCGCCGATGTTGATTTCTATACGATGGATCCCGCCGATCCCGAAAGCGGCAAGCTGCTGACTGAAAACCAAGGGGGCGGCTGGGGCGTCGTCGACTGGTCGCCCGACGACCAACAATTGCTGGCGTACGAATACGTGTCGATCAACGAGAGCACTATCTGGCTGGTCGACGTGGCCAGCGGCAAAAAGACGCTGGTGACACCCAAGCAAAGCACCGAAAAGATTGCCTATCGACCGATTGCCTTCAGCGCCGACGGCCAGGGCATCTATGTGACCACCGATCGCGATTCGGAGTTTCATCGCCTGGTTTACCTGGATCTGGCGAGCAAGAAAGAGACGGTACTCTCCGGCGACATTCCCTGGGACGTCGAAGGGGGCGATCTGTCGAAGGACGGCAAACTGTTGGCGTTTGTGACCAACGAGAACGGCATCAGCCGGCTGCACGTGCTCGATCTCGAAACGAAGCAGGAACGGCCGTTGCCCGAGTTGCCCTCGGCCGTGATCGGCGGGCTGGAGTGGCACGACAACAATCGCGACCTGGGCTTCGTGATGACTTCGGCGCGTTCGCCGGCCGACGTGTACTCGCTGGATATCACCACCGGCAAGGTCGACCGCTGGACCAAGAGCGAGACGGGCGGACTCGACGCCGAGAAGTTTTCCGAGCCCGAGCTGATCAAGTGGAAATCGTTCGACGATCGGGAGATTTCCGGCTTTCTCTACAACCCGCCGGCCAAATTCACGGGCAAGCGCCCGGTCATCGTCGTGATTCACGGCGGGCCAGAAGGCCAATCGCGCCCCGGCTTCCTGGCGCGCAACAACTATTATCTCAACGAGCTTGGCGTGGCGCTGGTTTATCCCAACGTGCGCGGATCTGCCGGCTATGGCAAGTCGTTCCTGCAGCTCGACAATGGCTTTCTGCGCGAGGGCACGTATCGGGACATCGCCGCGCTGTTCGACTGGATGCGCAAGCGCGACGACCTGGATGAGAATCGCATCATGGTCACCGGCGGCAGCTATGGCGGCCACATGACATTGGCCGTTGCCACGCGGTATAGCGACCACATCCGCTGCGCGCTGGACGTGGTGGGCATCTCGAACCTGGTCACGTTTCTGGAGAACACCGAGAGCTATCGTCGCGACCTGCGCCGCGTGGAGTACGGCGACGAGCGCGATCCGAAGATGCGGGCGTTTCTGGAAGAGATCGCGCCGCTGAACCACGCCGACAAGATCAAGAAGCCGCTGTTCGTCGTGCAAGGCAAGAACGACCCGCGGGTGCCGCTCTCGGAATCGGTGCAGATCGTCGAAACGCTGCAAAAGAACAATACGCCGGTCTGGTACCTGATGGCCGAGGACGAAGGTCACGGTTTTGCCAAGAAGAAGAACGCCGATTTTCAGTTTTACGCCACGATCTTGTTCGTGAAGGAATATCTGCTCGAATAGTTTGCGCCGCCGCTCCGCGCGGCGGCAACGACCCGGCCTTCCCCGCTCCACCCCCAAACCCGCACGAGGCACGCCATGTCCACGCACGATCGACGTGAATTCCTGAAACGCAGCGCCCAAGGCACCGCCGCCGCGGCGGCCGTGCTCGCCTGGTCCGAGGCTGCCGATGGCAAAAGTGCCAACGAACGTTTGAAAGTCGCCGTGGTTGGGCCCGGCGGCATGGGCAGCCACCACGTGGAACTGTTGGCCAGGAACAAGGGGGTCGAGCTGGCGTATTTGTGCGACGTGGACGAGGTGCGTCTGGCCAGCGCCGTGAAACTTGCCGAGCAGCACGGCAGTGGCTCGCCCAAGACCGTCAAGGACATGCGGCAGGTGTTCGACGACAGGTCGGTCGACGCGGTGTGGATTGCCACGCCCGACCATTGGCACGGACCGGCCACGATCCTGGCCTGCGACGCCGGCAAGCACGTCTACGTCGAGAAGCCGTGTGCCCACAATCTGCGCGAAGGGCGACTGATGGTCGACGCCGCGCGCCGCAACAAGAAGGTGGTGCAAGTCGGCACGCAAAGCCGCAGCACGGCCCACGTGCGCGAGGGTATGGAAAAGCTGCACCAGGGCGCGATCGGCGATGTGCTGGTCGCCAAGGCCTGGAACAGCCAGCGCCGCGGCTCGATCGGCAAGCAGCAGCCCGGCGACGCGCCTTCGACCCTGGACTACGACGCATGGGTTGGCCCGGCCGAGATGGTGCCCTATCAATCGAATCTGCTGCCGAGCATTTGGCGCTGGTGGTACAACTTCGGCTGCGGCGACATGGGCAACGACGGCGTCCACGACATCGACATCGCGCTGTGGGGATTGGGGGTCGAAACGCACCCATCGTCGATCGCGGCGCTGGGCGGCAAGTATTTCTTCGACGACGACCAGCAGCACGCCGACACGCAGTACGTCGTGTTCGAATATGCCGGCGACGGCGCCAGCGGGCAGAAGCGGCAGCTCATCTTCGAGCAGCGCATCTGGTCTCCCTACGTGCAGGAGGGATTCGAGAACGGCGATGCTTTTTACGGCACGCAGGGGATGATGCTGCTGGGCAAGCGGGGCGGTTACAAAATCTTCGGCCCGCGCAACAAGCTCATCGAGGAAGTCAGCAAGGGCGAACCCGACCTGCAAGCGCATCACGACAATTTCATCGCCTGTATCAAGTCGGGCGAGCGCCCCACGGCCGACATTGAAATCAATCACCGCTCGAGCGCCCTGTGCCACCTGGGCAACATTGCCACGCGGGTGCGCGGGCAGTTGGAGTTCGATCCGGCCAGCGAGCGGGTGACCAACAACCCGGATGCCGCCGCGCTGGTCCGCCGCAAGTATCGCGAAGGCGGCCATTGGGCCACGCCGGCCAACGTATGAAATCGCCCGGCGGCCGATTAGAATAAAGGGCATGCGCTTGCGCGTCATACCAGAACCATTCCTACTGTCCTACTGAATTCCTGAGGCAGGCCGTGAATTTCCATTCGAACCGATGGCTTGGCCACGCCGGCTACGTTCTCGCCCTGGCTGCCGTGCTGCACTGCGCGGCGGCCGCTCGCTCGCTGGCGACCGACGCGGCCGCGGAATACGTGATTCAGATCAGCGTCGACGGACTGGCGCCCAAGCATTTGGAGGCGCTGCTGGCCGAGGGGAAACTGCCGACGTTCGAGCGATTGCAGCGCGAAGGAGCCTGGACGCACAACGCGCGCACCGACTACGACTTTACGATCACGCTGCCCAACCACACCTGTATGATCACGGGCCGTCCGGTCAAGGATCGGGCCGCCGACCCGGAGGCCATTGCCGGGCACCTGTGGACCATCAATTCCGATCCGGGCGATCGAAATCTGCACAACAGCCGGCTCGACTACGTGGCCAGCGCGTTCGACGTTGCGCACGACAACGGGTTGCGTACGGCCATGCTCGCTTCGAAGAGCAAGTTCGTGCTGTACGAGCAGTCGTACGATGCCCGCAACGGCGCGCCCGACACCACCGGAGAGGACAACGGCCGCAAGAAGATCGACCTGTACGTCAAAGATGGCAACACCGCGGCCATGACCGATCGCTTCATCGAAGAAATGAAAGCCAATCCGTTCAACTACGTCTTCCTCCACTATGCCGATACCGACGGCAAGGGTCACGCCAAGGGCTGGGGGAGCCCTGAATACATGGAAGCCATGGCGCACGTCGACGGCCAATTGGCGCGCGTGCTCGAGCTGGTGACCAGCGACGAGCGCTTCCAGGACAAGACGACGATCATTCTTTCGGCCGACCACGGCGGGCTGGGACTCAACCACGGCATCAACAGCAACGTGCTCAACTACACCATACCGTTTTACGTGTGGGGCGCCGGGGTGGCGCCGGGCCGCGACCTGTACGAGCTGAATCCTTCGTCTCGTGCCAACCCGCAAGCCGACCGGCCCGACTATACCGGCGCGCCGTTGCAGCCGATTCGCAACGGCGACGGCGGCAACCTGGCGCTGTCGCTGCTGGGCCTGGGACCGATTCCCGGCTCGCTCATCAATGCGTCGCAGGATCTGGCGACGCAGTGATCCGGGCGGCGTGATCGAATACTCACCAACGAACGTCGTGGACGTGGGGCCATCGAGCATGAATTGTAGATTGTCGATCCTGTTGCTGGCGGCCTGGAGTGCTTTGGTCGCGTGCGCCAGCGCTCAGCAGGTGAACTACTTCCGCCACGATCACGGCCGCGCGGCCGTCGACAGCCAACCGCTGCCGGCCGAGCTCGACGATGAGCACCTGTTGTGGAAGACCGCGCTTGCGCCCGGACATTCGACGCCGCTGGTGGTTGGCGATCGCATGCTGCTGACGGCCCACGAGGGGCACGACCTGTCGACGATCTGCCTGGATCGGGCCACGGGCGACGTGCTGTGGAAGCAAACCGTCCGCGCCGATCAACTGGAGAAGAACCACGCCGAGGGGAGCCCTGCTTCCTCGACGCCGGCTTCGGACGGTCAGCGCGTATACGCGTTCTTTGGCAGCTATGGGCTGCTGTGCTACACGATGGCCGGAGATCCGGTCTGGACGCGGCGGATGGGACCGTTTCGCGACGAGTTCGGCTCGGCCAGCTCGCCGATCCTGGTCGACGGCAAGGTGGTGCTGTGCGAAGACCACGATCTGGACAGCTTTCTGATTGCCGTGCGGGCCGACAATGGCGAGACGGCCTGGCAGACTCCGCGCGATGGATTCACGCGCAGCTACGCCACCCCGGTGCTCTGGGAGCAGGGCGGCAAGAAGCAGATTGTGATGGCCGGCGCGTTGCAACTGGTGGCCTACGACCCGCGCGACGGCAAGCCGCTGTGGTCGCGCGATGGTTTTGCGCGCATTGTCAATCCCACGCCGGCGCTGGCCGACGGGGCGTTGTACGTGTGTACCTGGTCGCCGGGCGGGGATACCGACGCGCGGATTGCCATGGAGCCCTGGTCGCAGGCATTGGCTCAGTGGGACGCCAACAAGAACGCTCGCTTGGAGAAATCGGAACTGCCGGCCGGCGAAGTGCAATCGCGCTTCTATCGCATCGACCTGGACGACAGCCAGTCGTTGGACGAGGACGAGTGGAACAAGTACGCGCAAGTTTTCGAGCTGGCGCGTAACACGCTGACGGTGCTGCGGCCGGCCCAGAACAGCGGCGGTGAGCCGGAACTGGCCTGGCAATACGAGCGCGGCTTGTCGTACGTGCCCAGCCCGTTGATCTATCGGGGCCACGTGTTCATGGTCAAGGACGGCGGCGTGGCGACGTTGCTCGACGCGGCCACCGGCAAGCTGGTGAAACAGATGCGGGCGCGGGGCGGCGGGAATTACTATGCCTCGCCGGCCGGCGGCGATGGCAAGATCTATGTGGCCAGCAAGGCGGGCGAGGTCACCGTGTTTCGGCTGGGGCCGCCGCTGGAAGTCGTCGGCGCGCGCGATTTCGGCGAGCAGATTTGCGCCTCGCCGGTGCTGGCCGATGGTCGCGTGTACGTTCGCACGGATAAAGCGCTGTACGCTTTCGGCCGCCGCTAACAGCGGCACAAGTACGTAGGCCGTTGCTGCCATTGAGTCGTTGCTTGCGGTTGAACAGCCCATGTCGAAGCACGTTCGCGTTGTCGTTTTCGCATCGATCGCGCTGTTGGCGCTGGTGGCGACTGCCGCCGAGCCCGCCAACCACCGGATGCCGGAGGGGGACGCGCAACTTCGCTATTGGCTGACCAACATGGTCTGGCACCATCGCTTTACCACGGACGAGATCCACGCGGCCACCGGGCTCTCGCCGCAGGCCATTGCCGAGGCGATCGAGCGCTTCGAAATCACGCCAGAGAACAAGCCGCGCCGCCAGCCGGGCGAGCCGCTGCGGGTGCTGCCTTATCCGGGCGGACGCCACCCGCGGATCGGCTTTCTGGAGGGGGCGGTTCGCCCGCAGCGCGATACGAAGATCAGTGTGTTTTGTCCCTGGGACGAGCAAAGCTACGTGGTGGCCGACGTGCCGGAGGCCATCTGGTCGAACCTGGGCTTGACCTACCTGGCGCACACGCACGTACCGACGATCTGGACGAATTCCGGCATCGAGTTGGAGCCGTTGGAGTGGACGCGCGGCAAGGGGGGCGTGCTGGAGTTCAAGCGCGTGCTGCCCAATGGCATTCGCTTTGGCACGAAGGTGACGCCGACGCCGACGGCAGTGCGCATGGAGATGTGGCTGTTGAACGACACGTCCGAAGTGCTCTCCGACTTGCGCGTGCAAAATTGCGTGATGCTCAAAGGGGCCGCCGGGTTCGAGCTGCAAACCAACGACAACAAAGTGTTCCGTGCGCCGTATGCCGCCTGCCGTTCGCAGGACGGTCGTCGCTGGGTGATCACGGCCTGGGCGCCCTGCCATCGTCCCTGGGGCAACGAGCGCTGCCCCTGCCTGCACTCGGATCCGAAGTTTGCGGATTGCCCGCCGGGTGAGACGCGCCGCATCCAAGGCTGGCTGTCGTTTTATGAAGGCACGGACATCGAGGGCGAACTGCGGCGGATCGACGCGACCGGCTGGCGCGAATGAGCGCGGGGCCGTATCTCCGACTGGAGCATCTCGCGGCCCGCGCAGGTTTACGCACCACCGGCGAACCCTTGGCCGCTGTCCTGCGTCCTGAGTCTGATGGCTGGCTGCCGCGGCGCAAGGTCTGGCGGCGTAGCCGATTCGACGTGCTTTCGATATACTGTCGCATCTGCTGGTTTGCCTGGATCTTCAACCTTCTTGCACGCTTGCCTCCATGATTCGCGTTGCCATCATTGGCGCTACGGGTTACACGGCTCTGGAGCTGATGAAGATCCTGCTGCGCCATCCGGAGGCGGAGATTACGGCGCTGACCAGCCGCAGCGAGGACAACCCGCACGTGGCCAGCGTCCACCCGCAACTGGCCGGGCGGATCGACCTGTGCATGGCCGACTTGCAGCCGGCCGAGATCGCCGCCCGCGCCGACGTGGCTTTCAGTTGCTTGCCGCACGGCGTGACCGCGGCGTTGGTGCCCAAGCTGCTCGATGCCGGCATGCGCGTCGTCGATTTGAGCGCGGACTATCGGCTCAACAGCCCCGAGTCGTATGCCGACTGGTACGGCCAGAAGCACGTCGATCCCGATCGGCTCGGCAAGACCGTCTATGGCCTGCCCGAGCTGTTTCGCGAGCAGATTCGCGGCGCCAGGCTGGTGGCGAATCCGGGCTGTTACCCCACGTCGGCCATCCTGGCGCTGGCGCCGCTCATCAAGCGCGGCTTGATTGCCCCGCGCGAGATTATCATCGATTCGAAGAGCGGCGTATCGGGCGCGGGTCGCACGCCCAAGTTAATGACGCACTTTCCGGAGGTGAACGAGAGCGTGTCGGCCTACAACGTCGGCCGGCATCGGCACACGCCGGAAATCGAGCAAGTGTTGAGCCTGGCCAGCGAGAAGGACGTGGAAGTGATTTTCACGCCGCATTTGATTCCGATGGACCGCGGCATTCTCTCGACTTGTTACTCGCAGCCGGTGGGCGACCTGACCGAAGATGCGGCGCTGGCGACCTTGCGTGAGTTTTATGCCGACGAGCCGTTCATTCGCGTGGTGAATCACCTGCCCGGCACGAAGGACACCAGCGACACCAACTTTTGCGACATCACGGCGCGGATGGTCCGCGGCCGCCTGATTACGATTAGCTGTCTCGACAATCTGATCAAGGGCGCCAGCGGCGCCGCGGTGCAAAACTTCAACCTCATGCACGAGTTTCCCGAAACGATGGCGCTTTAGACAGGCTGTAGGCGGTAGGCGGTAGGCGGTAGGCGGTAGGAAAAATCGCTGCCTTCGGCCGAGCTTGCGCTGCTTGAATTGGTCTGTTCCTTCAGCGTTCCGCCTCCAGTCTCCAGCCTCTCGCCTATGCCTCTATGAACGTTCCTCAAGCATTTCGACTCGCTGGTGTCCATTGCGGCATCAAGCGCAACCCGGCCAAGCAGGATTTGACGTTGGTCGTCTCCGACCGGCCGGCGGTTGCGGCGGGCGTCTACACGCAGAACCTGGTGTTTGCCGCGCCGGTGGCTTGGGATCGCGCCATTACTCCGGCCGAGAACATCCGCGTGGTCGTTGTCAACTCGGGCAATGCCAACGCCTGCACGGGCGCGCGCGGACTCGAAGACGCACGCGCCATGGCGCGCGCCGGGGCCGTCGTTTGCGACGCCAGCGAGCAACAGTGCCTCGTGCTCTCCACCGGCATCATTGGCAGCTTTTTGCCGATCGAGAAGATTCGCGATGGCATCACCGCCGCGGCAGAGCAATTGGGGCGCGGCGAGGAGAACTTGCTGGCGGCCGCGCGCGGCATGCTGACGACCGATTCGGTTCACAAAATATCCGGGCGCACGATTTCCGTCGGCGGGCGCTCCATCCAGATCACCGGCATGGCCAAAGGCGCCGCGATGATCGGACCGAACATGGCCACCATGCTCGGGCTGGTGCTCACCGATGCGCCGCTAACCTCCGCCGATGCGCAAGCATTACTAGGCCGCATCGTCGACGTCACGTTCAACTGCATTCACGTCGACGGCCACATGAGTACCAACGACACGGTGCTGCTGATGGCCAATGGGGCGGCGGGGGGAACGCCGATTGCCGGCGACGATCTGGCGGCATTTGGCGTTGCGCTCCAGGAAGTGTGTACGGATCTGGCTCGGGCGATTCCCGAGGACGGCGAGGGGGCATCGCACCTGATTACGATCGACGTGTCCGGCTGCAAGACCGTGGCGGCCGCCCGCGAAATCGCGCGGACGGTGGCCGACAGCCCGCTGGTAAAGACGGCCGTGGCCGGGGCCGATCCGAATTGGGGCCGGATTGTCTCGGCCGCCGGTTATGCGGGCATCGAGTTCGATCCGGCCGGCGTCGATTTGCGGATCAACGACCATCCGCTGTACGAACAGGGACGGCCCGTCGAGTTCGACGCCGCCAAGGTTTCGGCGTCGATCCGCGACAATCGCGATACGCACGTCGATCTCCGCTTTCGCGAGGGGGAGGCCAGCGTGCGCTTTTGGACCACCGACCTGACCGCCGAATATGTCCGGCTGAATGCCGACTATCACACGTAGCGGCCCGCTCATAGGGACCTGGACGCCGCTGGGGCTGACACGCCGAAGTGGTGTTGCCGTCCGGGGATGCGCTCATGCTCGGGCAGTGCGGCGCGGGCGGGTATCTGCCGCAGCGCGCGGGGGTTGTCACGGCCCCTTGACAGCACGCGCCGGCTCAACGGAAATGGGAGCCAGAGAAGCGGCCGTCGGGGTTGCTCGGTTCGTGGCTTGGAGAGCCCGTGATGATGTTATGGAGTGGAGCAGGCAGACGCCGCCGGACAGCGGCCGTTCGCAACGTGGCGTTTTTGATTTTTGTGTTTGCAGTGTTTCAGGCCGCCGGAACCAGCGCGGATGAGACGCCAGCGAGTGATGCGATACCCGCCGATCATGCGGCGCAAATGACCCGCAGCCTCGAGCTGTTCAAGGGCCCGGTGCGCGATCTTTTGACTTCGCATTGCGTGAAGTGCCACGGCGGCGCTGAAACTCACGGCGAGTTCGATCTGACCACCCGAGAAGGGCTGCTCGAGGGGGGCGAATCTGGTCCGGCCGTCGTGGTCGGCAAGCCCGACGAGAGCCGACTGATGACGCTGGTGCGTCACGGGGACGAGCCGTTCATGCCCGCCGAGGCCGCGCAGTTGCCGGTCGAGTCGATCGAACACCTCGCGGCGTGGATCGCGTCCGGGGCCGCCTACGACGCGCCGCTGGTGGACGTGGCCCAGGAATTCATCGCCAAGCTGGTCAGTCCCCAGGACCGTGAATTCTGGTCGCTGGCGCCGCTGTCCGATGCGGAAGTGCCGGCGGTGCAAAACAACGGCTGGTGCCGTACGCCGATCGACCAGTTCGTGCTGCACAAGCTGGAAGCGGCCAGCATCGGACCCAACGGCCCGGCCGACAAGCGAAAGCTGATCCGCCGCGCGACCTTCGACCTGACCGGACTGCCGCCGACGCCCGAGCAGGTCGACGAGTTTCTGGCCGATGCATCGCCCGATGCGTATGACCGGTTGATCGATCGCTTGCTCGACAGTCCTCACTATGGCGAGCGTTGGGGACGGCACTGGCTCGACCTGGCGCGGTTTGCCGAGAGTCACGGCTACGAGCAGGACGACGACCGGCCCACGGCCTATCACTACCGCGACTTCGTCATTCAGGCGCTCAACCAGGACATGCCGTACGACCAGTTCGTGCGCTGGCAGATCGCCGGAGACGAGTACGAACCGGAGAACAACCTGGCGCTGATGGCCACGGGCTTCCTGGCCGCGGGCACGCACGCTACGCAGATCACGGCCAACCAGGTAGAGAAGGAACGCTACGACGAGTTGGACGACATGGCCGCCACGATCGGCACGTCGATGCTGGGGCTGACGATCGGCTGCGCCCGCTGCCACGATCACAAGTTCGACCCGATTCCGCAGGCCGACTATTATCGTTTCGTCGCTACGTTTACCGCGACGGTGCGTAGCGAAGTCGACCTGGATTTCGATCCCGAGCGCACTCGTACTCGGCAAGAGGAGTACGAGCGCGCGCATGCACGGTTGGTCGAGGCGCTCAAGCGCTACGAGTCGGAGGAATTGCCCAGCCGTTTCGAAGAGTGGCTGGCGAGCGACGTCCAGCGAGTTAGCGCCAAGTGGCAAATTGTGGAAGCCAGCGCCACCAAGTCCGAAGGTGGCGCGACCTTCGCTCTGCAAGACGACGGATCGTACCTGGCCAGTGGAACCAACGCGTCGCAGGACGTTTATACCTTTACGGCGCCCACCTCCGCGACGGGCATCACGGCCGTGCGGATCGACGCGCTGGCCGACCCTTCTCTGCCGAAGAACGGCCCCGGACGCGCCGCCAACGGCAATTTTGCCTTGTCCGACTTTCAGCTTTGGGCGGCGCCCAACGGGTCGAACACGGCGGGGGCTCCGCGCAAGCTGGTGGCCGCCAAAGCCACGTTCTCGCAGGAAAAGCTGCCGGTAGTGGGAGCGATCGACGACAACAAAAAATCGGCCTGGGCGGTCGATCCGGAATTCGGCAAGAGTCATTCCGCCGCGTTCGACCTGGAAACACCCATCGCCGACGCCAACGGGACGACGCTGACGTTCATTCTGCGGTTCGAGAACAACGAGCAGCACAACCTGGGCCGCGTGCGGTTCTCGTTCAGCACGACGCCCAAGCCCGTGGCGCTCGACGGCGAGCAAGTGACGGTCAAGCGGCTCGAACTGGTGAATCAGGCATTGGCCACGCCTGCCGCCGAGCGCAGCGACGAGCAGCGCGCGGCGCTATTGGCCTGGCATTGCGAGCACGACGCCGAGTGGCAAAAGCTCAACGCCGCGGTTGAAGAGCACGAGAAACAGGCGCCCGAGCCCGAGCTGACCAAGGTGTTGATCTCCACCGAAGGATTGCCGGCGCTGCGTTTGCGAACGCAGGGGGTCGATTTCTTCGAGCACACGTACTTTCTCAAGCGCGGCGACCTGCAACAGAAGATCGCGCCGGCCGATGCCAGTTATCTGCAAGTGCTGATGCGGGCGCCGGAAGCCGAGAAGCACTGGCAGTCGTCCCCGCCGGACGGCTGGCGCACCAGCTATCGGCGGCGAGCGCTGGCCGATTGGATCACCGACTCCGAGCAAGGCGCCGGCCACCTGTTGGCACGGGTGATCGTCAACCGGCTGTGGCAACATCACTTTGGACGGGGCATCGTGGCCACGGCCAGCGACTTCGGCCGCTCGGGCGAGCCGCCGTCGCACCCCGAGTTGCTCGACTATCTGGCTGGACAACTGATCGACGGCGGCTGGCGGCTCAAGCCGTTGCACAAACTGATGATGACCAGCGCCACTTACAAGCAAAGCGTCGGCGGCGACGATGCACGCGTTGCGGTCGACCCGGACAATCGGCTGTTGTGGCGGCGCTTGCGAGTGCGGCTGGAGGCCGAGGTGATCCGCGACGCGATGCTGGCGGCCAGCGGCGACCTGGACCGCAGCTTGTATGGCCCCAGCACGCTCGATCCCGCGCACCAGCGCCGCAGCATTTACTTCATGGTCAAGCGCAGCCAGTTGGTGCCCAGCATGATGCTGTACGACGCGCCCGATGCGCTGCAGGGGCTCGGGCAGCGGGCTTCGACCATCGTGGCTCCGCAGGCGCTGGCCATGCTCAACAACGAGCAAGTCATCGAGCGTGCCCGCTCCATGGCCGGGCGTTTGTTGAGCGGCAAGGAGGCGAGCCCCGAGGAGGCCGTGGCGCGCGGATACCTGATTGGGCTGGGGCGGCCGCCGGACGAAGCGGAGCTGGCCGACTCGGCACTGTTTATTCGCGGCGCCACGCAGTCGTACGCGGCGGCGGGCAAGGAGGACGCGCTCTCGCTGGCCGTGGGCGACTTCTGCCAGGTGCTGTTCGGATTGAACGAGTTTATTTATATCGACTGATGTAGAATACGATCGACCGCAGCGTCCGTTTGTTTCCGAGGGATAGCGTCATGAATGCTCCGAGGCTTTTCGCACGGCCGCCATCGGCGTATCCTTCGCGGCGCGAGTTTCTTGCTCGCGCCGGATCGGGCGCGGGGCTGTTGGCGTTGGCGGCGATGCTCGACTCGCAAGGCTTGCTGGCCGGCTCGGCCGATGCTGCCACCGCGTCGCTTCCTCTCAATCCCATGGCCCCCAAGTCCACGCACTTTCCGGCCAAGGCCAAGAGCGTCATCTGGCTGTTCATGAACGGCGGCCCCAGCCAGGTCGACACCTGGGACTACAAGCCTGAGTTGGCCAAGCGCGACGGCCAGGAGTTGGAGGGCTTCGACAAGAACACGGGCTTCTTCACCGAGCAGGTCGGCCCGCTGATGAAGTCGCCTTTCAAGTTCGAGCAACGCGGACAATCCGGCGCGTGGGTGTCCGAGATTTTTCCGAAGATCGGCGAGCACGTCGACCGGATGGCGTTCATCCATTCCTGCTTCACCAAGACCAACAATCACTCGCCCGCGCTGTTCGAGATCAACACCGGCTTCAGCCGCATGGGCTTCCCGTGCATGGGGGCGTGGGTGACCTATGGGCTGGGCAGCGAGAATCGCAATCTGCCCGGCTTTGTGGTGATGTACGACACGCTGGGCCGCGGGCTGCCCAAAGGGCATGCGCAAAATTGGGGCACGGGGTTCCTGCCCGGCGTGTTTCAGGGCACTGCGCTCAATGCCCAAGGCGCGCCGATCAACAATCTTCTTCGCCGCGCCGACATGACCGACCAGCAGCAGGTCGCCCAGCTCGACTTGCTGCGCACGCTCAACAGGCATCACCCGGCGGCGGACGAGGCCGACTTTGCGGCGCGGATCGAAAGCTTCGAGCTGGCGTATCGCATGCAGATGGCGGCGCCCGAGGCGCTCGATATCGATGCCGAGCCCGAGCACATTCACAAGCTGTACGGCATCGACGATGCCAAGTGTACGCACTTCGCCAGGCAGGCGCTCACGGCGCGGCGGCTGGTGGAGCGGGGCGTGCGCTTCGTGCAGATCTATTCCGGCGGCATGGAAAACGAGCGCAGTTGGGACGGCCATCAGAACATCCAGCAGAACCACACGCAGTTTGCCGGAGAGACCGACACGCCCATCGCCGGCCTGCTGACCGATCTGGCGCAGCGCGGCTTATTGGATTCGACGCTGGTGATCTGCTGCGGAGAGTTTGGCAGGCTGCCCATCGTGCAGAAAGGGGGCACGGGCCGCGACCACAATCCGCACGCCTTTACCACCTGGCTGGCAGGCGGCGGAGTGCAAGGGGGCGTGCATCACGGCCAGACCGACGAAATCGGCCACAAGGCGGTCGTCGACCGCGTCAGCATCAACGACTTGCACGCCACGGTGCTGCACCTGCTGGGCATGAACCACGAGAAACTGACCTACCGCTACAACGGGCGCGACTTCCGACTGACTGACGTGGCCGGCAAGGTCGTGAAATCGGTAGTGGCCTGATCCCGCTGGCGCCGAGCGTAGAGACGCATGGACACATCAAAGCCAATATCTCTGTTGCGGCTGGCGGCCCTTTGGGTCGCCACGCTCGGCGTCGCCATGGCCGAGGACTGGCCGCAGTTTCGTGGGCCGAATTGCAGTGGCATCTCGGCGTCGAGTCGATCGCTGCCGGTCAACTTCTCCGCGACCGAGAATGTGGCCTGGTCGCAGGAATTGGGCGACGGCATCGGCTCGCCGGTCGTGGCGGCTGGACGTGTGTTCGTTTCTTCGATGGCCGGCGACGAGCTGGTGCGCGTGCAGTGCTTCGATGCGGCCAGCGGCAAGGCGCTTTGGTCGCGCGATCTGGCGACCGGAGCGCTGGGCGAGATCCATCGCACCAACAGCCACGCCTCGACCACCCTGGCCGCGGACGGCGAGCGAGCCTATTTCTATTTCAACACGCTGGGCATGACGGCGTTCGACGCGGCGTCGGGCGAGACCGCCTGGCACACGCCGCTGCCCGTGCCCTACTTCGTGTTCAAATGGGGCCCCGGCATGTCGCCCGTGTTGTTCGAGGACAAGGTGATCTTCCTGCAGGACGACGATCTCTCTCCGGCCATGTACGCGCTGGATCGACAGACCGGTGCGATCGAGTGGCGCGTGGCGCGCAACGACATGGCCGTCAACTACTCGCACCCGATCGTTTGCCGGACGGATGCCGGATCGGAGCTGGTCGTGGCCGGCACGGGCAAGCTCATCGGCTACGATCCGAAAACGGGCGAGCAGCTTTGGTTGGCGAAGACGCTTTTGCGAAACATCAAGACGACGCCGGTGTGCAGCGAGGGTGTGGTTTACATTTCATTGCAGAGCAGCGGCATCGCCAACCAGTGGCTGGCCACCGCCGATCAGGGTGAGACGGGCAACAACGACGGCCGGCTGACCAAGCAGGAAATGCAGGACTTCGCCGGCGACGTCCCCCTTCCGGCCGAGTTTTTCGAGCGCTTCGATCGGGGCGACGTGAATAAGGATGGCTATCTCGAAGGGGAAGAGCTCGACCGCGCGTTTCTGGATGCCGACAACTTCGCCGGCGCCCGGCACGACGCCGCGGATGCCGCCGAGCAGTACATCCTGGCGGTTCGGGCCGGCGGCCGGGGAGACGTTACGGCGACCCACGTGCTGTGGAAGCACGACAGCCGCGCGCCCGATCACATCGTTTCGCCGCTGGTGATCGACGGACGCATGCTGGTGGTCAAAGGGGGCGGCATCTCCAGTTGTTTCGACACCCGCGACGGCCAGCCGTTGTGGTACCAGCGACGCATTCAGAACGTGGGAGATTACTTCGCCTCGCCCGTCTATGGCGATGGCAAGATCTACGTTACGGGCGAGAATGGCACGGTCGTGGTGCTGGCTGCCGGAGCGGAACTCGACGTGCTGGCGACCAACGACCTGGGCGACAGTTGCCTGGCCACCCCGGCCATCGCCGATGGCAGCCTGTTTTTTCGCACGCGGCACAAGCTGCTATGCGTACGCGATGGCGGGAAATAGCGCCGCCGCGCTTGCATCCGGGGCGATCGTCGGTGCGAACGCGTCGACGCTGGCTAGATACCCGGTTGCCGGTCAACTAAACTAACACTCCAGAGCCGCGTCCCGCCTCGAACGATCTTTCCCGCCTGAAGCGAACCAGGAGCAGTCCCCCGATGACCAAGCCCACCGCACACACCACGTCGCGTCGCGAATTTTTGCAGAACACGGGCCGGATAGCGGCCGCATCGGCGTTGACCAGCATGGTGGTGCCGGCGGTCCATGCGGCGGAAGACAGCACGGTGCAGGTGGCCCTGGTGGGATGCGGCGGTCGCGGCACCGGCGCGGCCGCCAATGCGTTGTCGGTCGAGCAGCAGGGTCTGGTCAAGCTGACCGCGATGGCCGACGTGTTCGAGCATCGATTGAACACCAGCCACAACGCGTTGCAGAACGAGTACTCGGAGCGGATGGACGTGCCCAACGATCGCAAGTTCATCGGCTTCGACGCGTATAAGCAGGCGATCGACTGCCTGCGCCCGGGCGACGTCGCCATCTTTGCCACGCCGCCGGCCTTCCGCTGGGTACACTTCAAGTATGCCATCGAGAAAGGCGTCAACGTCTTCATGGAGAAGCCGGTGACAATCGATGGGCCTACGTCGAAGCGCATGCTGGAACTGGCCGACCAGGCCACGGCCAAGAACCTGAAAGTTGCGGTGGGACTGATGTGCCGCCACTGCAAGGCCCGGCAAGAGCTTTTCGACCGGATCCAGAACGGCGAAATCGGCGACATCACGCTGCTGCGTGCTTATCGCATGACGCCGCCAATCGGTTCGGCATTTTCCGAGCCCAAGCCGGCCGACCGCAACGAGTTGATGTGGCAGATCGAACGGTTCCACAGCTTCCTGTGGGCCAGCGGCGGCTGCTACAGCGATTTTTTGATTCACAATATCGACGAATGCTGCTGGATGAAGAACGCCTGGCCCGTTTCGGCCCAGGCGCTCGGCGGCCGGCACTATCGGGGCGACAACGTCGACCAGAACTTCGACCATTACGCGGTGGAATATACTTTTGCCGACGGCACGAAGCTGATGCTCGACGGCCGCAACGTTCCCGGCTGCCACGACGAATTTGCCAGCTACGCGCACGGCACGAAGGGATCGGCCGTTATTTCCACGTCGTCGCACTCGCCGGCCAAGTGCCGCACGTACAAGGGGCACAAGATGGATCGTGCCGAGCTGGTGTGGCGTTTCCCGCCGCCGGAGCCGAGTCCCTATCAACTGGAGTGGAACCACCTGATCGAGGCCATCCGGCAGGACAAGCCCTACAACGAAGTGAAGCGCGGCGTCGAAGCCAGCCTGGTCACGTCGATGGGGCGCATGGCGGCGCACACCGGTCGCGTGGTGACCTACGATGGCATGCTCAACTGCGAGCACGAGTTTGCGCCCGACGTGGACAAGCTGGTTGTCGACGGACCCGCGCCGATTCAAGCCGACGCCGACGGGCGATACCCGGTGCCGCTGCCGGGTATTGTCACCAATCGCGAGTACGGCGCCGCGTAGCGCAGGTTCGGTTGCTCGAGCCCGCGTGCCGCCGTGGAGCAAGGGGGGCCACATCACGATCTTTGCGGCGCACCGTTTTTACAACGCCAGGGGGCGAGCATGAACATCATCGGCCGGCGTGCCATTGCACTGGTTGGCGCCATCGCTGCGGCATGGGTTGTTGGCGCGTTGGGCAGCGCGCTGGTGGCAGCCGAACCGCGCCCTCAGCGTCCGAACATTCTGTTCGTCTTTACCGACGATCAGCGTTGGGACACCGTTGGCGCGTTGGGCAATCCGGAGATCCGCACGCCCAACGTCGACGGGCTCGTCGAGCGCGGCTTTCATTTCAACAACGCCTACTGCATGGGCTCGATGGTCGGCGCGGTGTGCCTTCCCAGTCGCACGATGCTCATTACCGGGCGGTCGCTGTGGCGGATTCCGGAGAATCCTCGCGCCAAGATCGCGCCGGCCGGCGTGCCGCTGCTGCCGGCGCTGTTGAACGACGCCGGCTACGCCACGTTTCACTGCGGCAAGGCGGGCAACTCGTGTACGTTCGGCAATGCGGCCTTTCAAACGGATATATCCACGCAAGGGCGCACGCCCACATCGGCCAGCGAGGGCGCCGACGAGGTGCTGAAGTTTCTCCGGCAACACGATGGCCAGCGGCCGTTTTTCGTTTACCTGGCGCCGCCCGTGCCGCACGATCCGCGTACGGCGCCTGCCGAGTTCATGGAGATGTACGATCCGGAGAAACTTTCGCTGTCCGAAAACTTTCTGCCGGAGCATCCGTTTGACAATGGCGAGTTGCAGGTGCGCGACGAGTTGCTGGCCCCCATTCCGCGCACCGAGGCCGTCATGCGGCAGCACCTGGCGGAGTATTACGCCACCATTTCACACCTCGATCACGAAGTGGGGCGGATTCTTAAAGAGCTGGATCAGCGCGGGCTGGCCGACAACACCATTGTGATTTACTCCAGCGACCAGGGGTTGGCCGTCGGCGGGCGGCACGGGCTGATGGGCAAGCAAAATCTCTACGAGCACGTCAAGCCGCCGCTGATCATCGCCGGCCCCGGCATTCCGCACGGCCAGTCCGACGCGCTGGTGTATTTGTTCGATCTGTTTCCGACGATTTGCGAACTGGGCGGCGTGGACACCCCGTCGGTGGTCGAAGGAAAGAGCCTGCTGGGCATCGTCGATGGCCGCCAGGCGGCGGTGCGCGATCATGTGTTTGGCGCTTATAAGGATTGCCAGCGGATGGTGCGCGACGCGCGGTGGAAGCTGCTGCAATACAACGCCGGCGGCGTGCGCAACACGCAATTGTTCGATCTGCGGCAGGATCCCGAGGAGCTGCACAATCTGGCCGGGGAAGCCCAACATGCCGCCCAGCGGACTCGCCTGGAGCGATTGATGGCGGAGGCCCGGCGCGAGTTCGACGACCCGGTCGACTTCGACGCCCCGCGAACTTCCGGCACGGAATCGGATAGTGGTTCACTTTGAAATCAGGGAAAGAGTGTTGGTCCCAGGAATACGTCGGTAGCTATCCATTTGTCTGGAATTAGAAGGCGCGCCAATATGTACAGCACACTGAGAGCGACGCCTACCACGACAAGGTATTCCCACCAACCTCGCTTCTCTTTGCTCATGGTCCCATTATAGCAGCGCGAGTGTTCACTTTGACATCCAGACGCGCCGAAGTGTTCGTACGCAACGTTGAATCCTGCCTGGAAAGCCGCATTCAGCTAACGACCGATAGCCATTCGGTCTACGCCGATGCGGTCGACAAGGCTTTCCACGCCAACGTCGATTACGCCATGCTTGTGAAAATCTTCGGCAAACCGGGCGTTGAAGAGCAGCGCCGCTACAGCCCTGACGAGTGCAAGGGCTGCAAGAAGGAAACCAAGTCGGGCAACCCGGACGCGAGGAACTTCAGCTCCAGCATTATCGAGCGGCAGAATCTGACCGTGCGAATGTCGGTGCGCCCGATGACACGGCCAACTAATGCGTTTTCCTAGAAGGTCGACAACCACGTTCACGCGCTCGCCCTGCATTGCTTCCGCTACGACTTCATCCGCAAGCACATGACCCTAAAGACCACCCCGGCCGTGGCCGCTGGTCTGACCAACTCTCTCTCCCCTGACGGTGCTGGACTTGGTTAAAATGATCGAGGCCGAAGAATCCAAGCTAAAGGGGCGGCTGACCGACTACCTGCCGGCAGTATTGAAAAATCATGGTTCAAAGTGAACCAATACCCGGAATCGCCACGGTCGACAGGCGCCGTCGCGGGCCGTTAGAATGCCCTCCTAGGAATGACTCAAGAATAACTTCCGCAAACGCTCGCACGTGTCACTGGTGGCGTGTGCCACCAGTGGCACATGACCAAGCACCAAAGTTATTTGTGAGTCGTTCCCTAGTGCGGCGGGCTGGCCGAACACGGGGCTTTGTCACGGGAGATGTCATGAGCACGCCATCGATCATGCGGCGATGGATCGGTCGTACCACGCCGATTGTTTTATCGTTGTTCGCGTTGAGTGTTGTCGCCGCGCTGGCTGCCCACGCCGCCGAGCCCAGGCGGCCTAATATCCTGTTCATCTTTTCCGACGATCATGCCTGGCAGGCCGTCAGCGCATATAACGAATCGCGCAAGCTGCTCGACACCCCGCACATCGACCGGCTGGCCAACGAGGGCATGCGCTTCGATCGCTGCCTGGTGCCCAACTCGATCTGCGGACCAAGCCGCGCCACGGTTCTGACCGGCAAATACTCGCACCTGAACGGCTTTTACAACAACTCGAACAGCCGCTTCGACGGCTCGCAGACCACCTATCCCAAGCTGCTGCAGGGGGCCGGCTATCAAACGGCGTTGATCGGCAAGTGGCACCTGGTGACCGATCCCACCGGCTTCGATCATTGGCACATCTTGCCGGGGCAGGGCGTCTACTACAATCCGCCGATGATTCGCAACGGCGAGAAGACAAAACACGAAGGCTACACCACCGACCTGATCACCGACTTCACACTTGAGTGGCTCAAGAGTCGAGACGCTTCCAAGCCGTTCATGGTCATGTGCCAGCACAAGGCGCCGCACCGCGAGTGGGAGCCGGCCCTGCGCCACCTGGGACACAACGGCGATCGCGATTATCCCGAGCCGGCGACGTTGTTCGACGACTATGCGGGCCGCGGCCTGGCCGAGCGCGACCAGGATATGACCATCGAGAAGACGATGACGCCGCGCGACATGAAGCTCGTCACGCCCGGGCAACTCACCGACGCGCAGCGGCAAGCCTGGGACGCCTACTACGCACCGCGCAACGAGGCGTTTCTGCAGGCCAACTTGTCGGGCAAGGACCTGGTTCGCTGGCGTTACCAGCGCTACATGCACGACTACCTGGGATGCATCAAGGCCGTCGACGAGGGAGTCGGGCGGTTGCTCCAATTCCTGGAGGACGAGGGGCTGGCCAACAATACGATCGTCGTGTACGCGTCCGATCAGGGATTCTATCTTGGCGAGCACGGCTGGTTCGACAAGCGGTGGATTTTCGAGGAATCGCTGCGCACGCCGTTGCTGGTGCGCTGGCCCGGCGTCACCAAGCCAGGCAGCGTGAACAGCGACCTGGTGTCGAACCTGGATTTCGCCGAGACGTTTCTGGACGCCGCCGGGCTGCCCATTCCCGCGGAAATGCAAGGCGCGAGTCTCGTGCCGTTGTTGCAAGGGAAGACTCCCAGCGACTGGCGTACGGCGTTCTATTATCACTATTACGAGTATCCCGCGCCGCATCACGTGCGTCCGCATTACGGGGTCGTTACCGATCGCTATAAGCTGGTGCGCTTCTATGGGCCGGATACGGACTATTGGGAATTATTCGACCGCCAGCAAGATCCGCACGAGCTGACCAGCTTTTACGACGCGGCAGACTATGCCGGCGTGCGCAAGGAGCTGGAATCGCAGCTTGCGCAATTGCGCGCCGAGCTGCGCGTGCCCGAGCAGGATCCACCGGAAGCATCGGGCCGGCGGCGCGATCCGGCGCGGGTCAAAGCCGGCAAGAAATCAACGTAGGCGGCGACGCACTCATGCCCCATCGCTTTACTCGTCGCCAATTCGTGCGATCCAGCGCCACGGTGACCACCGGTCTGGCCGTCGCGTCGCAACTGGCGGCACGCGGCGATGAAGCGCCGGACAACACGTTTGCCTGTCGCTGGCGGTCGACGCCCGATCGCGTTTGGCTGGGGCCGGAATTCTGGGCCAATCCGCTGCAGGATTGGCGCATCGCGGCCGGCCGGCTGGAATGCATCAAGGCCGCGGCGGACCGCAACGTTCACTTGCTTGCGCGCGAGTTGAGCGAGCAGCCTGGCGACCTGCGGATGTCCGTTCGATTGGGGCGACTGGACGACGGGGAATTGGGCGGCGGCGCTGGCTCGGCCGGCTTTCGCATCGGCGTGCGCGGGCCACTGGGAGATTATCGCAACAGCCTGCTCTTTGGCAGCGGGCTCGACGCGGGCATCACGGCCAAGGGGCAATTGTTCGTTGGCGCGATTTCCGATGCCGCCGGCCCCAACATCTCTGGCAGCGAAGTCGAGCTGCGCGTGGCCGCCGAGCCGCGCGGCAGCGGTTATGCAGTGGTGCTCACCGGGCACGATGCAGCAACGGGCGCCGTACTGGGCGAGGCGGTTCGAGAAAACCTGCCGCCGGAACGGGTCGTCGGCAACCTGGCGTTGGTGGCCAATTTCGGCCCGGCACAACGCCCCCGCGGCAAGCAAGCCAACGGCGCTGGCGGCGGCACCGGACGTTTCTGGTTTGCCGATTGGCGCGTGGCCGGGAGCAAAGTCGCGCGGCACGATGATCGCGCGTTCGGGCCGATTTTGTTCAGCCAGTACACGCTCTCGGGCGGCACGCTCAAAATGACCGCGCAGATGCCCCCGCTGGGAAGCGACGACGAGCAAACCGTCGGGCTGGAAGTTCAGCGTGATGGCGGTTGGGTGGAAGTGGGACGTGAATCGATCCATCCCGAGGCGCGCACGGCCACGTTTCGCGTCGCCCGTTGGAACGACACCCATGACGTGCCCTATCGGCTGGCATACTCTCTCAGATCGAGCGGCGGCACTGCGACCGAACACTATTGGCACGGGACGGTGCGGCGCGATCCGGTCGATCGCGACGTGCTGACGGTGGCCGATATCTCCTGTAACTGGCACTCGGCATTTCCCAACACGTGGTGCGTCGACAGCATGACGCAACTCGATCCGGATCTGCTGGCCTTCACCGGGGACCAGTTTTACGAGGGGAGCGGCGGCTACGGCGTCCAGCGCGCACCGCTCGACATGGCCATCCTGGACGTGCTTCGTAAGTGGTACCTGCACGGCTGGACCTGGCGCGACTTGATGCGCGATCGACCGAGCGTTTCCATCCCCGACGATCACGACGTCTATCAGGGCAACGTGTGGGGCGAGGGCGGGGCCGCGCGGCACGGCACGCAGGAGATGGGTGGCTACGACATGCCGCCCGAGTGGGTCAACGTGGTACACCGTACGCAGACAGCGCACCATCCGGATCCTTTTGACTCGACCCCCGTCGAGCGCGGCATCAGTGTGTACTACGGCGCGTTGACCTATGGGCGCATGAGCTTCGCGATCCTCGCCGATCGACAATTCAAGAGCGGCCCGCAGGGCAAAGTGCCTCCGACCGGCGATCGGGGCGATCATGTCGTCGATCCCAACTTCGATCCGAAAACCGCCGATCTGCCGGGGCTGGAGCTGTTGGGCCCGCGTCAGCTCGAGTTTCTCCGGCAGTGGGCGAGCGATTGGCGCGGCGCCGAGATGAAGGCCGTCATCTCGCAGACGATTTTCACGGCCATGGCCACCGCCCACGGCGCCGAGCGCCAGCGGCTGCGCGCCGACTACGACGCCAACGGCTGGCCGCAATCGGCGCGCAACGCCGCTTTGCGCGAAATGCGCAAGGCGTTCGCCTTTCACCTTGCCGGCGACCAGCACCTGCCGGCGGTGGTTCACTACGGCATCGACGAACATCGGGACGCGGGCGTGGCGTTTGCGGGTCCGGCCATCAACTGCGTTTATCCACGCTGGTTCGAACCCGATACGCCGGGCGAGCGGCGCTCGCCGGGGTCTCCGGACAACACGGGCGACTTTCACGACCACTTCGACCATCCGCTGACGGTGCTGGCGGTGGCGAATCCGGCGACCACGTTTCGCAACACGCCGCTGGAAAATGCCTTGGATCGCGCTTCGGGCATCGGGGTGGTGCGGTTCGACAAATCGGGCCGCTCGATCGCTATCGACTGCTGGCCGCTGCTGGCCGACGTGAGCGATCCGCAATCGCAGTTCGCGGGCTGGCCGCTTGTCGTCGAGGGACCGGACAACTACGGTCGCCGCTCGGTGGCGCTATTGCCCACGCTGGCGATCTCGGGCGTCGATCAACCGGTGGTTCGCGTCATCGACGAGGCCACCGGCGAAATGGTTTACAATCTGCGCATTCGCGAGAACGCATTTCAGCCGTGGGTGTTCGGCCTCGGCGAGTATACGATTGAAGTGATGGATCCCGATTCCCAGCGAGCGGCGCGGTTGCAGCACGTTGCGGCACGTGAGAACAACGACAAACAAGTGGAAGTTGCGCTATGATACGTCGCGTGGCATCGTTGCGGTGGATTACCACCTGGGCAATTTGCTGGATGGCGTTGATGGGCGCCGGCACGTCCGGCGCATGGGCAGTCGACACGCGGCCGAATATTCTCTGGCTGACTAGTGAAGACCACGGGCCGCATATGGGCTGTTATGGCGACGCGTACGCCACGACGCCGAACGTCGATCGTCTGGCCGCGCGGGGCATGATGTACATGCACTGCTGGTCGAACGCGCCGGTGTGTGCGCCGGCGCGGACCACGCTGATCTCCGGACTGTACGGCCCGTCCACCGGCGGCGAGCATATGCGCAGCATGGTGGCGTATCCGGCCGGCAAGCAAATGTTTCCGCAGTTGCTCCGGGCGGCCGGCTACACCTGCACGAACAATGCGAAGGAGGACTACAACCTGGCCGAGCCGGGCCCGTTGTGGGACGTTTCCAGTCGAAGCGCTGGCTGGAATGACCGCGCAGCCGGACGGCCGTTCTTTGCCGTGTTCAACTCGAACAAGAGCCACGAGAGCCAGATTCGCAAGCGTCCGCACCAGCCGGTACACGATCCGGCCGGGGTGCGCGTGCCGGCCTATCATCCCGACACGCCGGAGGTGCGGCAGGATTGGGCGCAATACTACGACAGCATCACTGCCGCCGACGCCGACGCCGGCCGCGTTCTCGACCGGCTTTCCGCCGACGGGCTGGCCGACGACACCATCGTGTTTTACTTTGCCGATCATGGCTCGGGCATGCCGCGCAGCAAGCGCTGGCCGTACGACTCGGGGCTGCGCGTGCCGCTGGTGGTATACATTCCAGAGAAGTTTCGCGCGCTGCGCCCGGCCGACTATGTACCCGGTGGCAAGAGCGATCGACTGGTGAGCTTCGTCGATTTTGCGCCCACGGTGTTGAGCCTGGCGGGCATCGAGCCGCCGGAGTGGCTGCAAGGTCATGCGTTTCTGGGCAAGTATGCCGCGCCGCCGCAGCCATTTGCGCACGGCTTTCGCGGCCGCATGGACGAGCGAATCGACCTGGTGCGCAGCGTCACCGACGGACGCTACGTCTATGTTCGCAACTACATGCCACATCGCATTTACGGCCAGTACCTCAACTACATGTTCCAGACTCCCACGACGCAGGTGTGGCACAAGTTGCACGAAGCGCGCCAGCTCAACGCGGTTCAGGATGCCTTTTGGAACACCAAGCCGCCGGAAGAGCTGTATGATCTGGCCAACGATCCCGACGAGGTCACCAATCTTGTTGCTGCGCCCGAGCACGCCGAAACGTTGGCGCGGCTGCGCCACGTGCAGCGGCAGCACGCGTTGACGATTCGCGACGTGGGATTCCTGCCCGAGGGCGAGATGCACGCGCGTGCCGAGGGTTCCACACCGTACGACATGGGCCACGACGACGCAGGGTATCCATTGGAGCGCGTGCTGGCCGCGGCGGAGTTGGCAGCCGGAAGGGATGAAGGGGCGACGCCGAAACTCATCGAGTTGTTGCAAGACACCGACAGCGCAGTGCGCTACTGGGCCGCGACGGGACTCGGCATCCGCGGAGCGCGCGGCGTGACCGCGGCCCAATCGGCACTGATGGATGCGCTGGACGACGGGTCGCCTTATGTGCGTATTTCCACGGCCGAGGCGTTGTGCCGGTATGGCAGCGGCGAGCATCGCAACGAGGCACTTGAAGTGTTGACCCCACTTTGCAATTGGTCGAAGAACGACATCTTCGTGACGCTTTCTGCGCTCAATGCCGTCGATGCGTGCGGTGAAGACGCTGCGGCGGCGCGCGCGGCGATTCGCCAGTTTCCCGACCAAGGGCCGGCGCCGCACGATCGCTATCGGTCATACATCCCGCGTTTGCTCGGGACCGCGAAGTAAGGAACGACTCACGAGTAACTTCGGTGTTTGTTCGTGTGCCACTGGTGGCGCACGCCACCAGTGCAATTCAACAACAAGTCTTGCGATCAACGGAGCCCGACGACACTGGTGGCTGCCGCCACCAGTGGCACCTGTGCTATCGGTCATACATCCCGCGGTTGCTCGGGACCGCGAAGTAAACGTTCGCGCAACGTCGGACTCACAACGGATCAAGAGAACAGGGCAAGAGTGATTTATGGCAACCGAACCACCATCACCACGCGACGAGCGCACGCTGGAGATCCTGGCCGTGCTGGGGCTCAAGCCGCCCGTCTCGGTCGAGGACGTGAAGCAGGCCTATCTCGAGAAGGCGAAGACGGCCCATCCCGATCGTGGCGGCGATCGACAGGCATTTGTTCGCCTGCACGAGGCGTTCGAGCAGGCCACCGAGTACGCTCGCTTCAAGGCCGGCCGCATGCAATGGCTCAGTGGTTGGGTCGAGCAGTATGCCGAGCAGCAGGCGCTGGTCGACGAAATCAAGGCGCTCGGCGGCGCGACCGAGGTCGAAAGCGTCGAGTGGCTCGGCCAGACGATCGGCAGCGACTTTGCCACGGTGATGGACCGGCTGGCTTCGGTGCGACTCTCTGGAGAACAGGTCGACGACGAGGCGTTGTTATCGATCGCCCCCAAGCTGCGGCGCCAAGCCGGGCTGCACCACCTGGCGCTGGTCCATACGCGCGTGACCGCGGTCGGCCTGCGCGAGTTGCACCGCTGCGAGAATCTGCGAGAAATCGACCTCACCGGCACGAAGGTCAGCAGCGAGGCCGTCGCGGCGCTGCTGGACGCGCTGGACCGTCTGGAGCAACTGGTGCTCAAGGACACGGGCATCGGCTGGGCGGCTCGACTCAAGCTGAGGCTGTCGCATCGCGACGTCGACGTCACGTCGTGACATTGCGAAAACGCAGCCGCGCGGGATTCTCGCCGGAGCGTCGCCCTCGGCCCGTTGTCATAGCCACGCCGTCAGAGCCACGCCCGCAGCATCTCGCCCACGGTCAGTCCCACGGCGGTGCCGATCGAGTATCCCCAAATCCCCACCAGCAGCGCGGGCAGCACCAGCTTCGACCAGCCCATGGCAATGGCCATGGCGGCGGCCGACGTCGGTCCGCCCAGCGTGGCGTTGACCGCCAGCGCCACGTGTTCCAGGTTCAGCCGCAGCAGCTTTCCGGCGGCGAACGTCACGATCAGGTTCACCAGGGCCATGATCAGGCAGAACGCGAACAGCAGGGGCACGTGCAGGATCACCTGTCGCAAGTCGGCGGGCAGGCCGATCACGAACAGAAAGACGTACAACAAATACGCGCCGATCTCGTCCGCGCCGCGAATGCGCGACAAGATCGAACCGCACGTCGTGGCCAGCAGTGTCGACCAGGCCGTGATGTGAATGAATCGATTGCCGGCAATCTGCCCGACCGTAGAGTTGCCCAAGGCATGCGCGAGCCACGACGACGACCACTGGGCGAGTGTGACCACAGCCACGGCAATGGCCATTGCGGCGGCGATATCCAACAGCGAGATTTCCTTGGCGCGCCAATGCTCGGCCGCCAGCTTGCGGCTGTCGACGGCGTCGGCCGTGTGCGGGTGCGGATACCATCGCCGCGCCCAGCGACTGCCGCAGATCAGCAGCAGCGTGACGAACATCCCGGCCATGATGAAGTTGTCGGCCACCAGCAGGGGCCCGGTCACGTTCTCGCTCAATTGATAGGATTGCTTGACGGCAAAGAAATTTACGCCGCCGCCGATATAGCTGCCCGTCATGATGGCGGCCACCTCGGGCGTGTGCTCCACCGAGCGGTGCAATGCCGCGCCGGCAGTGATGGCGCCTGCCACCGTGCCGACACCTGCCAGGTTGAACGCCACGAACAGCCAGCCGGTCGAGCGCACGATGTGAAATACATTGGCGCGGAACAACAACAACGGCAGCGCCAGCGGCACCAGGCTGTCTTGCACCGTGTCGTACACCGGCGACGCGGGCGGCATAATCCGCAAGTTGGCCAGCACCATCGCCATCAGCAGCGCCAACACCGGCCCGCTCAGCCTGGCGGCCCAAGTGAAGGTTTGCTCGAGATAGATGCTCAGCGCCACGCCGGCCAGGATTACGGACCACAGCAGCCAGGCGTCGTCGCTGGAAATGAGAGTTTGCATGCCAGAGCAGGGGGGCGCGCTGATTCGATCAGTCGTCGCGCCGCGGCAGAACCATGTTGGCCATCACGACGCCTGCCACGTTACCCGCTGCATCCTCCTGGAACACAATCTGCTCGTCGCTGTACATGCCGCTCGGCAAAGCGAAGGTGACGCGGTTGACCGGCGTCAAACGATAGTCGTACTCGTTTTCCACCGACGCATACAGGTGACCGTGGCGTATGGAAACGATCAGCGGGATGAACCGCAGGCCATAGCTGCCCAGTAGACGCCGCCAACCCGCCGGCGCGGCGGGCACCTGGTTGGGATCGACACGGCGAAATGACTGTCCCGCCGCCTTGAGCGCCGCGACGATTCCATTTCCGTTTCGCTGAAACTCAAACTCGCTTTGCGACATCATCCGGCCATCGGCCAGAAACCTGGTGGGCCCCACGGGTGTAAGGTCGAGGCGCTGGCCCGAGAGCAGGCAGCGCAGCTTGCCGTGCTCAACGAACGTTCGGGCCCAATAGCTCTCGGACTCATAATCGCCGACGAACTCGGCCAGGTTTTCGCTGGCGAGTTCCACGGTTGCTGGCGGTGTTGGCGGAGTTTCGCCGAGCACGGCCTCCAGCAGCAGGTCGAGCGCCGCCTCGCTCAGCCGCCGCACCGGCGCCATCCCGATATCGACATTCGACAAGACCACTACGCCGATTCGCTCAGCAGGCAACACCACGATCGACGTCGTGAATCCATAAACGGCGCCCATGTGCTGCGCCGTTTTGTGCCCGCGATACCGATTCACGAAGAATCCCAGGCCGAATCCGGTGCCGTCGTTCGTCAACTGCACACGGAGCATCAGGTCCAGCGATTCTCGTTTCACCAGCGGTGGCGATAATTCCGACCTGGACGCGCTTCCCATGACGAAGCTGGCAAAGCGAGCCAGGTCGGGTGCCGTGGTGTAGAGGTTGCCCGCGGGAAGCGTCCCCAACTCGAACTCGGGCGCGGGTTCATAGCTGAAGATATCGTTGCCGCACGCCACGCGCATCTCGCCCTTGGCCAGCCGAGGCCGCAGCGCGTCGTTCATCCGCCAGGCCGAGCTGGCCATGCCAAGGGGCCCCAGAACGTGCTGTTGCTGATAGTCGGCGTAATCACGGCCTGTCTGCACTTCGATCGCGCGGCCGACGATCGTCGGTCCGACGTTCGAATAGCGCGTCTTCGTGTTCGGCGGATTGACCAGCACGCAATCGCCCACGCTGGCGATCGTCGCCTGCACCGTGGGTTGCCGGTTGTCCAGATATCCGCCGACGGGCGACTCGCGAATCATGCCCGAACGGTGACACAACAACTGCCGCGCCGTAATCGGCCCGGCATTGGCAAACGGCACAACGATTCGAAACTCGGGCAGGGCCTGCTCGATCGGCGCGTCCAGGTCGAGCTGGCCTTGCTCGACCAATTGCACGGCCGCCAAGGCATTGAACAGCTTGGAAATCGAACCCGCCCGGTAAATCGCGTCGGCGGTCGCCGGGATGTTGGCGCGCCGATCGGCCAGCCCATAGCCGGCCGCGTGTACGGTCTGGCCGTCGACGATCCACGCCACCGACACCCCTGGTGCAACGTCGCGGGCAAGCTCTGCCTCGACGATCGCGGCATAGCGAGCCTTGGCGGAATCCAGGTCGAGCGCCGCGGTCGTCGCGCCCCACGGCGCGAGGATCAGCAGGCACGTGCAACTCAGGCAGAACAACCACTTTCGGTAGGCTCGTCGTACTTTCACGTTCGGTGCACCTCGTCTAGCCCAGTGCGAAGTAAAGCTTCTCGCAGCGCGGCAATCAGTCGCTCGACCATCTGGGGCGTGTGGGTGGCGAACACGGCGATTCGCAGCATACCATCGGGTCCGGCGCCGGCATAGTCGCGGGTATAACCGATCAGGACGTCCGCCTCGGCCAGCCGTCGGTGTACTTGCTGCATCGCGGCAGCGCTTGCCAGTCGCAGTCCCACGATTGGCGCTGGACTCGATTCGACGGGCAGCCCCAGTTCCCCAAGCGCCCGCCGCAGTTGGAGCACGTTCCGTCCCAGCGACTCTCGCAGCGAGGGCATTGCCATGGCCAGCTCCAACCCTTTGGACGTTGCTGCCGCAACGGGGGCCGCCGGCGCGCTGGACCCGCGGAACCAACCACTGGCGTTGCGCACGCGGTCGAGGAACTTGCGGGAGCCAGCCACCACACCCCCGTGGCCACCAATGGCCTTGCTGAGCGTGGCCGTGTGGTACACGCGCGGCCCGGTTGCGATCTCGTCGATTTCGCGATTCACGGTTTCCGGCGTTACGCCGGCAAGTTCCATGCTGCCTCGCCCCGCCGCTCCCAAGACGCCAAGCCCGTGCGCGTCGTCGACCAACAGCGCCGCGCCGTTGAATTGTTGGAGTACTTGCAGATAACGGTCCAACGGCGCCAGGTGACCACTCACGGCGAATAGCCCGTCGGTCAATACCAAGGGACGCTGGCCAGCGGAGGCGTGCCGCGCGAGCAGTTGGCCGAGATGTTCCGCGTCGCAATGTCGAAACACGATGGGCGGCTGTGCGAGCGACTCAAGGCTGCGCATCGACTCGTAGAGCGATTCGTGCGCATGCTCGTCGATCAGCGCGCAGTCGATCGTGCCCGACAAGGTGGCCGTCACGGCCGTGTTGCCAGCGTAGCCGCTCACCAGGTAGACGGCGTCCTCGACCCCGAGCCATTCGGCCGCGCGCCGCTCCACCTCGCGCACCGGGGGGCAAGTGCCATAGCCGTTGCGGCTGGTGGCGGTGTGGATGCCGAATCGCGCCAGCGCGTCGTGAGCTGCGGCAACCAGTGCGGGGTGCGACTGCAGGCCGAGGTAACCGGTGCCGGCAAAGTAGAGGACGCGCCGCCCGTTGACCACGGTTTCGGCGCCCGGTGGGGCATCCATCGTCCAGGGGCCGGAGGCCCGATCGGACTCGGCGGAGCTAGCGGCGGAGTGTGACATCGGCGGTGGATCGTCCCGGTTTTCGCAGACAGTGGTCTCATCATAGTGGCCCACCGCCCGCACGATAGCAACTTCCGCTACAGGCCGACCATTTTCCTGGCGCATCCCGCACATAGCGGGACTTCTGTCGTAGTCATATTAGCGGCGACGAGTGTTCGCGGGCGAGCCGTCAAGGTGCGGCGAGCCGTCATCGCCCGATCGGCCGATGCACGCTATACTTGGCGTACCGATTGCAGCAGGATTTTTCCAATGATTTGTCGGCGTTGAACGCTTGCTGCGGCCGCCGGATCTCGAAAGGCTGGCGGCACCGGCGCTGCAATCCAACTCAGACCTTTACGAGTGCGTGCATGGCGGCCACGAACCGTCCCGATCCGACACCTCCCGGCGCCGATCCGCAGCCGAATCGCGCGCCCGATGCGCCCGATGCGCCTGCCGCTTCACCGCCCGATCTGCCGTCGAGCGAGGACACGCTGGGGGAGACGCAGTACCTGTCGAGCGACACCTCGTCGCGCTCGCCCACGGTCGGCGGCGAATCGCGGCAAGCTGCGATCGATGCCTGGGTCTGCAAGCGCCTCGGGCGGTATGAGATTCGTGGCGTGCTGGGCGTGGGCGGCATGGGCGTGGTGTACCGCGGCTACGACGAGGTGATCGACCGCGAAGTCGCCGTCAAGTTGTTGCCCGACCTGGTCTCAGAGAACTCGGTCAACCTGCAACGATTTCTTTCGGAGGCCAAAGCGGCCGGCAAGCTCAACCATCCCAACACCGTGGCAATCTATGAGGTGGGGCAAGAGGGCGAGCACTACTACCTGGTGATGGAGTACGTCAGTGGCGGCAGCGTCGCCGATCAGATGGAGCGAACCGGCCACCTGTCCGTGTACGACGCCACGCGCGTCACGGCCGACGCTTGCCGCGGATTGGCGGCCGCCAATGCCGCCGGCATGGTTCATCGCGATATCAAGCCGGCCAATCTGCTGTACACGCAAGACGCCACGATCAAGATCGCCGACTTCGGGCTCGCCCGGCAGGCAATCGATCATGCGCGCCAAGTGACCCAGGCCGGCAAGATCGTCGGCACTCCCTACTTCATGAGTCCCGAGCAGTGCGAGGCCCGTCCGATCGATCATCGCAGCGACATCTATTCGCTCGGCGCCACCTACTACTGCATGCTCACGGGCATCAATCCCTACGACAGCATGGGCAGCATCGTGCAGGTGATGTACGCACACTGCAACGGGCCGTCCCTCGATCCGCGCGCCATTAATTCGCGCATTCCCGCGGCCTGCACGCAGATCGTGGCGCGGGCCATGGCCAAGCTGCCGGAAGACCGCTATCAGCACGCCGGCGAAATGCTGGCCGATCTCGAGGCGCTGCTAGCCACGGTTTCGGGCGTCAACGTCACGCTGCCCAGCCAATCGGGCACGCACGCACAGCCCCTGATGCCGCCGCCGATGGCACAGCCGAGCCATGCGCCGCGACAGTCCAAATCCGTCGGCTTGTTGTTGGGGGCAGCCACCGCAGTCGCGGTGCTCTTGGCAGTGGGGGCGTTTGCATGGTTCTTGCGGCGGCCGCCGTCCGATTCGGCGGTTGCGTCGGCAGCTTCCGTTGCCGGCGTTTTGCCCGCCGCAGCGCCGGTTCCGACGGGCCCGCCGATCCGCATCGGCATCCTGCACTCGATCACCGGCACCATGGCCGAGAGCGAGTCGCCCGTCGTGGACGCTGCGCTGTTGGCGGTGGACGAGTTGAACGAAGCCGGCGGCGTGCTGGGGCGGCCGGTCGAGGCCGTGGTGCGCGATGGACGATCCGACCCCGAGGTGTTCGCGCGCGAAGCGCGTCGACTGCTCAACGAGGACAAGATCAGCACGGTGTTCGGCTGCTGGACGTCGGCCAGTCGCAAGACCGTGGTGCCCATATTCGAGCGTCACGACGGTTTGCTCGTGTATCCGGTCCAGTACGAAGGCCTGGAAGAGTCTCCGAACGTTCTCTACCTGGGCGCCACGCCGAATCAACAGATCATTCCGGCCATACGCTGGGCGTTTGCCTTTCTGGGCAAGCGGCGTTTCTTTCTGGTGGGCTCCGACTATGTATTTCCGCGAGCGGCCAACGCCATCATCAACGATACGTTGGATGAAATGAACGCCGAGGTCGTCGGCGAGGCTTATCTGCCGTTGGGCAGCTTCGACGTCAAGCCGATCGTCGAGCAGATCCTGTCCAGCCGCGCCGACGTGATCGTCAACACGATCAACGGCAGCTCAAATATTCCTTTTTTCAAGGAGCTGCGCGCTGCCGGCATTACTCCGGAGCAGTTGCCCACCATCTCCTTCAGCATCGGCGAGCAAGAGCTGCGGTTGATGAACGTGTCACAAATGGTCGGCGACTATGCGGCCTGGAACTATTTTCAGTCGATCGATTCGGCCGAGAACATCGGCTTCGTCGATCGGTTTCACAAGAGCTACAGTCCGCAGCGCGTGGTCACCGATCCGATGGAAGCGGCCTACGTCGGCGTGAAGCTCTGGGCCAACGCCGTCGAGGAGGCGAAAACCGACGACGTGCGGGTGATTCGGCAGAAGATCCTCGAGCAACACATGGCGGCGCCCGAAGGCCCGCTGCGCATCGACCCTGCCACGCGGCACGCTTATAAGACGCCGCGCATCGGCCAGATCAAGGACGAGGCCCAGTTCGACGTGGTGTGGGAGGCCGTGCGGCCCGAGGCTCCGCAGCCGTTTCCGCCGTCGCGCACCAAAGAGGCATGGCAGCAGTTTCTGGCCGACCTCTACGCCGGCTGGGGCGACCACTGGTCGGCACCGGAACAGTAGGGCGCTGGGTTTTGCTGCCGGCGGTTCGAGAGCGCGCGGCGACCGTTTTCGCCGCGCCAGCACTCGACGTCTTCCTGGACGCCGATTCTTCGGTGCAATCGTGGCGGTCGTAGCGATCGCGCCGTTGTGCGCGCCGCGGGGCGAGCTAGGCTATTTCTTGGAGGGATTCCTCCGATCGCACGACACATCTGCACCTTTGCGCCGAGGCAGCATCGACATGGAATCACGGCCGACCTCCTCCTGGTACTTGGAAGGGCTTGTGGGCGATCCTCCCAGCTTGCGACAGGTGTCCATCAATACGCTGCCGTTTCGCATCGGCCGCCGCGCCGGCGCGTCGTTCTGTCTGACGGGGGTCGGGGTATCGAAGGATCACGCGGAAATCCGGGAGCAAGGGGGCAAGCTCGTGCTCCGCGACCTGGGCAGTCGCAACGGCACGTTCGTCAACGGCAATCAAATCCAATGCGATACGCCGCTGGCGCACGGCGACGTCGTACACTTTGCCAATCAAGAGTTTCGACTCGCCAATCAGTCGGCCGCCGATGCCGGCATGACGATGCAGGTCGATGCGAACGACTGGGTGTGGTCGATCGGTCAATTCGACAAGCTGTTCACGCCCGGTGCAGCCACGCCTTTCTATCAGCCGATCGTCGACCTGACGGAGGGCGGGACTGTCGGCTATGAAGTGCTGGCTCGCAGTTCGCTGGACGGGCTGCGCAGTCCGGCCCAGATGTTTACCGTGGCGGCGCGGCTGAAGCTGGAATCCGCGTTGAGCCGGCTGTTTCGTCACGAAGGCGTGCGGCAAGGTCTGGACCTGGCGGATGGCTCGAACCTTTTTCTAAACACGCACCCGGCGGAATTGTCCGAGGAAGGACTTGTCGAGTCGCTCGTCGAGCTGCGTGAGGTGGCGCCGAACGTGCCGCTGACGCTCGAGATCCACGAGGCCGCGATCACCGACTTGGAGAGGATGCTCGCGCTTCACCGGTCGCTCAAGGAGTTGGACATTCAGCTTGCGTACGACGACTTTGGCGCGGGCCAGGCCCGGCTCGTCGACCTGATCGAGGTTCCGCCCGATTGCTTGAAGTTCGATATCGGCCTGGTGCGCGACATTCACAAGGGGACCGCTCAACGTCAGCAGATGCTGGAGACGCTGGTCCGCATGGCACACGACCTGGGCGTGCGGGTGCTGGCCGAAGGCATCGAGTGCCAGGCCGAAGGCGACGTCTGCGCGCAGCTCGGCTTCGATCTGGCGCAAGGCTATCACTACGGCAAGCCCGCCCCCGCCACACAGCCCGCGGCTATCTAGCGGCCCGTCGAGTTCTTCGACGGGCTGTTGGCCCATTTCCGCTGCCCGCTTGTGGCACCTGTCGCACGATTCGGCTACATTGGCGTGCGAGTTGAACGTTTCCCGCTTCCGGCCCTCGTGCCGCCCTCCCTGCTGCCCCCTGCATGTCATGAACCAGGTGCTGATCGTCGTCGGCGATGCCACCGAAACGGTGGACACGCTGTATCCCTACTATCGCTTGCAGGAGGACGGCTTTGTGCCGGTGGTGGCCGCTCCGGAAAAGCGCCGCTATCAGATGGTGTTGCACGAAGTGAAGCCGGGCTGGACCATCACCAAGGAATGGGAAGGCTACACGATCGAAGCGGACGTGCGCTTTGCCGACGTCGATCCGGCGGACTATCTCGGCATCTTTTTCAGCGGCGGGCGAGCACCGGAGTATATCCGCGAGGATCAAGATCTGCTGCGCATCACGCGGCATTTCTTCGAAACCAACAAGCCGATCGCCAGCGTCTGCCACGGGGTGGAGATTCCGGCCCGTGCCGGCTGCGTCAAGGGGCGCCGCATGGCCACGGTGCCCAAGTGCCAGTTCGACCTCGAGGTGTGCGGCGGCATCTTCGTCAACGAGCCCTGCGTCATCGACGGCAACCTGGTGAGCGGGCGCACCTATCACGATCACGGGCACTACATCGGCGCGTGGATGAAGATGCTCAACGAGGCCCGGCGCCAAGTGGAGGGCAAAGCGTGAGCAAATCGAGCGGCTGTCTCGTGCTCTTGGTGTTGATGCTGCTGGGACATCGGTTGCCGCCACTTGCTGCGGCCGATCCAGCCGTGCGATTGCGCTTTGGCGTCTTCGTACACGAAGGAATAGTCGAGCGGCCGGCGGTATACTCCGACTGGGTCGCGAAGCTTCCGCCGCGCGATTGACGACTGACAACGAACCCGCGCAGGAGTCAGGCCATGGCCGTTCGCCCCGCGATCAACCGACGCCGCTGGCTGGGCCGGGCGACCGCGGCGGCCGGTGTAATGGCGGGATCCCGTATTTTTGGAAACCTGTCAATGGCCGCCGACGATCGTAAGCTCCGCGTGATCGATCCGCACGTACACGTGTGGAAGAACGATCCGCAGTTCCCCTGGCCGGCCGACTTGCAAAACCCGCCCACCGGAGACGCGCTGCCGGAGACGCTGCTCGAGCTCATGCAGGCCAACGGCGTCGAGCGCACGGTGATCGTACACGTGATCTACTATCGCTGGGACTGCCGTTATGCAGCAACCGTAGTGCGCCGGCATCCCGACAAGTTTGCCGGCGTGTGCCGTATCGATCCGGAGAGCGCCACGTCCGCCAACGATCTGGATCATTGGATGGCCGAGGGCTTTCGCGGCGTGCGGCTGAGTCCCGCGTTGGGGCCCGGCGGCGATTGGATCAACGACGTGGCGCGGATGGATCGCATTTGGCAGCGGACCGCCGAATTGCGCGTGCCGATGTGCGTATTGTGCCCCATCGGGCGCATTCCCGACGTGGAGCGGGTGATTGCCCGGCAGGGCGATCGATTGGACGTGTGCATCGACCACATGGCCGACTGCCCGATCGATCAGCCGGCGGAGTTGAAGAAGCTGCTGACGTTGGCCCGTTATCCGCGCGTGTACGTCAAGTTGAGCCACCTGTGGTTGTTGTCGAAACAGGACTATCCCTACCGCGACACGCACGACCAGGTACGCAAGCTGTATGACGCATTTGGCCCGGAGCGACTGATGTGGGGCACCGACTGGCCGGCGGTCGAGGAATATTGCGGCTATGCAAGGGCGCTGGCGCTATATCGCGACGAGATCAAGTTTTTCAACGACGATGATCGCCGCTGGATCCTGGGCGAAACGGCCCTCAAGCTGTGGCCTTTTGCCGAACAGGGGTAGCCAGCGACTATTCGATCGCACTGCCAAGGGGGTCTAACCATGACACGCGTGAATCGCCGCACGTTTCTGGGCGCTGCCGCCGCCGGGGTTGCGACTCCTCTGCTGGGGCGCGTTCATCGCAGCGCGGCGCTCGACTCGCAGGCGCGCCCTCGCCAGCGGCCGAACGTCCTGTACGCGCTATCGACCGGCTGTTGGGGCCCGGTGACGCCGCCGGGTGAGCCATTGCCGCTGCTGAGAATCCTCGACGAGACGGCCGCCGGCGGCTTCAACGGCGTCCGCCTCACCGGTTTTCCAAGCATTCTCGAGCGCAATGGGATGTCGCTCGAACAGTACGGGGACGAATTGGCCAAACGCGGCCTGAAGTTCTCCACCGTATCATTCGGCGGCCAGTATTACGATCCGGCACAGCAGGACGACATCCGCCGCCGGGCGCGCGTTGCGCTGGCGGCACATCAAAAGTATGGCGCCGACGCAATGGTATTCTTTCCGCCGGGGCTGGCCGAGGGAGCCGAGGAGGCGGCCGCCCTGAAAGACTCATTCGGATTTCTTAACGAGTTGGGCAAAATGGCGGTGGAAGAGTTCGGCGTGCGCATGGGACTGCACAATCACACCGACTCGTTGATCGAGAACCAGGCGCAAGTCGATCGTTTTCTCGCAGGGACCGATCCGCGCTGGGTGTTTTGCGCATGGGATTCGGCCCACCTGCTGTTAGGCGGATGCGACGTGGTGGACACGTATCGCAAGTCGATCGACCGGCTGGTGTACACCGATTTCAAAGACGCCACACTGACACCGGTCGCCGACGACTACGTGGCGCCCAACGGCCAGCGCTACGCCGGCGATTCGAAGTCGGGAAAGTTCTACAACTCGATGCTCGAGCTGGGACGCGGGCAGATCGACTTTACGGTGCTGATGCGGATGCTGGCCCAGGTGAAGTATCGGGGCTGGATCAATCACGATCTGGACACGATTCGCGTCTCGCCGCTGGAGAGCTGGCGGATTTCGATGGATTACGTCGCGCGAGAACTGGACCCGATTTATCAATAACTTGTCCGACGCTCTCCTCCGCCGGCATTGTAAGCCATGTCCAACGTCGCCGCGTCCTCTGCGAAGCCGGTCAGCAGTGCCCATCCCTGGCGACTGGTGGCGCTGTTGGCGGCGATCTGTTTTTTGGCGCACTTCAATCGCGTCAGCATGGCCGTCGCGGCCGATCAGCAGATCATGCCCCAGTTCGGCATCACGGCGACGCAGATGGGTTTTGTGTACTCGGCGTTTCTGTTCGCTTACACGCTGGCGATGATCCCGGGCGGCTGGTTGGTCGACGAGCGCGGTCCGAGGTTTGCACTGGCCGCGGTGTGCTTTGGCTCCGGATTGTTCGTGGCGCTGACCGGTGTGGTCGGGCTAGTCGCCTCGTCGGCAGGCGTGGCCTTGGTGGCGTTGTTTCTCGTGCGCGGAGCCATGGGCGTGGTCAGTGCGCCGTTGCACCCGGCC
Source organism: Pirellulales bacterium (assembly GCA_041750795.1). Taxonomy (GTDB): domain Bacteria; phylum Planctomycetota; class Planctomycetia; order Pirellulales; family PALSA-1355; genus JTS-RE94. The sequence continues at coordinate 24,115 of JBGSYQ010000064.1, read as the reverse complement.
GCAGCCAATGCGGTTGCGCTGGGCGTGCCGCTCGAGGGGCGGTCGGCCGCCAATGGCATCGTGACCGGCGCGGCACTGTTGGGCGTGGCATCCACGTTCATCATCTTCGGCACGATGGTCGACCGGTTCAGTTGGCCCGTGGCGTTTCTGGAGGCTGCCGTGATCACAATCGCGTTGGGCGAGCTGTGGAACTACGGCGCCGGTGCGGCCGTCGCGCGCCGTTCGTCCGATGCTCCCGGTGGGCCGCACCCGTCCATCGACGAACCGGAGTTTCATTTCATGCGCGCGGTGCGCACCAACAAGAACTTGATCCTGCTCACCGGCAGCTACGCTTGCGTCGGCTATTTCCAGTATCTGTTTTTCTACTGGATGCACTACTATTTCGAAACGGTGCTCCGACTGGGCAGCGAACAGAGCAAGTGGTACGCGGCCATTCCGCCGCTGGCGATGGCGTTTGGCATGCCGCTGGGCGGCTGGCTTTCGGATCGGCTCATGATGCGCTTTGGCTGGCGCACCGCGCGCACCGGACTGGCGGTCGTGGCGATGGGCGCCAGTGCCGGGTTGCTGCTGCTGGGGATTCGCGCCACCGATCCAATGTGGATCGTCACGTGGCTGTCGCTGGCGCTGGGCGTGCTGGGCATGGCCGAGGGCCCATTTTGGGTCACGGCCGTCGAGGTGGGGCGCGGCCGGGGCGGCGCTTCGGCCGGCATCTTCAACACCGGGGGCAACGCCGGCGGAATCCTGGCGCCGATCATTACCCCCTGGGTCAGCGAGACGCTCGGCTACGGCTGGCAGGCCGGCATCACGCTGGGCAGCGTGGTCGGCCTGATCGGCGCCGTGCTCTGGTTGGGAATCGATCCGACCGGCGGCCAGGCTGGGGAGCCCGATGAGACCGCACCAACTGTCGACCATCAAATCGCGCCTAGCACAACACATTGACGCCGCTATGAAGATCACCAAGATCGACTGCCACGTGCTGTTGATTCCCGATTACGATGCCGAAGCTTGCTCGTCCGCTCAGGACGACCTGGTCGTGGAAATCCACACCGACGAAGGCCTGGTGGGCATCGGCGAGACCGACACCAACCCGTGGATTGCTCGCGAGTGCATTCGCGCCCGGGGGACGCACTGCATGGGTTTGGGGCTGGAGGAGATGCTGCTGGGCGACGATCCGCTCCAGCCCGAGGCGATCTGGCAAAGGCTCTACAGCGGCTCGAAGATGACCGGTCGGCGCGGCGCGCTGATTTGCGCCCTGGGGGCCATCGACATGGCACTGTGGGATCTGTGCGGCAAGGCGCTCGGTCAACCGGTGTGGAAACTGCTGGCCGGCTGCACGAGTGATGCCGGCGCCGCCGCCCGGCCAGTGGTGCCCTATGCATCGCTGTTGGCCACGGGCCGCACGGCTTCGCAGCAGTGCGAATCGCTGATCGGCAAGGCCCGGCGTGCCCGCGACATGGGATTTCGCGCCGCCAAGCTGGAAGTGTGCCTCAACGGACCGTATAGCCATAACGGCTTGCAGGAGGACGACGCGGCGGTCGTCGAGACGGTGGCAGCGTGCCGCGCGGCGTTGGGGCCGGACTTTACCTTCATGGTCGACGTGGCGTACGCCTGGCCGAGCGCGGAGCATGCCCTTGGCGTGATCGAGCAATTGGCGCCTTACGACGTCTTTTTTCTGGAGACACCGATCGACATTGACGACGTCGAGGGCTATGCGTGGCTGGCCGAGCGCTCGGGCGTGCGCATTGCGGCCGGTGAATGGCAAAACACGCACTGGGAGTTTCTGGAGCTGGCCGACCGCGGCAAGCTGGCCGTCTTGCAGCCCGACGTCGGCCGCGTGGGCGGCTTCAGCGAGGCGCGCAAAGTGTGCCGCATCGCCGAAGAGCGTAATCGGCTGGTTGTGCCGCATTGCTGGAAGAGCATGATCGGCATCGCCGCCAGCGCTCACCTGGTGGCCACGACGACGGCGTGCCCCTATTTGGAGTTTCTGCCGGCGGAACTTTCGGAGTCGCCGCTACGGCGTGAATTGGTCCGCGAGGAGTACTCGCTGGTCGATGGCGCGATCCAACTTCCTGATAAGCCCGGCTTGGGCATCGAGCTCAACCGAGAGGCGCTGGCCCGGTATCGCCAGCCGTAGCAACGCGCGGCGACGGCTGCGGCCTTCTATGGACCGGCGGCCGCCGCACGGTCGAGCGTGCGTTTGAGCAATACGCTGTAGATGGGCTTGCCGCGCAGCGCTTGGGCGACGATGGCCGCCACCATGCAGGTGAGGATCAGCGGCAAGATCAGCGCATAGTTTCCGGTCATTTCGATCGACAGGGCAATGCCCGTCAGGGGCGCGCGGACCGTGGCGGAAAACAGCGCGCCCATGCCAGCCACGGCGAAGACTTGCGGGTGGACGATCCAGTCGGGAAACCAGGCGTGGGCAAAATGGCCGGTCGCCATGCCGACGATCGTCGCCAACGCGAGCATGGGCGCAAAAATGCCGCCGGGCGCTCCCGATCCGTAACTGACCATCGTGGTGCCGAAGCGGGCGATGAACAGCACGGCCAACGTGAGTGTGGCCGTCGAGCCCTGCAAGACGTGCGGAATGACGTCGTATCCACCGCCCACGGCCAACGGGTAAAACACGCCCAGCAAGCCGATGGCCGCCCCGACGCCGAGCCCCGTGAAACGATAGGCGGGACCCTTCAGGTTGGCGAAGAAATCGAGCGTGCGCACGAGCAGCGCGTTGAAAGCGACGCCGAGCACTCCGAAGACGATGCCCAGCAAGGGAAAGAGCCACAGCGAAGCCAACGGCGGGCGCGGTGCGGCCGCCATCTGAATATCCGGCGCCTGTCCCATCATCATGCGCAACACGATGTCGGACGTGGCGGCGGCAATCAGCACCGAGTGAACCGAGAGGAAGTTGTACTTGAACTGCGGGCGCATCTCCTCGATGACGAAGAGGATGCCCGCCAGCGGAGCATTGAACGCTGCCGCGAGTCCGGCGCCGGCGCCGGCGGCGACCAGCGTGTGGACGTCGTCGCGCGAGAGCTTGAAGAGGTCGCCGATCATTTTGCCGACGTTGCCGCCCATTTGGATCGTCGGACCTTCGCGGCCCAGCACCAGTCCTCCGGAGAGCGAGAGCATGCCGGCGACAAATTTCACCGGCAAGACGCGCCGCCACCGCAGCGGTCGCAAATCGTTCAGCGCACCCTCGATTTCTTGAACGCCGCTGCCACCGGTTTCCGGCGCGAAACGACGGACCAGCCAAAACGCGGCGTACACCACAACCGCCGAGAAGACGGTCGGCAGCAGCCACCACAACACCGGTTGCGACTGAAAACGGGCGATCCCTTCGTCGCGCCAGGCAGCGATGGCCGACAAACTCAGTTGAAAGAGCCCGCCCACGAGTCCGACCAGACCGCCGACCAGCGCCGACCAAACGAACAGAATCATCGGGCGGATGCCTTCGGCCACTCGCAACGGCCCCTGCCTTACCAGTTCGCCTGGTCCGGCCGATGCCGAAACGGCGTGGCCCGAGACTGCGAGTTCGTTCTGGATCGGTTCCGTCATCACACGCTGCTCTGTCGCAGGGAACGGCCGGGCAAGTCGCCGTCGGGGCGTCGGCCTCAGGGGCGCCGCCCGACATGGCACGCATCGTAACGCGAGCGGCCCCTTGTTCCAAGTCAAACTGTCCAGCGGCGCTACGTTGTTGCAACGTTCGCGATACGCGAGTGCGGGCAAAGCGGCTCAGCGGCCTGTTGTATTCCTCCACACGCTGCTGGCGACGTTGTGGAGTGCGATTTGCCAAGCCCCGCTGGAAGGCGTTACATTAGAGGCTGAGAACCGCGGTTGCCGCCCCAATGCGGATGAGTCACAGAATAGGACCCGGACAACCGATTGTTCGGCGGCCGGGTCGCGCCAACACCCAAAGGAGTTCTGACGATGATTGAGTTGCAATCGGAGCCGAATGGAAAGTTTCTATCCGTCAAATTGAGCGGCAAGCTCACCAAGGAAGATTATGAAGTGTTCGTTCCCGAGGTGGAGGGCCTGATCAAATCGCAAGGCAAGCTCCGCATTTTGCTGCAAATGCACGACTTCCACGGCTGGACCGTCGGCGCCTTGTGGGAAGATATCAAGTTCGACGTCAAGCACTTCAAAGACATCGAGCGGCTGGCCATGGTGGGCGATCGCAAGTGGGAAGCCGGCATGGCCGCCTTCTGCAAGCCGTTTACGACCGCCACGGTGCGCTACTTCGACGAGAGCGACATCGAGGCCGCACGCAAGTGGATCGAAGAAGGTTCGGCCAGTCCTGCCGCGACGAGCTAACTAGTATTCGCCAAGTACATGAAGCCGATGCTTTGCGGGCGGGAGTTCCGCGCTTGTGCTGCGCTATTCCACGAAGCGCAGCCCGTGCTGCTCATCGGGCACGGCCAGCTTGAGGTCGCCCAGGTGGCCGCCGGCCGGATCGCGCGCTGGCCGCGCTACCAGCAGCCGTCCGTCGGGCAGGCCCATGATGCCCAGCGACGCGTCGAAATCCCACTTGCCCGACAACTGCAGGTCGCGGTCGGCCTTGAGCAGCTTGCGCGGCGCGCCGTAGCAGCCGAACCACCAGTGGCCGTCGAAGAATGCGGCGGTCTGGATGCCCATCAGCGTGTAGCCACTGGCCAACACGTGGCGCCGGCGAAACGTTAGCGTCTCGTCGTACTCGTACAGGTAGTTTTCGTCGATCTCGCCGGGCAGACCGCCCACCACGATGAACCGCCCGTCGCCGAACGCGATTCCGCCCGCGCCGTGGACCAGCTCGGGCACGGCCTTGCGCTGCAACTCATCGAGCGTGTCGGCGTCGTAGACGTAGATCCAGGAGTCCGCCGCGCCGGCCGGCTGATTGAACTTGCCGAGGTTGACCGCCACGTACACGCGTCCTCCATGGAAGCACAAATCTCCGTGGTGGTTGGCAACGTCCTGGCGGTGAATGATCTTGCCGTGCGGGTCGGTTTTGACGAGCACGTCGGTGAAGCTCCAATAAATTGCGTCGCGCTGGTTGGTGCAGACGCCCTGCAAGTGGCCCTGATAGCTGCCTTCGCAGCGAACGGCGCCGAAATGGGTGGCGTCCTGTGACTCGCCGGCGTGCAACGGACCCATCCCGCATGCCATCCATGCGACCAATAGACCGCTGAATTGAGACTTCATCGCCATGCTATTCCTCGTGAAAAGTACCGATCGGCAGGCCGATCACGTCGCATCGACGTCGGCCGTCTCTTCCTCGTGAGCGGCCACGCGCAGCTCGCGCTTTGCAAGGCGCGCCGGCCGCCGCAGCCCCAAGCGAGACACCCAGGCCGGCGGCGGCCCGGAGCGCAGCTTGTGGAGCAATCTGCGCATGTCGCCGGCCCACTCGATGACATAGTAGAACACGGGCGTGAGAAAAATGCCAAACATCGTCACGCCCAACATGCCGCCGAACACGGCCGTACCCAGCGTGCGGCGCATTTCGGCGCCTGCCCCCACCGACACCACCAGCGGCAGCACCCCCAAAATGAACGCGAACGACGTCATCACGATCGGACGCAGGCGGAGCTTGCAGGCTTCGATCGTCGCCTCGTAGCGATCGAGCCCGGCTTCGCGCTGTGCCCGGGCAAACTCCACCACCAGAATGGCGTTCTTGCAGGCCAGGCCCACCAGCACGACGAATCCCACCTGCGTGAAGATGTTCACGTCCATCTCGGCCCACAGCACGGCCACGATCGAGCACAGCAGGCACATCGGCACAACGAGGATCACCGCCAGCGGCAGCGCCCAGCTTTCATATTGTGCCGCCAGCACCAGAAACACCAGCACCACGGCCAACAACAGAGCGATCATGGCCGTGTTGCCCGTCTGCAACTGCAGCAGGGCCAACTCGGTCCATTCGTAGCGCATCGACCAATTGAGCTGCTGTTGGACCACGTCTTCCAATCGCTCGATGGCCTGGCCCGAACTGACGCCGGGAGCCGCGTTGCAGATGACAGGCGCCGCCGAGTAGAGATTGTGCCGCGCGATAAGCACCGGGCCGGTCACCTCGCGCACCGATGCAAACGCGCTCAAGGGCACCATGCGTCCGCGGTCGTTGCGCACGCGAAGTTGCTTGAGATCCTCGATCTGCTCGCGAAAATGCCGGTCGGCCTGCACGTTCACCTGCCAGGTGCGCCCGAACAGGTTGAAGTCGTTGACGTACAGCGATCCCAGATAGACCTGCAAGGTGTTGAAGACCTCGGCCATGGGCACGCCCAGCACCTTGGCCTCGGTGCGATCGATGTCGAGATAGAGCCATGGCGTCTGGGCGCGGAAGCTGGTGAAGGGATTGGACAACTCGGGCGCCTGCTCGGCCGCCTCCACGACACGGTCGGCCGTCTCCTGCAGCGCGTCGAGCCCGGTGTTGCCGCGATCTTCGATCATCAATTTGAATCCGCCGGACGTACCCAGACCCTCCAGCGGCGGCGCTCCCAGCACGTTCACCAACCCGTCGACGATCTGGGCTTGCAGCGTGCGTTGCAAGCGGGCCGCCAGTGCATCGGCCGAAAGCTCCGGCGCCAGGCGGTGGTGGAAGTCGTCGAGCATGATGTACATGGCGCCGAAGTTCGGAGCGTTGGCGCCCAACAGCATCGACTGGCCGGAGATCGAAACCGTATGCTTGACGCCGGGCGACGTGCGCACGACTTCCTCGACGCGGCGCATGGCCTCTTCGGTGCGGGTCACGCTGGACGAATCGGGCAATTGCAGATTGACGAGCAGATACCCCTTGTCCTGCGTGGGAATGAAGCCCTTTGGCGCGGCAAGAAAATTCGTATACGTCAGATACAGCAGGCCGCCATACACCACCAGCACCAGCAGGCTGACGCGCAGCATTTTGCCGACGAAGAACAAGTAGACGTTGGTGGAAACGTCGAACGCCAGGTTGAACGTCCGAAACACCAACCGCAACACTTGATTGACGGGCCAGCTCACGATGCCGCCGGCCGCCGCTGCCAGCAGCATGGCCACCCAGGGCATGTGGTCCGGTGCGATCCAGGCGAGGTGGCCGCCCGCAATCAACCAGGGGGAAACGTATTCCCAGCCCAGCCAACCGCCGACCAGAACATATGCCAGCCAAGGCAACGGCGGTCCAGAGCCCTTTTCGCGCGGGCGTAGCAACAGCGCCGTCAGCGCGGGACTGAGCGTCAGCGAGTTGATCGTCGAGATCACCATCGATACTGCGATCGTCAGCGCGAACTGCCGGAAGAACTGCCCCATGATGCCGGTGATGAAGGCGCACGGCACGAACACGGCGCTGAGCACCAGGCCCACGGCGATCACCGGCCCGGACACCTGGCTCATGGCTCGGATCGTGGCGTCGCGCGGCGACAGCCCGTGCTCGATGTGATAGCCCACGGCCTCCACCACCACGATGGCGTCGTCCACCACGATGCCGATGGCCAGCACCAACCCGAACAGCGTGAAGTTGTTGAGACTGAAGCCCATGGCCGCCATCACGGCAAACGTGCCGACGATCGCCACCGGCACGGCCACCAGGGGGATGATGGCCGAGCGCCAGTTTTGCAGAAACACCAGCACCACGATCGCCACCAGCACGATCGCATCGCGCAGCGCCTTGAACACTTCGTTGATCGACTCGGTGATGAACGGCGTCGTGTCGTAGACGATGGCGTAGTCGACGCCGGTGGGAAAGCGCGCCTTCAGGCCGACCATCTTTTCCTTGACCTGCTCGGCGATTTCCAGCGCGTTGGAGCCAGGCAACTGATAGATCGAGAGCGCCACCGATGGCATGCCGTTGAGCCGGCAGGTCTGGTCGTAGCCCTCGGCGCCTAGTTCAATCCGCGCCACGTCGCGCAGGCGCACCAGGCGGCCGCTGGCATCGGTCTTCAAGATCATGTCGGCGAACTCGTCGGGATCGGCCAGGCGTCCCATGGTGCTGACGGTGAACTGGAACACCTGCCCGGTATTGACCGGCGGCTGACCGACTTGCCCGGCTGCGACTTGCGTGTTCTGCTGCTCGATGGCCGTGGTGACGTCGGCGACCGACAGGTTGCGCGAGGCCATTTTTTCCGGGTCGAGCCAGAGTCGCATGCTGTAGTTGCGCTGGCCCAGGTAGGTGATATCGCCGACGCCCGGCACGCGCGACAATTCGTCCTTCAGTTGAATGGTCGCATAGTTGCTCAGGTACAGGCTGTCGCGTGAATCGTCGGGCGAGAACAGGTTGACGATCATCAACACGCTGGGCGATTTTTTCTTGACGCTCACGCCGCGCCGCTGTACCAGCTCCGGCAAGATTGGTTGCGCCAGCGCCACGCGGTTTTGCACCAGCACCTGTGCCATGTTCAGATCGACGCCGTTGGCAAAGGTCACGGTCAGCGTATACGTCCCGTCGTTGGTACACTGCGACGACATGTAGAGCATGTCTTCCACGCCGTTGACCCGCTCTTCGATCGGCGCCGCCACGGTGTCGACCATCACGCGCGCGTTGGCGCCCGGATAGGACGCGGAGACTTCGACCGTGGGGGGCGCGATCTCCGGGTATTGCGCGATGGGCAGCGTGAACAGCGCAATGCCGCCGGCCAGCGTGATGACGATCGACATCACGCTGGCAAAGATCGGACGGCTGATGAAGAAGTTGGAGAACACGGCGAGTTCTACTCGTGGGTGACGCGCTCGCGGCGCGCAGGCGGTTTGTAGTGGGGTGGCGATGGCTTGTACAGCTTTTCGCGCAATCGTCGTATCGGCCGCAAGGTGAGCAGGCCGAGTGAAAGCTGGGCGCCGCGCCGTGCCAGGCGCGAGGCAAACATTCGCGTTCCGCCCAGCCAGTCGATGGTGGTGAAGAACACCGGCGTGAGAAAGATGCCGAACAGCGTCACGCCGACCATCCCGCTGAACACGGCCGTGCCCAGCGTTTGTCGCATTTCCGCCCCCGCACCGTGGGCGATCATCAACGGCGCGGCGCCCAAGATGAACGCGCACGACGTCATGATGATGGGCCGCAGGCGCAGTCGGCACGCTTCGAGCGTGGCATGGCGGCGCGACTCGCCGTTTTCGCGCATGTGCTTGGCGAATTCCACGATCAGAATCGCGTTCTTGCTGGCCAGCCCCACCAGCACGACGAAGCCAATTTGAGTGAAGATGTTGATGTCCTGGCCGGCCAGGTTGACGCCGATGATGGCGCTCAACAGGCACATCGGCACCACCAGGATCACCGCCAGCGGCAACGACCAACTTTCGTATTGGGCCGCCAGCACCAGAAACACCATCGCCACGGCGAAGCCGAAGATCACCATGGCGGTGTTGCCGGCCTTCAATTCCAAGTACGCCAGCTCGGTCCACTCGAACGCCATCGTCGACGGCAGCGTGGCCGTGGCCAGTTGTTCCATCACTTTGAGCGAATCGCCGGAACTGGTGCCCGGCTGGGCCGCGCCGGTGATCGATGCGGCCGGGTACATGTTGTAACGGTTCACCACCAGCGGCCCGTTGACCTGCTTCACGGTGGCCAGCGAGCCGAGCGGGACCATCGCGCCTTCGGCATTGCGAACCTTGAGCCGGGCGATGTCCTCGACTTCGTCACGAAATGCATGCTCGGCCTGCACGATCACTTTCCAGGTGCGTCCCAGCAGATTGAAGTCGTTGACGTGCAGCGATCCCTGGAAGACCGTCAGCGTTTCGGCGAAGTCTCGCAGATTGACGCGCTTCATCGCCACTTCGCGCGGACTCGGATCGACTTCGAGCATCGGCACGTTGGCCCGAAAAACGGAGAACAAGTTCGTCAGGCTGGGGTGCTCGGTGGCCCGTGCGACGAGCTCCTCGGTCTGCGCTTGCAGCGTGTCGGAGCCCAGGGCGCTGCGATCCTCGACCATCAGCGTAAAGCCGCCGGCACGTCCCACGCCGCGCATGGGGGGCGGTGGAAACACCTGCACCTTGGCGTCGGGAATTAGTTCGAAGCCTAGCTTCAGCTTTTCCACGATGGCGCCGCTCGAGCGGCTCTGCTCGCGGCGCTCGTCGTAGGGATCGAAGCCGACGAACATCGAGCCGAAGTTGGACCCGGCGGCCCCGGTGGCGAACGACTCGCCCGAAATGGCCGTCACGTGGTGGACGCCGGGAATGGCCGACGCCTGGGCTTCGATCTGCCGCATGACCCTGGCGGTCCGTTCGACCGAGGCCGAGTCGGGCAACTGCACGGTCACCAGCAAATAGCCCATGTCCTGCTGAGGGATGAAGCCCTTGGGGGTGCTGGCGAACTTGTCGTACGTAACGGCCAGCAGTCCGCCATACACGACCAACACCAACACCGTGACGTAAAGCAACTTGCCCACGATCCACAGATAGAGCGTGGTGAAAGCATCGAATCCGTAGTTGAACAGCCGAAACGCGGCCCGCAAGATCTGATTCACCGGCCAGCTCACCAGGGCGCCGACCACGGTTCCGGCGGCGCACATGATCCCGCGGGTCCACGCGGACGAGGTCGAGTCGATGCCCAGGCGATCGGCGGCAAGCTCGGGCAGCATCACCCAGCCCAGCCAGCCGCCGGCCACGGCAAACGCCAGCCAGGGAAACGGCGGCGTCGGCTTCGAGCCGCGCGGACGCAACACCAGCGCGCACAATGCCGGGCTGAGCGTCAGCGAATTGAACGCCGAGATGATCGTCGACACGGCGATCGTCAGTGCGAATTGCTGAAAGAACTTCCCGGTGATGCCGCTCACGAACGCGCACGGCACGAACACCGCGCTGAGCACCAGCCCTACCGCGACAACCGGCCCGGACACCTGCCGCATGGCTACGAGCGTGGCCTCGCGCGGCGACTTGCCGGCGGCGATGTGATGTTCCACCGCCTCGACCACCACGATCGCGTCGTCCACCACGATGCCGATTGCCAGCACCAACCCGAACAGCGTCAGGTTGTTCAAGCTGAAGTCGAACGCCAGCATGGCCGCGAACGTCCCCACCACGGCCACGGGCACCGTCACGAGCGGGATGATGGCGGACCGCCAGTTTTGCAGGAACACCAGCACCACGATGGCCACCAGCACGATGGCGTCGCGCAGGGCCTTGAAAACCTCGCGGATCGATTCACTGGTATAGACCGTGGTGTCGAAATTGATGGTCCAGATGATCCCTTCAGGAAAATCCCGTTGCAGCTCGTTCATCTTGTCGATAACAGCCTCGTGCACGTCCAGCGCGTTGGCGCTCGACATCTGGGTGACGACCAGAAAGACGGCCTCGTGGCCGTTGTAGCGCACGCTGACGTCCTGGTTGTCGGAACCCAGCTCCACTCGTGCGACGTCCTTGAGCCGCACGATGCGTCCGTCGTCGGACGCTTTGAGCACGATGTCCGCAAACTGCTCGACGGTTTCCAGCCGGCCCAACGCCGAGAGCGTGCGCGCGAACACCTGGTCTTCGTTGAGCGGCGGAGCGCCGATCGTGCCGATGGCCACTTCGCTGTTCTGATCGCGGATGGCTTGCACCACGTCGCCGGCTGTCAGGTCTCGCGCCGCCAGCGTTTCCGGATTGAGCCACACGCGCATGGCGTAATCGCGCTGTCCCGACAGGCGCACGTCGGCCACTCCCGGCAAGCGCATCAGTTCATCGCGAATGCGCGTTTTGGCATAATTGCTCAGGTATAGCTGGTCGTACTGGCCGCTGGGCGACATGAGGGCGGCGCCCATCAACACGTCGGGCGAGCGCTTTTGCACGGTGACGCCGCGCTGCTTGATGGCGTCGGGCAGCGAGGGGATGGCCAAGGCCACGCGGTTTTGCACCAGCACCTGGGCCACGTTCAGGTTCGTGCCGTGCTCGAAGGTGATGTTCAAGCTGTATTGGCCGTCGTTCGTGCAGCTCGACGACATGTAGAGCATGCCCTCGACACCGTTGATCTGCTGCTCGATCGGCGCGGCGACGGCACCGGCCACGTCCTCGGCATTGGCGCCGGGATAGACGCATTGCACGCCCACGTTTGGCGGCGAGATGTTGGGAAACTGCGCCAGCGGCAAGTTGACCAGGGCAATGCCGCCGGCCAGCGTGATGGCGATCGACAGCACGCAGGCAAAGATCGGACGATCGACAAAAAACCGAGCAATCACGGCCGATTCACTTTCGTGGGCGAAACGTTGCGCGTCGGAGCGTTACCGGGCCAAGGGAGATCCCGCCGCCGACTCGCGTGCCGGGCGCGGCGCGGTTCGCGCTGCTTCCGATCGTTCGGCCGGCGTACGCGTTTTCGCGGGCAACACGTTGGTTTCGGTCGGCGCCTCGGCCACGTCTGCCGGTCCGTCCCCGGCCGCGTGCTGATGCTGGGCTGTTTCGATCATTTTCGGCTGCACGCTAGCTCCCGGGCGAACGCGCTGCAATCCGCTGACGACCACGCGCTCGCCGGCCTCGAGCCCTTTGAGCACGACACGCCGTCCGTCCTGGAGCTTGCCGATCTCGATGCGGCGATACTGCGCTTTGTTTTCATCATCGACAACGTAAACGTACTTCTGCCCCTGGTCGGTGCCCAGCGCCTCCTCGGCGACCAACAGGGCGCGATACGGTTGGCCGATCGGCAGTCGCACGCGCACGAACAGCCCTGGCCGCAGCGTGTGGCCCGGGTTGCGAAATATGCCGCGCACCTGCAGCGTGCCGGTGCCGGCGTCGAGTTGATTGTCGAGAAAGTTCACGTAACCGGCGTACGGATGCCCGTCGTCGTCGGCAAGTCCCATCATCACGTCCACGCCCGTGCCGTCGGATGAGTTCAGTCGACCTTCCTCCAGATAGCGGCGAATTCGCAGCAGCGAGCGTTCGTCGACTTCGAAGTAGACGAAGATCGGGTCGATCTGCACGATCGTCGTCAAGGAGGTTTCATCGGCCTTGACGACGTTTCCGGCGTCGACCAGCGTGCGGCCGATGCGGCCCGAGATCGGTGCGACGACTTTGCAAAAGCTGAGATTCAACTCAGCCAACTGCAAATTGGCCTGCTCGATTGCCACGGCGGCCTGGGCCTGGGCCCGGTCGCCGGCGATCAAGTCGTAGGCCTCGATCGTGAGGGCCTTGCTCTCCACCAGTTGCTGCGCGCGGCGAAAATCGAGATCGAGGCGTTTGGCCTTTGAACTGGCCTGTAACAAGTTAGCTTTTGCCCGGGCGACCTCGGCCTGGTAGGGGCGCGGGTCGATTTCGTAGAGCACCATGCCCTTCTCGACGTCGCGACCCTCCAGTTCGCGAAAGTTGATCTTGGAGACATAGCCGGTGACCCGTGCGCGAATGTCGATCATTCGCGTGCCGGCGGTCCGCCCGGTGAAGTCTTCGTAGTCGACGACGTCGCCGCTGGTCGGAACATCGACCAGTACTTCGGGCGGCGGCAGGGGCGGTGGCGCATGCTGATTGGCCTGGGGGCCGGCCGGTTGCTCGGCACAGCCGCATACCCATAGCAGGCCAATGGCGATCATTGCCAGGTTTCGCTTATGCATCGTGCGTCGGCGCCTCGGTGGATTGCTCGGCCGTCTCGCTCGCTCGGCGCGCTCGTTCCTGCGCCGTGAGAATGCCGTTGAACAGGATGTTGGTGAGTTCGCGAGCCTGCTTCTCGGCCGATTCCACCTGGCCGCTGAAATAATTCATGAAGATGGTTCCGTAGAGCAAGTTGCCGACGACGTCGGTGATTCCCTCGGGCGGGATATCGCGTACGCGTCCGTCGGCGATCAGGTCGCGGTACATGTCGCGCCAGCGCTGCAGGTTCATCTGCCGATGTTCGATGAACGTGGGGAGCTTGCGGTCCTTGAACAATGCCCGTTCCTGAATCAGAAGCTCGACGTAGGCGGGATGTTCGGCGAAAAAGGACAAGAATTCGCGCACGCCGCGTTCGATGCGCTGCAGCGGATCCTCGACGCCTTCGACGCGCAGGTCGACGCGTTGGCGCAACATGCGCATCACGCGATCGACGGCGGCCAGAAACAGCTCGCGCTTGCTGGGGAAATATCGATAGACGGTGCCCTTGCCGACGCCGATGGTTTCGGCCAGCAGTTGGGTGTCGGTCTCGGAGTAGCCGCGTTCGGCAAACAGGCGCGCAGCTTCGGTGAGGATCTCTTCCTTGCGGAGGGTCCAGAGGGCTTCGCCGGCGGGTTTTTTGGGGCGGTTTTCGGTGCCGCGGGCCATAAGGCACCATCAGGTGGGATGCGGACTGACCAGTCAGTCAGCCTGCACTATAGCCTCGTCGCACGAGCACGGTCAAGTAGGTCGCATCCGCATTCGAACCGGCTTGGCCCGGTGGTCGCGCTCCCTCCGCCATGGTAGCCTGAGACGCCCGGCGAGCGCCGGCTGGCAAGGCAAACTCGACTCATGCCCAAGCGGATAATTTTCCGATGCTGCACGCCCTTCGCTATGCCGCCGCAACGGCCGCGCTGCTCGCTTTTCACACCGCAGGTGCCGCCGAGCAACCCCCGAACATCGTCTTCATCCTCGCGGACGACCTGGGCTTCACCGATCTCGGCTGCACGGGCAGCGGCTACTATGAGACGCCCCACATCGATCGCCTGGCCGCCGAGGGAGTGCGCTTTGCCAACGGCTATACGTGCGGTCCCAATTGTCAGCCTACCAGGGCGGCGCTGCTGAGCGGGCAGTACGGGCCGCGCACCGGCATTTACACGGTCGGCAGCATCGACCGGTTCGACTGGCAAAGCCGTCCCTTGCGCCCCGCCGAAAACGTCGCCGATTTGCCGCTCGACAAAATCACGCTGGCGCAGTCGCTCAAAGCAGCCGGCTACGCCACGGGCATGTTCGGCAAATGGCATCTGGGCAACGATCCCGAGCATCATCCCAGCAAACGCGGCTTTGATGAGGCGATCATCTCGTCGGGTCGCCACTTCAACTTTGCCACCAATCCCCAGACGGAGCACGACGCCGACGCATACCTGGCCGACTTTCTTACCGATCGGGCCGTCGACTTTATCCACCGCCACAAGGACCAGCGGTTCTTCCTGTATCTGCCGCACTTTGCCGTTCACACGCCGCTGGAGGCTAAGGCGGACTTGATCGGCCGGTACCAAACCAAGCCGGCCGCGGGCGGACACGGCAACCCGGTGTATGCCGCGATGATTGCCAGCCTCGATCAGAGCGTCGGACGCGTCGTCGCCGCGCTGGACGAACTTCAACTCGCAGGCAGCACGCTGGTGATCTTCACCAGCGACAACGGCGGCGTTGGGGGATACGTTCGCGAAGGGGTGCAAGCCAAAGACATCACCGACAATGCTCCGCTGCGCGGCGGCAAGGGCATGCTGTACGAGGGCGGTGTACACGTACCGTATTTTTTCCGCTGGCAGGGTAAGATCACCGCGGGTCAAACGTGCCAGGCGCCCATCAACTCCGTCGATCTTTATCCGACGCTGCTGGACGTAGCCGGCGCCATCGCGCCCAAGGCATACACGCTCGATGGCCACAGCTATGCCAGCCTGTTGGTGACGCCGAACGAAGCCGCGGCCGACCGAGCGCCGCTGTACTGGCACTTCCCCGGCTATCTGGGTTCCGCGGGCGGGACCTGGAGAACCACGCCCGCCGGAGCCATTCGCTGGGGCGATTGGAAGCTGCTGGAGTTCTTCGAGGACGGGCGGCTGGAGCTTTATAATCTGAGCGAGGATCCCGGCGAGAGAGTGAATCGTGCGGCCGAACTGCCGGACAGAACCAGGCAGTTGCACGAAAAACTGGTCGCCTGGCGGCAGTCGGTTTCGGCGCCGATGCCCCAGCCCAATGCCGACCGGCGCCCGCCGGCCACCGACCTGAACGACGGGGTGCGCCCGCGGCGAGCGCGTGCCAAGGCCAAAGCCGGTTCTAGCTAGTAAAAGGGCTGGAGGCGGGCGTCAGTCTCTGCCAGGGTTACCCTGTCTGTGCAATTGGACGATGCCGCGCATCGTGTGCAGTTCTGCGCGTGTAATTACAGCCGGCAAAGCCAGCGCAGGCTTGCTGCGTTACGCGAAGCGCATGTCGAGGCAAACTGGCGCGACTGGAAAATCGGGATTTAAGTGCGCGCCAGAGGCATCCCGATACCTCACGACGTCACTGCATGATATCGGGACAGGTTACCGGCGCCATTCCCGTCGATCCCGCGAAGCCGGTCATCGCCGTTCATCCCCTGCGTCCCCACGCCATGACCCTTGGCCGGGGCGCGTCGGTTGCCTGCCGGCATTCCGCACGCGCGCCGTGCTGACATCGATACACCCCACGCTCTTTCCGTCGCGCAAGTCGCGCTTGGCGCTCGGCATGCGCAAAAGCGGGCTTTGATTGGTCCGCATACGCAGCCTGTTAACTGGTAGATAGCCTTGATAGTGCTCAGGCGATTGGTCGGCAACGCCATTGGAATGCTGCTGATATGCGCCTTGATCTCGGCCGCGGCACGCGGCCAGGACGCGCAGCTTGCTGCGCCCGCTGCCAGCCAAGGCACAACGGCCGAGGCGCAGCAACAGGGGCCGACGGGCGGCGGCTTGAACCCCGACATGAAGCTTGACGACCTGATCAAGCAAGATGTGGTCGTGCCCGCCATGAACCAGGTGGTCACCACGGTCGACCGCCAGGAGAGCACGGTCGGCCACTCGCCGGCAGCCGTTTTCGTGATCACGCCCGAGATGATCAAGCGCAGCGGAGCTCGCTGCATTCCAGAAGTCTTGCGCATGGCGCCGGGCATTACGGTGGCCAAAATCACTTCCAGCACCTGGGCCATCAGCGCCCGCGGATTCAACGGCCGATTTGCCAACAAGCTGCTGGTGCAGATCGACGGACGAGTCGTCTACACGCCCACGTTCGGCGGCGTGTTCTGGGACATTCAGGACGTCGTGCTCGAGGACATCGAGCGCATCGAAGTCATCCGCGGCCCCGGCACGACCGCCTGGGGCTCGAATGCCGTCAACGGCGTGATCAACATCATCACCAAGAGCACCAGCCAGACGCAAGGCGCCTACGTCCACTCGGGCGGCGGCAACTACGAGCAGGATTTCAATACGGTGCGGTTCGGTGGCCGCGTCAGCGACGCCACGACCTATAGCGTGTGGGGCAAGCAGTTTGACCGCAACCGCAACTGGAGCGGCGACGAGTTCGTGCCCGACGGCTGGCGCCAGCAGCGTTTCGGATTCCGCACCGACTACACGCCCAACAAGGACGACACGGTCACGGTCATCGGCGACATCTACAACGGCTACGACGGCGAACGACTCAACAACACGATCCCGGTCCCGCCGTTTCGCGCAGTAGAAGACAATATGGTACACGTCTCGGGCGGCGACATTCAGTTCCGCTGGGCGCGCAACCTGGATGAAGACACGGGCTGGCAGTTCCAGACGTACTACCTGGCCAGGCGGCGGCATCAGCCGGCCTGGGCCGAAGATCGCTACATGTGGGACCTCGATTTTCAGTATCGCTGGAGCCCGGCCGAGTATCACCGGTTCATTGCCGGCGCCAATTACCGCCATAACCAGGATTTCGAGCGTGGCAGCTTTTCGTTCGAGTTGATTCCCAACGACTTTCTCACCCAGTGGGCCAGCGTGTTCGCCCAGGATGAGATGACGCTGATCGAAGACTACATGTATTTCACGCTGGGCTGCCGCCTGGAATACAACACGTTCGGAAAGTTCCAGCCGGAGCCGACGGCGCGGCTGTTGATTCAGCCGAGCGAACGGCAGTCGTTGTGGATGGCCGTGTCGCGCGCCGTACGGAATCCCACGCGCTTTGACACGGGCATCCAACTGCGCACGCGCGGGCCGCTGCCCGGTCTGTTCGTCCAGTTCGACGGCGACCCGGGTTTCCGGCCCGAGACGGTCGTCTCCTACGAGTTGGGCTATCGCGCGCAGCCGGTCGACAGCTTCAGTTGGGACATAGCCGGATACATGAACGACTATCGAGCGCTGCGCGGGTTCGGCGCTCCCGGGGCGCCGATGCCGATCGGCGGCGGTCTGTTCGCGATACCTGTCGAGCTGCAGAACAACGTGAGCGCCGTTACCGGCGGCGCGGAGCTGACTGCCACCTGGCAAGTGCGCAAGGACTGGCAACTGTTCGGCTCGTACTCGCTGTTCGAGGCAAATGCCTCGGGTCCGTCTACTTCCGAGTTTTTCATCGCCCAGTACAACGGCAGCACTGCACACAACAACATCTACCTGCGGTCGTCGTGGAATCTCACCGACGACTGGCAGTTCGATATGATCGGCCGCTATATGGACAGCGTGCGGATCGAGGGTGAGACGTTCGTCCCCAAGTACATCGAGATGGACCTCCGCCTGGCGTGGCGTCCCAACAACAATCTGGAGATCAGCCTGGTGGGACAGAACCTGTTGCAAGGCCATCACCTGGAGTACACCGACTTCGAATTGGGAATGGAAGACACGCAAGTGCGCCGCGGCGTTTACGCCGGCGTCGCCTGGAGCCACTAGCACCTGCAGAGCAAGGATTCGCCGAAGAACAACTTCTCCGCCAACCGCCGGCCCCTTGCGGGAGAGGTTAGGGAGAGGGGTTCTCGCAAATCGAATTAAACGTGAACCTTCCAGCCACTACGACCGCAGGCCGCACGACGAAGCACGCACGCGTGTTTTGCGCGGCAGGTGCGCGCCGCGTGGCCGGCCTTTGGCTGCTGGCCATTGCGATGGCCGTGAGTGGCTTGTCGTCGTTTGCCTGGTCCTGGCAGGGGGACGGCTTCATCAACCGCGAGTATCCGCTGAAGGCCCTGTTCCTCTACAACTTCGGCGGCTACGTCGAGTGGCCGGAAGAGGCCTTTGGCGACGCTCAACAGCCGTTCGTCATCGGAGTGCTGGGCACCGCGCCGCTCGATACGATGCTCCACGAGATCGCGGCAACGAAGACGATTGCCGGGCGCCGCATCGAGATCCGCTCGTTCGCTTCGGCCGAAAGCGTCGGCCCCTGCCAAATCCTGTTCGTGGCGCGCAATGTCAGCGCTTCGCAGTCTCGCCAGGTGATCGAGCGGTTGCGTGGATTGCCCGTGCTCACGGTCGGCGACACCGCCGGGTTTGCCAAGCAGGGTGGCTGCGTGAATTTCTACATCGAGTCCAACAAGATTCGCTTTGAAGTCAATCTCGAAGCGGCCAGGCAGCAGCACTTGAAGATCAGCGCGAAGCTGCTCGCCTTGGCTCGCATCGTGAAGTAAGTCGTCAACGGCAAGGTGCACCCATGAAATCGTTTAAAGATCTCGCCATCAACACCAAATTGACCGTGCTGGTGCTATTGGCCAGCGGAGTGGCGCTGTTGTTGTCGTGTATCGCCTTTGTCGTCAACGACGTGCGCATGATCCGCGCTTCTACGGTCAGCCAGATGGCCACCTTGACGCAGGTGCTGGGATCCAACAGCACGGCCGCACTTAACTTCGACGATGCGAATACCGCCGCCGAGCTTCTGATGTCGCTCAAGCAGCAGCCGGCCGTCGAGTTGGCGTGCATTTACGACGCCAAGGGAAAAGTCTTCGCGGCCTACTATCGCGGCGAACAACCGCCGCTGTTGCCGTCGGCTCCCAAGCAGGTCGGCTACGAGTTCACGTCCGACGGCCACCTCGACGTAACGCGCGAGATCGACTTCAACGGGCAGACAATCGGCACGATCTACGTCCACGCCAGCATGAAGGAGTTGGACGACCAGATGTGGCGTTACGTGAATATCGCCGCCGTGGTGATGGCGGTTTCGCTGGCGGCGTCGCTGTTGCTGTCGTCGCGGTTGCAGCGTGTGATCTCCGTGCCGATTCTCAAGCTGGCCGAAGCCGCCGAGCGGATCTCGGTCGAGCGCGATTATTCGATTCGCGTCAGCAAGGTCGCCAACGACGAGTTGGGCATTCTGTACGACCAGTTCAATGTCATGCTCGAGGAAATCCAGCGGGGCGAAGCCGCCATTCAACGGGCGCAGGACGATCTGGAGCTGAAAATCCAGCAACGCACCGCCCAACTCTCCCAGGCGAACCAGGACCTCAGCCGCGAGATCTCGGAGCGCAAGCGTGCCCAGCAGGAACTGGCCACCGCCCACCAGGAACTGCTGATTTCGGCACGCCGTGCCGGAATGGCCGAAATTGCCACCGGGGTGCTGCATAACGTGGGAAACGTGCTCAATAGTATCAATGTTTCCGCTACTTTGGCGTCCGACCGAATTCGCCAATCCAAAGTCACGGAGCTGGTTCGCGCCGTAGACTTGATGGAGGCACACAGCGCCGATTTGGGCCAATTCATCACGACCGACCCCAAGGGGCGGCGGCTGCCCGAATTCATCAAGCTGCTGGCCTCGCACTTGACCGATGAACGCACCGACGTACTTAAGGAGCTTGATTTGCTCGCCAGCAAGGTGAACCACATCAAGACCATCGTCTCCACGCAGCAATCGTACGCCGGCGTGGCCGGGGTGGTCGAGGACGTCGATATCACCACGGTGCTCGATGACGCGATGAAGCTCAATTCCGCCTCGCTGGAACGGCACAACATTGCCGTCAAATTCGACTACGAAGACATTCCCAGTGTTCGCCTCGATACCCAAAAGGTCTTGCAGATTCTGGTCAACCTGATCAAGAACGCCAAGGACGCCATGGCCGAGTTTCCGCAACAAGCCGAGCGACGACTCACGCTGCGCACGCGCGTCAAGGACAAGGATCGCTTGGAGATCCAGGTGATCGACAACGGCGTGGGAGTGCCCAAGGAGAACCTCACCCGCATTTTCTCGCACGGCTTTACCACCAAGAAGCAAGGCCATGGATTCGGGCTGCACAGTTGTGCCAACGCGGCCCGCGAACTGAACGGCTCGCTGGTGGCCCGTAGCGACGGGCCCGGCCAGGGAACCACGCTGATATTGGAATTGCCCTACGTTCCCGCGGAAATCGCCGTATGAGCACTCGCGCCCCTTACCGCGTCCTGTTGATCGACGATCAGGAGGCGATTCACGAGGACTATCGTAAGATCCTCGGCAAGCAACTGCCGGCCGCCTTGGCCGTCAGCCGCGCCGCCGCGGAGTTGTTCGGCGACGACGCAGCCAACGGCATCGAATGGGAAGGCTTTGACCTGTCGAGCGCCATGCAAGGCCAGCAGGGCTTTGAGCTGGTGCAGCGGTCGATGCAAGAGGGGCGACCCTACGCGGTTGCCTTTGTCGACATTCGCATGCCGCCCGGTTGGGACGGCGTCGAGACGGTCTGTCGCATCTGGGAAGTCGACCCGGAGATTCTGGTCGTCATCTGCTCGGCTTACTCGGACTATTCGTGGGAAGAAATGGTCCGCAAGCTCGGCCGCAACGACCGCTTTCTGATCCTCAAGAAGCCGTTCGACAACATCGAAGTGCGGCAGTGCGCCATGGCGCTGACCGAACGCTGGAGCGTATCGCGCACCGACGTTCTGACCGGGCTGCTCAACCGCCGCGCGTTCCAGCGACACCTGAAGCTCGAATGGGGTCGAGCCGTCAGCAAGAACACGCCCTTGTCGTGCGCCATGGTCGATCTCGATTACTTCAAGCGCGTCAACGACACGCTGGGCCATCAGGCGGGCGACATGGTGCTCAAGCGACTGGCCGAACTGTTGCAAGCGCACTGCCGCGCCACCGATTACCTTTGCCGTTATGGCGGTGAGGAGTTGTGCGTGCTGTTGCCCGATGCCGACGAGGAAGTCGCGGCGGCCTGGGCGGAGCGCGCGCGCCATGCCATCGAGTCGACCGTCGTAACCGTCGGCGAGCGTGCTGTTCGGGTCACCGCCAGCATCGGCGTCTCGCAGGTGACAGGGGCCGCGGACTCCGCAGAGCAGCTTATCGACCGCGCCGATCAGGCGCTGATTGTGGCAAAGAAGCTGGGACGCAATCGCGTCATGGTGGCCTCGGCCATGAGCGAATCGGGGGCCGCGTTGGAACAAGTGCGGCAGCACGGTGCGCTGTTCCAAGGAGTGAGCGCGGCCCAGGTAATGACCACGCCCGTGGCCTCCCTGCCGGTGACGTCCACGGTGGGCGAAGCCGCCGACTTTTTACGCCACATACGCGTCAATTCCGCTCCGGTGGTCGATGCCCAGGGGAAACTGGTGGGCGTGCTGTCCGAAAAGGACGTGATCTGCGTGCTGCCGAATCACAACGCCTGGAACACGCCGATCGAACGCATCATGCAGCGCACGTTCGTGGCGTTCGAGGAAGACACGGCGCTGGACGCTATTTGCGAGTTTCTCAGCCGAGTCACGGTCCGCCGGGTGTACATCATCCGCGACGGCGCGCCGGTGGGCGTGGTGAGCCAAGGAAGTCTGTTGCGCTGGTACGGCACGCAGGTAGCCGCCGCGCGACCGCCCGAGGAATCCGGCGAATCCCCGCAGCCGAACACCGTGGATCGCCAGCGGTTGCTCGAAGGCGCCGAGGCCGTCGCCGAATGCGCGGCCAAACTGACCAAGCGCGCTACGGATGCGCAGCACGATCCGCTGGCGCCGGTCGTCGAGCGGCTGCGCAAGCTGCAGGATCTGGTCGATGCGCTGGTGGCCGCCTCCGATGGCGGGCGCGGTCCGATCAACCTGACTGATTCCGACTCGTTTCCGATCAGCGCACTGGGGAACCTTCCGTTGCCGACGAGCAAGTGACCGCCGGTAGGCGGTCGCACGAGCAGATTTCTGTCGCCGCGCGGCTATTTGCCCGCCGACACGTCGTAGCACCACAAGGTGCCCCAATCGCGGATATACAACCGGCCGTTCGCCACGACCGGATAGGCCCAGGCCTTGGCTCGGCCTTTCTCCGGCTGATCTGGGGGCGCAAAGCGGCCCTTTTCGCGATAGGCGTCCGGTGTGCCTTCCACCAGCGCCACGTCTCCTTCCTCGCCGTGGACATAGATCCTTCCTTCGGCGAAGCAAACCGCGCCGGGACCAACCGACCGGTCCTGCCACTTCACTTCTCCGCTGGCAAAGTCCACGCACATCAGGCCGGCGGTGTTGGTGCCGTACAGCGCGTCGCCGATGCGCACGGCGCCGCCAATGCTGGTGGGCAGCTTGGGTCCGGCATAGATCTCGGCGGGCTCGATGCCGGAATCGCTTGTTTTCAATTCCACTAATCCGCCACCGCCTCGACCACTGGCGCTGTAGACGAACGCGTCGTGCGCCAACGGCGTGGGAATGTTGGCCGGGCTCCCCTGCGCGGTTTTCTCATAGCGCCAAAGCTTCTGGCCAGTCTTGGCATCCACGCCCACGACTCCCTTTTGCAAAAACTGCACGTACTGCTTGACGCCTGCGGCGTCGACCACGATTGCCGAGGCGTACGCCGCTTCGTCCCCCTCTTCCAGCGCGCACTTCCAAATCAGTTCGCCCGAGGTCTTGTCGAGCGCCACGATCGTGGCCTCTTTGCCGCCGGGCGTGCAGACCAGCTTGTTGCCGTCGACCAGCGGCGACTCGGAGTAAGCCCATTTGCCCGGCGTGCCGGCGAAATCACTGCGCAGGTTCTTCTGCCAGCGTAGTCGCCCGCCGTTGGTTTCTACGCAGGCCAGATCGCCATCGGAGCCAAGTGCAAACAGCACGTCGCCATCGACGGTCGGCGTCGATCGCGCTCCGGGGTATTGCGGTCCTTGGTTGGGTCCCACTTTGCCGATCCGCACGGACCACAGTTGCTGCCCGTCGGCGACGCTCAATGCTTGCACGAACTCGTCGTCCATGCCTTTATTCGAGAGCAAATAGATTCGATCGCCCACCACTGCGGGCGTCGAGTAGCCTTCGTCAATCGCCTTAACCTGCCACAGCAGCTTGGGCCCTTCGGTCGGCCACTCGGCCAGCAGGCCGGTCTCGGTCGAAATGCCGTTGCGCTGCGGACCTCGCCACTGTGGCCAGTCGACGGCCCATGCCGGCAAAGTTGAGAAGCAAAGCGCCACGGCGAGCCAGTATCGCATCTTCATCCTGCACCTCCTGAGCACGGTAGGATTGGCCGAGAGCAGCGGCAGTTCATCGAACCGCCACGCGGCGCATTATACCGATTGAGAAGCGACCGGCTACAGGCGAAACCAGTCGCGATCAGCAACAGGCCGCTATGGCACGGCGCTGCTGCCGGCCAGCGCCGCCCGGCAGCGCACAATGGCCAACGCCGCCAGCGGAGTAGCCACCAACGGATCGTCCTCGCGCACGTCGACGGCCGTATTGCGCCACGAGCCATCGGGTTGCTGCTGCCGCGCCAGCGCCGAAATAATTTCGTGCGCCCA